>DBDG01000028.1 GCA_002293475.1 Lachnospiraceae bacterium UBA938
GATGGAGCCGCAGCCAACTCTCTGTATCTGACCATCATGGAGATGTCGAAGGCTTATAAACTGAATCTATATGAATACCTGCATTTCTTGTTCTCGCACCGTCCCAGTAAGAATATGTCAGATGAAGAGCTTTCAAGGCTTGCCCGTGGAGCGAGGAAGTACAGGAACTATGCAAGAACAAAGTGGAGTAAAACGCTTGCATTCCGGAATCGATTGCCAGATTCCGGATTCTTTTTTAGGGGAAACCCCCAAACTACGCGCTTACCTTATATCCGGATTAGCCTGATTAAAGAGCATGATTTCCTAGGCAATCGCGGTTGAAACAAATGATTTAATCACTCCTACGGTAATCACAGGTCGGATGAAATCCACCCTAAGATTATGCGCTTACGTAACGGTATTGTTAAGTGGCTGCTATGACATTTATTCTCGGATGGATGTTAACGATGCCGGAGTTTTGGACAGCTGAAGAGAGTCCGTCAGTAACGCCCTCTCCTCCATAAACAAATTTATTACACTTTCGCCTATAGATGCTTATTATAGTACAACAATCCACATAATTCTAAAACATTATATAGACCAATAAATAATATGCCATAGATCACGGCGCGATTATATGACACGTTTTTGGGGGAATCTGAAAATATCATTATCGTACTGGCTATAGCTAACGCTACTATTAAGATATAGTGTGCAAAGTAAGCTATTTGATTTGCCTTATTTTGGATCACTACCCAGCGTTCATCCCCTTTGTACTCAATCTCCTTTTTAGCCTTCCATACACGAAGAAAAACAAAAGTACAAGTAAAAATAATGATAAAAAATAAAATAATGATCTGTTCATTCATAGTAAGTGTCCTCCTTGTATTCAAAAATATCATTAATGGATTTATCAAAAACCTTTGCTATTTTGAAAGCTAGCTCGAGCGAGGGAGTATATTTGTATTTCTCGATTGATAAAATCGCTTGGCGAGAAATTCCTACTCTCTCAGCTAAATCTGCTTGTGTCCAATCACGCTCTGCTCTCAAAACCTTCATCCTATTCCGCACCAATGTAACACCTCCGTATCATAATGTAACTATCTAATTACTTTATGATACGCCATTTATTTTTAATTGTCAATAAGAATTATTCATTAATGTATTGTATATATTAATTTGTCCTTCGCCATAATACGGATCCTTCCCTTTTTTACCCAAATCTATTGTACCAATAGATAATGCCTTTTCAATATCTTTGCTTTTAACTTTTTCGTCTTTGCTACCATAATAATACAACACATCTGCTAATCCAGCCGAGACACATGGCGCCGAGAGACTGGTTCCATATGAAAACGTATATCCTTGTGGAATGCCTATTGTTGATAACCCATTGTCCATACTTGTCGGGTATAGACAATAAATTAAACTATTTAAATCCAGATAACCATCTATATAATTTAGATCGCCACCGGGAGCACAAAACTGAATATCAGAGCCAAAATTGCTATAAGAAGTCAATACTCCGCCTGCTACAGCTGATACAGTATTCACATCCTTGACGCCGCCAGGTAAATGTATCATATGTTCTGACTTGTAATAACTGTCTAAATCTAGCCCCAGATTTCCAGATGATGCTACAACAATAACATCATTTTTTATGGCATACTGCATTGCTCTCTCGAATGCCTTAATTATTAGTCTTTCACTCTTAATATCTTTGCATTTATATGTACCCAGACTTAAATTGATAATATCATTGCCATCATCCACAGCCTCAATTAATGCCATGAGCACCCACGCGGAATCGCCGTCATAATCCCCCATTACTTTGTAGGGTGTGATTTTAGCACCTGGAGCGATTTGCTTAATAATACCTGCTACCATCGTGCCATGTCCATTTGTATCATTCACACTAGTATCATCAGTAACAAATGATTTTGCATCAGTTAAATTAATACTGTTTATTAGCACTGGGTGCTCATAATCCACACCACTGTCAATTAGTGCAATTTTTACATCTTCTCCTGTTGATACCTTTTATCCGTAACTTCATCAACATGCCATCCCATTAAATCAAAAATTGTTTCGTTCGTCATTCTTTTTCTGCTATTATTATATAATTTTTCTCCGCCAACTATTTTTTCGCCTGAATAGATGGAACCTAAATCGGTCCTGCCAATTTCAATATCTGGCATAGTTCCTATCTGCTCTACTTGGTTGATAATAGATTCATCATTAAGAATATTATCCAGATAGCCTGGTTTTGAAAGTTCTAAGTGCAATAATGAAACTTCTTCAAATTCAGTAATTTGAACTACGGGATCAACTTCTTTAATTTCCTTAATTATTTCTTGGATATTTGTATCTTCATTTAAAAGCAAATCAATTTCCTCTTTATTTTCAAAAGCTTTCACATCTATTAAATTATTATAAGAACCTAAAACAAAAAGATATACTATAAATAAAAAAGATATTTTTTTCTTTATATTTAACATTTTTTCTCCTTTAGAATATTATTCGTTTTGATATAGCTCGCATAATACCCGTTTTTCTTTAATAATTCTTCGTGTTTTCCAATCTCTGCAATCTTTCCTTTGATATGAGTCATATTGTCAATATGAAGTTTATGTAAAATTAATATTGTGTTAATTTTTATGATTTATACTGAGGGATTGGCGACGAATCAATGATTATACATAAAGTAATAGTTATTGTTAAAACTGTTCGGTTCCATGAATTAGGGATCCTGTTTTTAAACACTTCATCAGAAATAGTAGACGGATCCTTACAGAGGTATTTTGAGATAGACCGAAATGGTCTGGCATCGTTCAAATTCCTCGATATAAGTGCAGTCAACAAGCGTCAAATGTTTGTGGTTACCTGATATTAGATTGGACATAAAGGCCTCCTATTACCGCCACTTGATCAGACAACCATTTGTGACTATACGCCTAATGCAATTATATGCAAGAGTAAACCCTGCTTAATCTAAGAGTAAAATCTACATTGAGTATGAGAAGTGGGACTTTCAATTGTAATTCAGGCAAAAATAATACCAAGTTATGCATAGTTGACAGGTAACGAAATAAATTATATTATAGACAATATGCAAACTACTTGGTAGTAGTAATTGTAAACAGAATAGTAATGAAAACAGATAAATTAATCATACTGATTATAAAAGTGTAAGGCTTTGGAATCTAAAAAGATGGCAGATTTAGCAAAGAATTTATGTTTCATATACAAATATCAATGAAAAAGAAATATTTCATAGTATTATTGATTGCTTAGAAAATTTACGAGGAAAAGCAGATACTAAATAAAATCAGATATAAATAACAGGAGGCTTTATCATGCTTATCGAATTAATCGCCACAACACTGGATGACGCCATCGCCATAGAACAGGCGGGCGGCGGCCGGATCGAACTGATCACGGGCTTCGCAGAAGGCGGCCTGACTCCGGGAATCGGTTTAATTGCCAAGGTATGCGACACGGTACATATCCCGGTAAATGTCATGCTACGCCCACATTCAAACGGATTTCTCTATTCAGAAAATGATATCTCTGTCATGAAGTACGACATCAGCGCCATCCTAGCAACCAAGGCATACGGAATAGTAACTGGCATGCTTAACTCGTCAGGTCACATTGATACCGACCAGCTAGAGCAGCTCCTCTCTTGCGTAAAGAACCTTCCGGTCACCTTCCACCGTGCCATCGATGACTCAGTGGATCCGGTTACTTCAGTCAAGATCCTCGCATCCTACCCAGAGATCAAAACAGTACTGACCAGCGGCGGAAAAGGAAGCTTCGCGGAAAGAATGGACACCATCCGGAAAATGAAAGAAACAGCACCCCGGCTGCAAATCCTTGTCGGATCAGGCATCACCCTTGATAACATTGCCGAAGTCCACCGCCTTACCGGTACCGGAGCCTACCATGCCGGTACTGCCGTCCGGGTCGATAACAGCCCCATACTCGGCATCGACCCTCAAAAAGCCCAAGAATTCATAACCTTTACTCAAACCATATAAGCGAATGTTAACCTTGCAATGCCACCTATCCAAATTTCATAATCCTTCAAACACGCCCGCCTACAATGATCCAGGCAGAAAAATGCAAATCATCTTTCTGCCTGGCGGGGTAGTGGGCAACGACAGATCCAAATAACGACCAGCTACCTTACTATTCTCTTATAGATATTACCGTCAATATGATTATATGCCTGATCATACTTACACTTTTTGAATCCGTCATCACTTAAATATGCCAGATGCTCCCGATAATACATCTTCTCGTATATCGTAACATCTATAAGGTCTACCTCGTCACTGTACCGCGAGAACGGCGTTCCTTTCACGACCCAATAAGTGCCCGTGGATGCCGATGGGGTTAAGCTGCCGTTTAACAGCAGGCAGGCGTCATAAATCACGTAAGTGTTTTCCGGCGGGGCGATTCCTTCCACAAACTGCAGCGGCTCTAGCATACAGACATCATGGTATTCAAAGACCACATTAAAATTTATGTTTCCTGTCTTACCGATAAACCGGAACGCATTGCATAGAAAATCTCTGCCGATTCTTTTCTGGGTCAAGCCGCATCCCAAGGCATTCGCAAAGGTTGCCGTTATGGCAGCACAATCCGTGCTGTTGCATTTCTTTTGTTTTCCTAATTCATGCATAAACCGGGATAGCTCGAAAAACGGGCCGTCATCATCTTCTTTTACATATTGCGGGGTTCCGTCCCCATAGGACAGATTAAGTCCGCTGTTTACTTTGTCCGTAACTGCCGCGGCAATTTCACGTCCGCTCTGTGCCCCGTGCGCCCAGTCACAGGCTTGTTCCAGGACCTTGATATCGGGACGGCAATAATCGCTCCATGGCAAGGCCGGAACGGACAAGAGCATATATAGAGTTACCTCTGTATTGATGATTTCGTAAGCTGCTCCGTCGGAGCCGTCCTCCTGGCCGGCTTCCCAACATTCCCAAGCTAGGGTGATTTTTTCGCGTCGCACGCCATCGCTACTCATCCTATGCTCCTTGAAAATAAAGTCATAACTTTCTGTTTTCCCTTTGACAGGCGCCGTCACGGTAACCGCCTCCGAATCACCAAACATTCTTCTATCGCTTACATCGTAGCATCTCACTATGAAGGTACCGGGGCTGCGGAAGTCAAATATCGCTTTGACGACAACGGTATCGCTGATTTTGTCCGCTATATAGGCGACATGGGCGCTGTCAGTCCGATTGCTCGCCCATTCGGGAACCGGAACGTTTTGTCTGCCATCCAGCTGGAGGTGCTTAAGGGTGTACAGTTCTGACGAATGGCTGAACTGTACGGAAGACAGGCCGATATCCGGTATTTTTACCGGTTTTTCCTTGATATGAAGCAGCACTTTATAGGCCAGCAGATTAAGCCCCTCCGTATAATGAGCGGTCGGTACGCCAAGTACCCACGATGCCGCAAGAAAGTCGGATTCCGCTATCATAGACGAGACTTTCCACCATTGTCTTACCGGTTTAAAAGCGGCTAGGAGAATATGATTAAGCAGGTTCTGCCGATAGAGATATGTATAAAAACCCTTTAGCACAGAAACGGTAACCGCATCGGTATCGGCAAACATCGTGCGGACGGTCGAATCGGCTGCCAGCCGGGTGAGTAACTTATCCAAGGATTCATTTTCACTGATCTTTACTCCATGGACGATATCAACGAATCCGGCCATCAGCATCATAAATAATTTCCGGTACCACCGCAGCTCCTTTTCTATGTAAGCAACCGTGTCTGCCGCGGCCGGTATGGTACCGCCGCTTTCCTGGAACGATGTCTCCTCTTGTGAATAAAAAGGATATGAAATCTCCCCGTAGGTAAGCTGGTTATGCTCTCCCAGCAGGGTTCCCGTGCATCGGTTTATATTGCTTCCGACGTGAAAATCGTAGGTTGCCAACAGGCCATCCGCGTCAGTTTCCGGCGCCGCTTCGGCATAGCTTTCGATCTCATGACCGTCCAGCTCCCGCTCCCAGATGTCAAGCCGGGAAATACAGCCATCCAGCCATTTCTGCCCGTTCAGGCCGTTATCCACCACGGTAGCGCCGATGTAAAGGCAAGGTTTTTTCAGGTCCGTCACGATCGGGAACAGCCCGCTCAGCCGACCGGACGGTATCCCGTCGATAAACAGCTTCATGCTATCAATGCCATAGGTGAGGGCAAGGTTTACCCACTGCTTCGGTCTCACGCTTGCGTCTGAGGTAAGAATACCGGCTTCATTGATGGTGCCCCTTGAGCCCCTTACCTTGTACTCACCGCTTATCTTTTCAATATATAGGGACATGCCCGCCGCATCTTTTAGATCTCCGTTACTGAATACCGTCTGCTTGATCCCGTCCTCGCTTTCATGGAAATATACCCAGGCCTGTACCGTGTAGGAATCGTTATGCTTCCCGCCCGGGTTGATCCGCGGCTCTTTGTCGATACTGGCAAAAGTATTGATAAAAAACCGCGCCCCTTTGGAATACAGCCGGTACATGGAATCATCCTCTATTTTGACCGGCAGATTCTTGACGGTCTCGGCGGCCGGGATCCGGCTAAAATCAAAATATGCGGCCAGACCCTTAAGGGCGTCAGCTTCGGTTTCCATCATATAATGCCGGATCTCTTCCGCTGTCAGGCCTCTGTCAAAAAAGCGGACCTGACGCAGCTCGCCTACTGTATCTGGGAAGAAAACAAACGGCTCTCTGCTTTTGCTGTCCTTTCCCGTCAGGTCGGCGTCGGCGACGGTGATCCCGTTGACATAGAGAAACGCGGTCGGCTTGTCATATACGGCGCAAACGTGCGTCCATTCGCCCACCCGCACCGGCATTTTCTCTGTGCCGATCATATCCGGGAAGCCTTCCCTCCGGAAAAAAGGCCTGTTCCCGGCAATGCCGAGGCTGAAACTGCCTGGCTGGGTCAGGATAACTTTTTCGGTTAGGTTTTCCGTCACCCTGACGAAAGCATCAACCGTGAACGGCACGGTGCCGTCCGTCCGAAAGCCGATGTCCGCTTCTCCTGTGGCGGTTTTTTTGCCGTCAAACATGGCGGCAGCATATTGATAAGGGTAATCCATATGTACGTACTCCTTTCCTCTCCGCTTATAATATTAATCTTTTATATTTTTCACTAGGGTTATTGTTCTTGGCGTTATTGTAGTAACAGCTTTGAACACCTCTTTCTTCCATCAATGCCAGATGCTCTCGATAAGAATCCCTCGCATAATTATGATCTCGGATAAATTCTAACAGAGCATCATCATCAAACCGCGAAAACCGCATGCCCGTTGACAGAGCCGGTTTTTTGCGTCCCACGCCTGGCGTCGTGGTAGCATTTATCTGCAAGCAGGCGTCGTAAACATGATAATTATTTACTTCCGGCTCTATATGCGGCAAGCGCACATCCAGCGGTTCCATCATGCAGACTGCATGAAATTTGAAGCCAATACCAAACGGTATTCTCCACACATTTTCTCCGATACTAATGACTTCATTGCAATAAAAGATTTCATATTGTTGATTATTTATGATCTGTATGTCACCTCTCATTTCTTTTTGGCTTAAGTCGCATCCTAAAGCATTGGCAAACGTAGCAACTATGGCGGCACAGTCGGTACAGTTGACAGGCTGGCCTCTTGCGCCTCCATCTAAATAATTAAGAAAATTTCCCAGCATAAAATATGCTTCTCTATTGGCATCCCTTTCAACAAACACACTCGCGCCGTGGTCATCGTTATAGCGCAGCCCAAGTTGTTGGTTCACATTTTCTGTAATAGCCGCTGCCGTCTCATGAACACTGTACTGACCGTGTCCGCATCTTATCGCCCATCGCAAAGCTCTTATACTAGGCCTGACCCTCTCCGGCCACGGAGGCCTGGGTCTACTGATAATCTCATAAATACAATGATCAGTCAGATGAATTTCGTCCCCTTCAGCGCCATTGGCCGTAGCTATGTCCTTTACGTCGAACACTTCGACCCCCCGCCAGGCCA
Organism: Lachnospiraceae bacterium UBA938; assembly: GCA_002293475.1. Classification (GTDB taxonomy): domain Bacteria; phylum Bacillota; class Clostridia; order Lachnospirales; family Lachnospiraceae; genus UBA935. The sequence continues at coordinate 8,006 of DBDG01000028.1, forward strand.
GCTTGATGTCTACGTACCGGATACCTTCGGATCCTAATCTGTGGTTTCTAAATGTAAAGTCATAAAACGGGGTCCGCCCCGGCATCAAAGCTGACACCACTACAGAATCTGAATCCCCTAGTACCTTATTTTCACTCATGTCCAGACAGGTTACTATGGCCGTGAGGGGCATATTTACATCAAAGGCCGCTTTTACAATGATATCGCCGTTTATTTTGTCGATCATATAGGCGGTATGCGAGCAGTCAGTATTAAGGGTGGTCCACTCGGGAACCGGAACATCAACATCCTTCTCAAGATTCAGGTCATCGAGAGTATAGGGGGCTTCCGGATGGTTGAACATAACAGATGCCAAAGCGATCCGGGGTATCCGCACCGGCCTGTCCTTGATGTGGAGAACAACCTCGACAACCAGTGCACCGATTGCCACGGTATAGTAGACTGCGACGACACCGGTTACCCACGACACCACCAAGGCGACGAATTTGACGATTGTTATGGCAACCGTCCACCACTTCAGGCTCGCAAAGGCCAGTTTTAGAAGCTCTTTCAGCTTATTCTGCCCATACAGGTAAGTAAAAAAGCCCAGCAGCATGCCGACGGTAACCGTGCCGGCAAACATCGCCCGAATAGCCGAGTCTGTCGCCAGCTTCGCCAGCTTCTTAATCAGTGCACTGCCTGGTTTAATGGTAAGGCCAAGGGCTATATCGATAATACCGAGGAACACGATCAGGAACAGCTGGATGTACCATTGCGTCTCCAGCTCCTCAAAGTCTTCATCGTCAACATACACGGTATAGGATCTTGCCGCGTTATGCGCGACAAAATACACCTTGCCGTCGATCCGGTGCGTGGTGACCGTGAACAGGAACCGATCGGGATCCGCCGCTATCCCCTGCTTGGCCGCCAGNNTGGGCCAGCAGGTCGCCGGCCGGACCCTCCCGGCGCTTCTCGTAGGCCTCGCGGCGGAACCCGGCCAGCATCTCGGCTGACAGCGGTTCATTGTCCGCCTCATCCGGCAAGGCGGGGCTGATTTCCCGGAATAC
>DBDG01000017.1 GCA_002293475.1 Lachnospiraceae bacterium UBA938
GTTTATTTTTATTATAACACATGCGAGAGAAAAAGCAAATGTTTTTGGAATAAAAACCCAATAAAATAGAGGGATTTAATATCCTCTCAATGCTCTATTATCGTCACGAGTACTGAGAATCCGGGTTGTAAAGTTAGGAAATTTTGCATAGCGATCAGCAGAATATTGTCAAGCGTGATATCATCAATTATGGTCTGGTCAGCAACACAAATATTACTTCTCCGTCCGGCAATACACTTCACTTCCCTTCGTCATGGCAACAATACCTGTTTGAAAATCAAATGGATAGCCTGCTTACCAGCTTCAAGGAATTTATCTATGCTTCAACCCGCGCTTCAGAACTGACACAGGAAGCCCTGTAAGGTCTGAAACTCGATATGCTCCAGATGATATTTGAGGTAATAAAATAAACCAAAAAAGAATCCCTGCTCATAAAATCTTCTTTGACGAAACATCCCTGATACTGGATCAGGATGCCACCTGTTCCCTTAACAGCTTTATAAATGGGTAACCAATATCGTGTCGCTCACCTTTAAAGAGATCCGTACAGCGTCAGACAGTGACAGTGTCAGCAATAAAATGGCTTACTTCATTGAAATCCTTCCCAGCACTTTTTCGTAGGACTGAATCAGCGCAAACCCTTATGTTTCCTGGGTTTTGCCGACTTGACAATATAATAACACCATCCCCGATCATCACCATGGATACCGTCACCTGTGCCGGCAAAAAAGACGGGACCTGTCATTTTACCATCAGCCAGATGCTTTGTATCGAGGTTCCGGTGAGCTTCGGGGCGGTGATCGGCGTCGGCGATACTTATGTGGACTGCCTGGGCGCTTCCAGTGAAGCTTTCCCCGGCTCCGGCCAGGACAGTGACTGCGGCTGTGACGATGACAAAGGATATTATGATTAATGCCTCCTTGCATACAGACACGAAAAAGTACGCCGCGGCGTACTTTTTGAGTTTCTGGGAGAATTGTAATTTATATGTCTGAAAACAGCCTTAAACTTAATAAACAGCATATCCTTATAACTATTTCTGAATAATTTCAAAATCATTTAATTCAAAGAAACATCTTATCTGTAGCAAAAGTGTAAGATTCTTACTTACTTTTGGTCAATTCCATTATCATTTTCTCTGTCCAATACTCATTTGCCCATATAAAAAATTCCGTCTTTCTTTTCTTGAAAATTCGAAATGGTGTCACTGAGTTGTCATAAATATGACAAATATCACAGATGGAAATCAGTTCCGGTATAAGCAATAACGCCTTCTCATAACGAGAAATCACTTTATCTTTAGGAACACCATGCCCACCTGATTGCTCCCTTGTCTTTACACGCAACACATTAATGTCGGCATCTGATGTTAAAACATAAATACAACGAATAAAATAGCCTTTCCTTTTTGCTCGTTTTAAGAGATTCAAATTCCTATCCGTTGAAAGTACCGTCTCAAAAGCAAAATTCTTTCCTTCTGTAACACATTTCTCACGCAATTTTTCAGCAATTTGCGCTGCTTCTAAGTCTGAACATGCATTGGTTGTTTTAATATCATCAGCGTTAATATATGGTTCAATAACTGTCTGTGCCATTTTCTTAATTGTACTTTTCCCACTTCCGTTAGGTCCTGCAAATACTACTATTTCTGGTTTCCTAAGCATACTCCCGCCTCCCGTCTGGATATTCGAGATAGGGCTTATTCCTTTCAGTATCATGCTTACATATTGGAAAACCTTTTATTTTTCTAATTTCATTATCTATTCTAATCGCTTCTTTAAATCTAAATGTCATTTCATCATCTGTCAGACCGCACGTAATATCCAAATCATTTTCTTCGATAACAATTTTATTTCCAGATGAGCTTTTTTCTCCCATATATAAACCTCCACGATTAATGTCTTATTCTCACTTTTTCAGTATATCATATCTATGTGAAAAATACATTATAAAACTGCCAAACACACATTATAAAACTGCCAAACACACATTTACCCTTGACAGCTGTATCAGCACCCCACCTTGTGTTATTTTAATGCAAGCACGCTTTTTGAAGTATGAAACGGGCCCGTTTCCACCTCGAAATAACCTCCTTCCCGGCACTTTTCGCAGGACTGAATCAGCGCAAACCCTTATGTTTCCTGGGTTTTGCCGACTTGACAATATAATAACACCATCCCCCATCATCACCATGGATACCGTCACCTGTGCCGGCAAAAAGGACGGGATTTCGCTATGCCTTGGTATCAAAAATCGTATACTTGCGCTAGAATTTCATGTACTGCCCCAACCGCATCACCAAAAGAAATATCACTGGCATATTCAAAGTCTTGACGGTACTTTGCCCAAAAGCCCTGCATTTGCTCGCTTTCAAGAATATCGGAAAGAATGCCGGAGTACCGTTTCATCACTGCCGCACTGCCGCGTTTGGCAGACGTCTGCTCAAGCGCAGCAGCCAATACGGAAACATCACACTCTGAGCCACATAATTTCCAGAGAATATATATGTCGTAAAAATCTCTTGATCTGGTATTGGCTATGCCACGCGACAGGACCGTTTCCAGTTTCTCCGCAAGTATCGTTTCAAGGTTGTAAGCATAAATGCTGATAGTGCGCTCATCAAATATGAGTTTGAACGTGTATTCAATTTCTTTCGGCGTTATCTTGTCTCCTGTCGTCACGTCAATCATGAGCGGAACGCTGATTGGCAAGTATTTGGCTTTAAGTCCTACCCTAATACCAGGATAATCGTCGCCTTCCCGTATATCTTCCACGCCAGTGACTTCAAACGACACATCATCGTCAACTTTAATGCGGCAAATGTCATGGAAAATAGTCCTGACTGATTCGTGCGTAAGGTTAAAATCCCGGATGGTCATGTCCAGATCCATTGTAGTTCGTGAATCAAGTCCGACAATAGCGGAGATAAGAAATCCACCTTTGAGAATGAAGTTATAATTGTATGCTGAAAGTGAAATACGCTCAAGAAATCGTTCTAACATATAGTTCTGCATGACAAGCTGCGCCGAGATATTGTTTTCGGCTGCCTTCTTCTTTATGAACGCTTTAAGCTGCATGGCATTTGTCGTTTTCATAAGAGTATCTCCATATAGTTCAGCATTTTCGGTTTGACCCGCAGTTGTTCTGCATAGTTCATCAGTTTTTGAATATCTTTGATTTTTGAAGCAGCGTAACGCTTCATCGCGGCGTTGACGACTTGAATATCACTAGCATAATTTCCTCGCACGATGTCACAAAGCGTTCGTTCCAAATCATAGAGCATTATTGTGTTGCCTGCTGGTGATGGATGCTGCATAATGCCGAGCTCGTATTTATCTTTTACGGCTCTCTTTACATTGACATTTTCGCTTTCCAAAGAAGCGGCATGGTATCCCCACGGGAAAGTCATTGTGTAACGGGCAGGGGTACGGTCAGAAAAACCATGCAAATACAATGCTGTTTCGTGCGAGAAAATCCCTTTTGTATAGCGATGCTGTAAAAGGAACATCTCGTCATCCCACGCCGATGGCTTCATATATACGCCGCGCCCATATTTTATGAGCAAACCGTCATGAACAAGTTTTGACAGAACACCGCGATGAAACCCTGCCTCTACGATCTGACCTGTCAGGATAATATCGTTCGATTTTTCGATAAATAAATATAGATCATTTATTTTAGACATAATAATTCACCTCATTTCTACTTCTACACATCACATTGTATATAAATGTAGTGTGTTTGTCAAGCTGATCTCATATTATTACACATCATTGGTCTTAATATGATGTGTTCTTGTAAAACTAACATATAATGAAAACTTCACCGGAACAGTCAACCCACCTTGTGTTATTTTAATGCAAGTACGCTTTTTGAAGTTTGGAACGGGCCCGTTTCCACCCCAAAATAACCTCCTTCCCGGCGTCGGCGATACTTATGTGGACTGCCTGGGCGCTTCCAGCGAAGCCTTCCCCGGCTCCGGCCAAGACAGAGACTGCGGCTGTGACGATGACAAAGGATATTATGATTAAAGCCTCCTTGCATACAGACACGAAAAAGTTGAAGATAAAAAGAAACTGATTAGCTATCTAGTATATGCCATTAGTACTATGTTTCTAAATTCTATACTGCTATGAATAAATGATACTGGTATAAGTACTTGAAGTAACCTAATGATAAGAGAAGATAACATTATTCCTCTAACATTCATTAATCCCAAAACAATTAATAGGAGGAGGGGAAGTGATTTTATAATTGCTGCTTTAAATAGTCCAAGATAATAATCATGCAATGGAATTACACCAAAGCCAATAAGATACAAAAGAATTGCTAACCATCTTTGCTTGTTTTGCAGGTTATATCTTAATATAATTTCGTCTCGCTCCCATTTACGTATCACCCTCCCATCTGCGTGATGTTCTAACCTAATTGCTTTTTGTCTTTTAACAATATTGCGTGGTGCATCATCAGGGACTAGGTTTACACCGCAGAGTGGACATTTCCATTTTATAGTATTAGTTATATATCCGCAATTTAAGCATTTGACATTATTACCCATCGCCTCTGTTCCTTTACAACGTACATTTAGATTATATGCCATTACTAATAATACTGATCTTATCACATATTTGTGTCAGGAACAACTCAATCATGATTTATGGCCAACAATGCCGCACCCGCCGCGCCGTCCATAACTGCTTCCGTCAGCCTTACTTGCGGAAGGCTGGCTTTGATTTCGGCAACCGCCGCCGCCCGCAGCAAAGTCTCGTGCGTCAATAGTCCGCCCATCAGGATCAACGGCATATCAGGCATATTTATTTGTTTGGATACTGCTGCCGCCAATTCTGCCAAAGCCTGGCCATTGTGACGGATAATCCGCAAAGCGGTCTGATCCTGTTGTCTGCCGGCCTGTTCAACGGCTACAGCCAAAGAGGCAATCAGACTTTTATCCGCCGCCCCATAAATAGCGGCAATCAGCTCCTCCGGTTCCTGTACTGCCAGTTTGGCCAGAATGAATTCCGTAAGTAAAGTCGCTTCTCCCCGCCCATCCTGTGCTCGTACCAGAGCTGCCAAAGCATCCCGGCCCAAAGCATAACCGCTGCCGGCATCATCAATCAGATGCCCCCAGCCACCAGTCCTTACTATTCTGCCATGCTCATCCATACCGGTACAGATGGAACCGGTACCGGCAATCAGAATACAGCCGGGCCGGCCGCCGGTAGCTCCGTACAGGGCAATTTCCTGATCTCCTTTTAACTCGATCCGCCCCCGCAGGCCATAGCTCGCGGCAACTTCGGTTACGATCCGGCTGACCGCCGGATTGCTGACCCCGGCGGCGCCGATACCGACTCTCCTACATTCTCCCCACTGGCCGATCGTGGCGAACAGCTCCGCCAAAAGGGTGCGCAAAGCCGCCTCACCGATGCTGTTAAGATTAAAAGAACCAAAAACTTTCCTAGCAAGCTGATTGCCCTCTTTGTCGCAAAGCACGAGGGTCGTTTTCGTTCCGCCGCCGTCAATACCCGCATATATCATTATGATTTCTCCTGTCCTTATTTCGTGCCGCCAATCCGGCGCGGGAACGCTTCATGCGTTTCCCGCACCTCCCGGTGATCAGCCGCAAGGCTGACCGGCAGGCGCCCTTGCGGAATCAGCTGCCCGGCCAGCACCTCAGCCATAACAGCCAAAGTCGGCTCCGAATAATCCCAGGCGCAGATACCGGTCACATGGGCGGGAAGCACGGCCAAATCATAGGGATTGCGCAAAGCAACCGCCACCAACGGCACCGGCAGCCGGGCAAGCGCATGCAGCAGTTCCATCTGGCCCGGCATCAAATGACCGTTATAGGTACACAGAACCACCGCACTGGCAGGGCGGGCAGCAGCGACAGCCTTGTCGATTTCCCGATTGTCCGGATTCTTACCGGTGATCAGTCCGGTCCCTCCCAGCCGTTGTTTCATATAAACAGGAAACGCCGGCTGTTCCTGTTCTTGTTCAGAAGCAAGGGTCGCCCGATAATCCGCACAGCCGACAAATAAGGGGTTATCCCCTAACGGGAACCATGCCCCTTGTACTAGGGTTATACTGTCCCGACGCAAACGATCCGTTGCTTCCTGCAGCTCTTTACCGCCATCGCCGGCCGGATCGGCCCAAGATTTCGCCGGCCGTACATACGCTTCTTGCTCATGGCCGTCAAGCATATTCTTGAAGCCAATAATTTTTTCAGATGAAGCTGTTAGCTCCGCTCCTTTAATCTCTCCGCTTCTGACGGCTTCATAGGCGGCTTTAGCCGCCTCGGCCAGCAGTTCCTGAGAATGACTGATAAAGATCAGATCCACTCCGGCACTCATGGCAGCGATCACCCCCTGAACTGTGCCAAAATATGTCTGAATCGCTTCCATCTCCATACAGTCACTAAGCACCAAGCCGTCAAAACCCAGCCGCTCTTTCAACATCCCGGTAATCATCCGTCGGGACATGGTACAGGGAATCCTGTCCGGTTCCAAGCGGGGAAAGAGAATATGACTGGTCATTACCGCCGGAGTTCCTTTCGCAATAGCCGCCCGGAAAGGTTTCAGTTCCAGATTCTCCAGCTCTTCCCAAGTTTTATCAATTACCGGCAGGCCGATATGAGAGTCTACCGACGTATCACCATGCCCAGGAAAATGCTTGACCGCCGCCAAAATCCCCCCTTCCCGATAGCCGTCAAGAGCTACATTGCTATAAGCAATAACCGCCTCTGCGGTGTCGCCATAGCTTCTGACACCGATCACCGGATTAGCCGGATTGCTGTTGATATCCAAAGAGGGCGCCAGATTAAAATTAATGCCCAGAGCTTTTAGCTCCTTGGCCGTAATCTTAGCTGCCAGACCGGCATTGTCCGGTGAACCGGTCGCTGCGACGGCCATCGCACCGGGAACGTTGCAGCAGTCTTCCGGCAGTCTGGTTACCGTGCCGCCCTCCTGGTCAATGGTAATAAAAGCGCCATGTCCGGTTTCTTCCCTGATCAGGGTCTGGATATTATCGCACAGCTGTTTTAGTTGGCGGCTGTTGACAATATTATGGCGGAATAAGATTACATTGCCGATCTTATATTCTTTTACCAGTCGGATAAACTCCGGGCTTATCGCCGGACCGGGAAAGCCGCCCACCAGCTTTTGCCCGATTGCCGCCCGGATAACAGCGTCACTTGCTGTTTCTTTCAACACTTCTTCCAACATTTCTTTCAACATCCCTTTTACCGCCTCATTGCTCACTGTTTTCTTTCCTAGCTCCTGGTTCTTAATCGTAAAGATGGTATTGCTCTTTATAAAAAGCAAATCTTTGGCTTTCTTCCTGGAAACGCTCAAGAAGCTGCTTTCTATCCCAATCTCCCGCCAAGGTGCCGTCTCCGCCCAGTAACGTCAAGAAAGGCCGGCCCCCTATCCGGGACGGCGGCAGGATCTGGAAATCATCGGGGTACAGTTCCCTTAACAAATCCAGCAATAGCAGACCGACCGCTACCGGCTGCAGGGCAGTGCTGTCTGTTACATGGAGCAGCAGGCCACCGCATAACTCTCCCTGATGCTTGGAAGCTGTCGGGCAAAACCAGATCGGAGTGGCCCATACCCCGGTCAGTCTCTCCCGGTTAAAAGCTTCTGTCAGTTGCTCGCCGTCTACGTAGGGGGCGCCGATAATCCGAAACGGCGCGGCGGTGCCTCGTCCTTCCGAACAATTAGTCCCCTCGATCAGGCAGCTCCCCGGATAGAGCAACGTCGCTTCAAAAGTGGCTAAACTCTGACTAGGCATCGGCCAGATTCGGCCATATTGGGGAAACATCTGTCCTCGCCGCCATCCTTTACAAGGTATTACCTTTACCTCACAACCCAGAGCCAATTCCCGGTTCATAAGCCCTGCTGCTTCTCCGGAGGTCAGCCCATAACGGACAGGCAAGGGATGACAGCCGACAAAACTGGCAAACAAAGGATCTAACCGCCCGCCTTCGACAATCTCTCCTCCCAAAGGATTCGGGCGATCCAGCACCACCAACCGCTTACCCCCATAGGCATCTTCCCTGCTAGGGGAGATAGGGGAGCAAGGGGCGAAAGGGGAGCAAGCTTCCAAAGCCTTAAGCAATGTTGATAAAAATGTATAATACCTCACCCCGATATCCTGAATATCGTATACCAGAATATCAAAGCAATCCATCCATTCCGGCTGAAATCCCTTTCCGCCACGGCCATACAGACTGTAAACCGGCAGTCCGGTAAGCTCATCCCGATAGTCCTCCGCCAGCTCCCCGGCACCCCGTTCGCCACGGATGCCATGCTCCGGCGCGAACAGTGCCGTCAGTTCGCAGACTTCCCGCAACACGGTAATGGTAGCGCGGAACCGGCTGTCTCGGCCGGTGCTGGAGGTAATCAGTCCCACTCTCCCGTCGGTAAGCCAAGATCGATATTTTTTTACATGGTCAACTCCATAAGTTACCATCCGCTATCTCCTCAGAATCTTAAAACCCTGTTCCTTTTTCCTGTATAAGCCTGCTTAGGCTCTAAGCAAAAGGCAATTACAGCGTCAGCTTGCCCATCACCACGGGATGTCTGGCTCCAGTAGCTGCCGGAACGTTATTCTCCTTACCGAATAAAGCTTCGTTGGCCAGAACCGCAAATGCCACCGCTTCCTTGGCATCACTATGAAACCCGACCGCTTCATTGGTCTTAACCGCGCAGCCGGGCAGACAATCCCGCAAATGCCGCATCAACACCAGATTGTGGCTGCCGCCGCCGCCTACGATCAAAGTATCCGGCGGCGCCGGTGCAAACTGCCGCAGCCCAACTGCAATACTTTCCGCCGTAAACCGAGTCGCCGTAGCCAAGGCATCTGTCAGGCTGATACCGCGAGGCGCCGCAAAATCCAGCAGTCGTTTCACATAACCGGCTCCATAGTATTCTCGTCCAGTGGTTTTAGGCGGTTTCCGTACCAAATAAGGATCCTCTAACAAAAAGGCCAGCAGTTCCGGCTGCACCACTCCCGCCGCCGCCAGACGGCCGCCTTCGTCATAAGCCGCTGCACCGGCTGTAAGCAGCCGCACCAGCCCATCCATCACCATATTCCCCGGCCCAGTGTCAAACGCCATCACCTGATCCAGTGTACAGTCTTGCGGTAAGATGGTTACATTGCCGATACCGCCGATATTCTGTAACGCCACAGTTGTTTCGCGGCGGCGATATAGCAGATATTCCGCATAGGGAACCAAAGGAGCGCCCAAACCGCCCGCCGCCATATCCCGTACCCGGAAATCCCCTATAACCGGGCATCCCAGCGCTTCCGCAATATGCGCATCCTCCCCTGACTGCAATGTTCCGGCAATCGTTCTCCCGAGATATTCTTCCGCTTCAGGCATATGCCAAAGCGTCTGTCCGTGATTGCCCACCAGATCAATCTCATCGGCCGAAACCTGTGCCTGCCGGCACAGTGCAAGACAAGCCTCCGCATATAAATGCCCCAACAGATTACTCATCCGGCACAATTCTCCGCTGCCGCCCCAACTGCCTTCCGCAAGCTGTAATATCCGCTCCCGCACCGCCGCCGGAAAGGGAACAAACAAAAAATCGCGCAGACGCACCTGGAGCGCGGTTCCCGCCCCGGTTATTTCCGTCAAAGCCGCATCAATACCGTCCGCAGAAGTACCGGACATCAAGCCGATTACCAACCGGTGCGGCTTTTCTTTCAATCTCGTTATTCTTTCAGACACAACCAGCCACCTCTTCCGCTTTGCCTTTCCTCACAGCGGCACCGATATGTCCCTTATTTTCCTCTAAAATCTCTGCTGCCCGCGTTTCGTCCACTTGCAGCAGTATCATGATAATCGCTGTTTTCGGACGGTATTCACACCGCTCCAAGGTGGCGACCGCCGCTGCCCTTTCTATGCCGGTAGCACTTTGGACAATCGAAATACAACGTTGAATCAATTTTTCGTTGGCCGGTTTTACATCCACCATCAGATTGCCATATACCTTGCCCAACTGAATCATCGCACCGGTTGATAGCATATTTAACACCATTTTTTCCGCTGTGCCGCTTTTCATCCGCGTGGAGCCGGTCACTACCTCCGGGCCGGGGGCGGGGGCAATCCCGATATCCGCCAGACAGTCCGCTTCCGAACCGGCACAGCAGGTTACCGCCAACACATGGGCACCCAGGCTCCGAGCATATTCCATCGCCCCCAGCACATAAGGCGTCCGGCCGGAGGCGGCGATTCCCACCAAGACATCTTTGGCATTAAAATCAATGGCTTTCAGATCTTCCGCTCCCAGTTCCCGATTATCCTCGGTTCCTTCTACCGCCTGAAACATCGCCCGCTCGCCGCCGGCAATAATCCCGACGACCATCTCCGGGGCGGTCGAATACGTGGGGGGACATTCCGCGGCATCCAACACCCCCAAACGGCCGGAGGTCCCGCAGCCACTATAGACCAGCCGCCCGCCTTGCCGCAGCTGCGCCGCGATCACCTCCACCGCCGCCGCGATCTGTTCCAGTACCTGTTCCACGGCCAAGGCCACCTTTTTATCCTCATCATTGATCAGCTTCACCATTTCTATGGCAGAAAGCTCATCAATGTGAAAGCTGCGCTCATTACGCCGTTCTGTTGCTATTCGGCTCAATTCCATGTCATTTCCTCCTTTGGCCACCATCAAATCTCCTTTATCACTCGGTAATTCTCCGGCAACACCATAAAACACTCGGCATATTCCTTGCGCGCCTCGATTCCCCTGAGTCTCTTTAAATGAGAGTAATATTCAAAATACGGAAAGCTTTTGCTTCCGGTAACGAACCAATGGGTTTGAATGGCTTCTTCCCATAACAAAAATCCCGCCCGGCTGATGCCAAAATAGGTATAGGGCCGGAACTCTCTGGCATCCTCCCAATTCTCCGCAAAGTACAACGGGGCAAAATGAGCCGGCCGTTCCCGTAAAAACCCCGGCAAGGCGGCATAATACCATGCATCTTGGACGATTTTATTACAGGTCTCATGATCTTTGTGCATACTTCCCCCATAATGGGTAATCAACAGCCCCGGCCGCTCTTTCCGAATGATGTCGCATACTTGAAACCTGACCGCTTCCGTATCTGGCAGCTCCCCATCGGCATAATCCAAGACATAGGCCGTACCACCCAGTTTTTTTGCAAAGGCTTCCGCTTCCGCTTCCTTTTGACGGCGGTACGCGGCTACCGACAGATGCGGCGGGTTACCTTTCTCACCCCCGGTCAAAGCCACTGTGGCTATATGACCGCCCGCTGCTGCACAGGTAGCTAACAGGCCGCCGCAGGTGAGCTCCATATCACCGATATGGGCACCAATGGCTAAGATTGATTGTCGGGACGCTTCTTCCGTTATTTTTCCCATATATATCTCCCTTACTTCAATTAACTTAACATCGCTTATGATGATTTAGTTCTGCTATTTAACAAAGATCTTTTGCCATGACAGCAAATAGCCGTACCCTGACAAAGCCGGCGTCCTGATATATTTTCCCGGCATGATTGTCACTTCCGGTGAACAAAGACATATACCTAGCTCCGGCCTTCTTCTCGGCTTCGCAAAGGGAATAAAAAAGCAGTCTCCCCAAACCTTTATGTTCATGCGCTTTTGCCACTCCAATGCCGGCAAAATATCCTCTTCCGGTTGCTTCCGGATAAACCGGCCCGGCAAAACCGACCACCTGCCGCTCTTTTACCGCTACCAGCATGTTGATCTCGCGGGCGGCCACCGGTATCTCGACATTCCACTGGGGATTACCTAAGGACTCCACCATTGTTTCCAGTCCCGAGTGGATATCATGGCGGTACCATTCTACCTGATAGCCCGCTTCCCCCGCCTTGCCGCAAAGTGCCGCCATTCCCTCCGGCCGGTGAAACTCCGCCAGATTAAGGTACATCGCACATTCAGTCGCGGTTTCCTGGTAACCGGCCTGCCGCATCCATTGATACAAAGGTATATCCAGCGCGATGCCCGGCGCGTTATTGTGCTGATCCGGCGCCCGCCCCGGTATCCGCCACGGCAGGCGCATAGGGTTAAAAAAGCTGCAGACCGCCCGGACCTTACCGGCTGCCCGGAACGACTCCTCCAGCCGTTTCAGCAGCCGCAGGGCATTGGCTTGGGTTTCCGCTTCCTCCGCCAGTAAAAGACAGGTGAAAAATCCCCGCTCGTTCCCGCCCGGCAGTTCGTCGCCGGTACACCCGCAGATAAATCCCCATACCGCTTCCTGACCGGGAGAACCTTCCGGTTCCGCATGTGTTAGTACAAATGCATGGCGGTCAGAAAAATAAGGGTGTTCCATTAAACCCCGGCTTAGCTCCGGCCCGGACATCGGAACAAATCCCTGACGCGTCCCGGAACTATTCCATAGACCGCTTATCGCCTCTTGATATCTGTTATGATAATTGCTGATTTCCATCATGAACCCGTATCTTTACCCTTTCACAGCTCCCACTGTAACCCCCTCCAGAAAATACTTTTGCAGGGCAAAAAACAGAATAAACATCGGTACTGCCGACAGGCAGGCTCCCGCCATCATGGGTGACAGCAAGGTTCCGTTAGCAAATTTAAAGGTCTTAAGCCCCACCTGGATGGTATACATATGTTCCTTGGAAGTCACCAAAAAAGGCCAGAAAAAGTTATTCCAACTGCCTAAAAAAGTATTAATGGCCATGACCGCTAGGATCGTCTTCGACAGCGGCAGCACAATCAGGCGGAAGGCTTTCAAATGACCGCAGCCCTCAATCTTGGCACTTTCCAGCAAGGCTGTGGGAATGCCGGTAAAAAACTGCTTCGCCAGAAAAATATTATAGGAAGTGGCAATTCCCGGTAAGATTAAGGCCGCATAGGTATTGGACATCTGAAATTCACGTACAATCAAAATATACAAGGGCACTTGTGTTACCTGATAGGGAATCATCATCGCTACCAACACCATAAAAAACAAGAATCTTCGGCCTTTAAACTGAATCTTGGCAAAAGCATAGCCGGCCATACTGGCAAACACCACGTTACCGGCCACCACACAGACCGCTACCACCAGACTGTTAAACAGCCAACGCATGGAATTGTCACTATATTCAATAAACGCTTTATAAGAGTCCAGCGTCCACGTCCGGGGAAAGATAGAATAAGAAGTGGAGGCTGTCTCAATATCAGGCCCAAACGACCAAGTAAGCATATAAAAAATGGGGAATAAAGAAATCAGGGCAAAAAACACTAATACCACGGTAATAATCACATCCCGTGTGTAACGGATTTTTTTGTTGTGTAAATGCTGTGAGTATAATCCTGAAGCCATTTTGTCTCCTTCTCGGGATGTGCCTGCATCCTGCTTTTTCGCAGCCTCCAGATACGTCCCCGTTTAATATTGATACTCCGACCAGTCACTAATAATCGATATCATCACCCATAACCCGGAACTGGAACATGGTCAGAGCGGCAATGACAAGAGCCAGCATAATAGCCTGGGCACAGGCCAATCCGTATTTGCCATGCGTGAAAGCATTGTTGAATACCAGCAGGCCGATCATCGTGGTATTGTTATCCGGACCGCCGCCGGTCATCATATATGCATTCATAAATACTTGAAAAGAACCGATGATACCGGTCACCAGCAAAAATAAGGTTGTGGGCTTGCATAACGGAAAGACAATATAACGAATCTTCTGCATAAAAGTGGCACCGTCAATCTCCGCCGCTTCATAATAAGAATTATCAATGCCGTGCAGGGACGCCATATAGATAATCACGTTGCTGCCATGACTGGACAGCAAGGCCATCATGATCAGGGAAAACATGGCCGTGCTACTGGAACTGAGCCAGTTCTGCGACGGTATCCCCACGATTCCCAACAAGCGGTTAAAAATACCGGAGGGTGAGGCATCATACAACCACAGCCATACCACCGCCGTGGACACCCCGGAAGCAATGCCCGGCAGGTAATAAAGAGCTTTAAAAACCGCCTGGGTACGCTTCTTAAATGGCAGTATCATCAGCGCGACGGTAAAAGCCACCAACAAGGACAGCGGTACCACCGCAACGGTGTAAACTACGGTATTGCGGATAGCTTTCCAAAACAAGCTGTTGCCCAAGGACGTCACATAATTCTCAGCCCCGATCCATTCCGTGCCAAAGGGTTTATAATCCTGAAAACTGGTAATCACCGCCGAAACTACCGGATATAACGTGAAGAGCAGAAATACCAGCATCGCTACGGCAATAAATCCCCAGCCGCTTAGCGTCTCACCTCTTATTTTTCTCACTTTGTCATCTCCTTTCGTTATTAGCAGAAAGGTCTTGCCCACTGTTGAGAGCAAGACCTTCTGACATCTTATTTTCGCTCGCTAATTGATCCAGCCATCAGCACAATTTTCTTCCCCAAAAAGATTTACCGCCTCCGTCACAATCGTATCATATACGCTTTGAGCGGTTACTTCCCCGGCCAGAAGCGCCTGGAACTTCGGAATAATGATTTCATCCATAATAGTCTTCGCATTGGCAGACATCTCCGCGGTTACTCCGGTAGGCGGTGCCTGCACCATGGAAATCGCCCTAGCTGTAGCCGCCGCGTTAAGCTCCGACTGATCTAAGCTGCCGGCCAACTCCTGCTGGGCAACACGTCCGCTTTCACAGACACTGGAAAGGTACAGTTCATTAGACAGGCCGGCAACCCGGTCGCCGGAACAGATATAATCCATAAACAACAGTACATTCCGCAGATGCTCGTCGGTGGTATTGTTATTGCGCAGGGCAACAAATCCATCTACCGCACCATATACTGACTCCGTAGCATTATCCATGGTAGGCGCCGGGAGAAATACGTATTCCATCTCGATTGTACCTTCCGCCGCGGAACCGTCGGCCATGGCGGCGATATTTGTCTTGACATTGTTCTCAAACAGCGGCATCGCCTTGCCGATTATCATGGCATCCCCGGTCTGCAGCATTACCAGCCGCTGCTGGGCTTCCACCGCGTAATCAGGCATGCTTCCCGAGGCCGTCATCGTTTCTACTGCCTCCAACAGTGCCAGCATATTGTCGGAAGTATAAGCATATTGCAAATCAGCGGTGAAGTTGCTGCTGATACCGGCTGATACCCCAAAAATACTCACATAATCAGAGGCGGTTACCCCGGCATTGGCAAAAGCAAAGCCAACCGTGTCCGCCGTGGTACCGGCGGCTGCGATCTGTAAAAATTCATCAAAGCTCCAGCCTTCGGTCTGAATCTTCGCCACATCCGCACCCGCCGCTTCCAGCATAGCCCGGTTGCCGCCTAGAGCCTGAACCGTAATATATAGCGGCAGACCGTAAACGGTATTATCTAAAGATAAATAATCCAAAGCATTCTGGTCATAATCGGCCAAGCGGCCTTCTTCCATATAATCGGCAATATTGATAGCCGTACCCATTTCCACAAAAGTTCCCAGACTGTTATAAGCGATCTCGGCAATATCCGGAGCCTCACCTGCCAAGGCCATGGTGGTCAGCTTAGAATTGTGCTCGTCCCATGAAGTGGTGATGATCTCTACCGAGATATGGGGATATAGCTCCTTAAAATCTTCCGCCCATACTGCCAGTTGCTCGGCATAGGTAGATGATACCGGAGGCACCATAATAGTAATGGTATCTTCTGCGGCGGGCTGGGCAACTTCTGCCGGTGTTTCGCCTTCTGTCTCCTCTGCCGTTTCTGCGGCGGGCGCTTCCGTCAGCGGTGCGGTATCGCTGCTGTCGGTATTACCGCCGCAAGCGATAAGACTCATAACCATTACAACCGTAATTAATACAGCTAAAACCTTTTTCTTAATCATTAATAATCTCCTCCTATTCTTGTTTTAATATTCCTGTTATTTTCATTAATACTTATACTTTTTAAATTTTAGAAAAATTAATACTTAGACAGTCTGCATTATTTTTAATATCAGGAATATTATGATAAGGTTAGTTTATCATCATTGTTACAATGTTTCAATATTCGTTCTATTTGGCGGTACTTTGTTTCACACTTTGGTACACAGCCGTTTTTTTCATCGTTTTTACGGAACTTTTATGAAAGATTGACTCCCGGAGCCGTTTTTTGATTGATTTTTTCGATGTGGGTTTCGTGAAAACGCTGCAGGCACTCGTCATAGTTTACTGTGGCATAAGCGGCGTACAGCATATCAATTACATTCAGCTGCGCAATCCGGGAAGAAATCGCGCCGCTGCGGAACAGCGCCTCATGTGCCGAGGTATAAAGCACATGGCTGGCCATGCCGGTGATGGTCGAGGGGGCAAAGCGGGTGATGGCAATGGTGGGAACGTCATTGGCGTTCAGCGCTTCCATGCAGCGAAGGATTTCTTCGGTTTCACCGGAGTAAGAAATGACAATCCCTAAGTCGGCAGTCGTAGCGTTTTTAGCGGCAATCAGCTGGGCATGCCAGTCGTCATTGACAAAGCAGGGCTTGTTGACCCGCAGGAACTTTAAGTAGGCATCTCTTGCTACTCCCAAGGAAGCGCCGATGCCGAACAGAAAGATGCAGTTGCAGGCGCAGATCAAGTCAACACACTTACGGAACTTCTCGATATCAATCATGTTAACGGTTTCTTCCAAGGAGCGGATATTCTTATAAGAAATCTTTTCAATCACGCTTTCTAGGCTGTCACCTTTGCCGATGTCCGATTCGTCTGCCTGGGTACTGTTTTGGTACAGCGCCAGTTCGTATATAACTGCCTGACGAAATTCGCGATAACCGGTGAAACCCAGATGCTGGCAGAGACGAATGATGGTCGAGGGGGAAACATAGATGCGGGCGGCCAGCTCACGGATATTCATTTCCATGATAGTGTGCGGGCATTCCAGAAAATATTCGGCGGCTATGCGTTCGGCGTTTCCCACGAAATTCCGTGATTCACGCAGTCTGATTAATGGGTTTTTCATAGCGTCTTCCTTCCGGCCTCATAGGTTAGTATAGAATATTTCGTACCGTTCTTGCAAGAGATATTGTTTATCAAATATCGGGCTTGCAGCTGCCCACAAGTCACTGAGACAAAACCTGAAATCGTAAATAAGCTGTACTGTCATATGATAGCTCGTACGAAAAATTATTATGGGTCCGGCTTGCACTGCCAGACGCTCCACATTCATTAAACATTTCTTCCATCAAATCTATTATTTCACTAGCATCGATACCGTTAAAATGCTCGACAGTAGTTGCTAATACTGCTGCATAATATAAGGCAGTATCTATTTTATTAGACTCTCCCACATGCAATCCGATAAGCTGAAATTGGGTAATTTCATCTGAATTATTTTCAGAAAAAGCAAAAATTGTGGTATAGCTGTTAATTTCAATATAACCAAAACCTTCTTCATCTACTGTAAATTCACTGATTATATTATTGTCATCAATAGAATTCAAAATGTAGTTAAAGGCGGCAGGAAATGTATCAAAGGTCCCCAGCGTTCCAAGTTCAAATAATGGAGGCGATACATACTTTTCATATATTTCATTCAATTTCTCATCAAAATCTTCTGAAATCATGTTATAATTATCAATATGAGAGAAATGTTTTT
Source organism: Lachnospiraceae bacterium UBA938 (assembly GCA_002293475.1). GTDB lineage: Bacteria > Bacillota > Clostridia > Lachnospirales > Lachnospiraceae > UBA935. The sequence goes on from DBDG01000017.1 coordinate 17,574, forward strand.
CATATTCTGGTTCAAGATATTCGGCATACTCTTCCGAAACCATAATTAAGCTGCTAGAAAAACCAAGATCATTGTCATATTCGTCCATGTTAATCATAGACACGATATCGTTGTCAACAAGCATTATAAAATAGATATTCTCGTATTCTTTATCAAGGTCATATTGATCCAATAATTCATTTATAATAGAAATGAATAATTCAGAATCGGTTTTTGGCGTAGATTTATCTAAAAAAATCCTTATAGACAATAAGCCGCTTTCACCGATACTGATTATGGTATCATTATATATGGATTTTACAGTTTCATACAATAAGCCGGATGTTATTTCTTCCTGCCCTTCCGGCAACGATGAATTATCCTTAGATTCTTCTGCTGATTGTACTGACTCAGACGGACCGGATGACTCAGGCTTTGTTGTGGCCTGCAAATCAGGTGATATAGTATCTTGATGATTATCAGGTGTTATCTCTTCGGTTTCATTTCCCATTCCGCATGCTGATAGTACAATAGACAAGCAGATCATAATAAATACAAGTTTTTTCATGAACAATCTCCAAGTAAATTTAATACGGCTATTGTATCATAATTCATTCAAAATATCCATATTATATATTATGGTATTTTTTTACATAAATTAGCCCATAATGCCTATGAATCAAGATAGAAACTATTATGCTCACCTAAATAAGGCGCCCTTTCTTTCATTATCATTTCAATGGTAGAAAACATAACCGGCTGACGGATGAATCCTGTTTCGTTATCTACTAACTCATGATCTAATACTTGAGGAGACGTGCATATTTCCTTTATTTCCACCACCGGGGATACACAAGCATCTATATTATCAAAAACATCCATCCAATCGCTTAATGTCCGTTCCGCGATAATTTGCTGTATATCATCTTTTATAGAGATCATTTTCTGATTATCATAAATAACGCCGATCAGATCAGTTCGATCAATAGCTTCACAGAAAATCTTCCAGAACTTTGCTTCTAATGCCGCAACACATAGTTTTTTGTTGTCTTTAGTATTATATATATAATAATTAGCATGCTTACCTAATAAAACATTAGCTGTGGCATCAAGTTCCTTATGTGACACAACATACTCTGGCAATATCAATTGCATGCAATTACTATATACTCCATCAATAATCGAGATATCTATGTATTGCCCCATACCGGTCTTGAAGCGGTTTATCAGCGCAACCAGCAAGGCATTCACGGCATTTAGTGCGGCACCGATATCTGAGATCTGGATGGCCGGGATATAATCCTCCGGTTTCTTTTCCCTATCGCCTTTCATCAGAATATCCAGCAAACCTGAACTGGCCAGATAGTTCAGATCATGTCCTGCTTTATTGGATAAACTGCCCTTTTGCCCAAAACCGGTAATCGAACAATAAATCACACTGGGATTAGCGGCTTTTACTGTCTCATAATCAAACCCTATTTTTTTCATAAAGCCAGGCCGGAATGACTCTATTATGATATCGGCGTCTGTAAGCAGTTTTTTCAACCTATCTTTTTCTGTTTCATTGTATAAATCTATAGTAATGCTTTTTTTTCCTCTATTAAGGAAATTGAAAGCGGCATCGCTGCCATTGGTTATCTGCCCATATTGGCGCATATAATCTCCCAAGACAGGCTCTTCTATTTTGATTACTTCAGCACCAAGGCTTACAAAGAAGGACGTTGCATATGGGCCCGGCAATAAACGGGTAAAATCTAAGATTTTAATATTATCAAATACCATGAGTATTTCTCCTTATGTTTCATGAACTTAAGCCGGCAGACGTCACCTTAAATCAGGAAGCCATTTTCTTTTCAAAATCTATCCGCAGTTCGTCACGAAAATCCGGGTGGGCAATATCAATCAAAGCTAAAGCTCTTTCCCGCAAGGTTTTACCCCTTAGCTCCGCAATTCCATACTCCGTTACAATAAAGTCAACGTCGTTACGCGAAGTCGTTACTGCGATACCCTCACTCAAATTAACTACTATTCTCGATATTTTTCCCTCCCGCGCCGTTGAGGGCATGGCCATAATTGATTTACCATACTTAGACATAGCCGCACCCCTGACAAAATCAACTTGCCCACCAACGCCGCTGATTTGTTTATTGCCAATCATTTCAGCCACCACCTGCCCCATCAAATCAATCTGTAAGCATGAGTTGATCGCGATAAAATGGTCATTTTTCATAATTACTAACGGATTATTGACATATGATGTCGGCATCATGTTCATCGCAGGATTATTATGTATAAACCGGTATAACTCTTGGGAACCAAACACAAAGGATACCGTTGTAACACCCTGATCAATCTGTTTTTTCTTATTATTAATAATCCCGGCTTTCATGAACCGCATAGGACCGTCAGACATCATTTCCGAGTGGATCCCCAAATCCTTCTTATTGCTTAAATACTTTAAAATCGCGCCCGGTATTTCTCCGATCCCCAACTGCAGGGTATCGCCGTCTGAAATCAATTTGGCACAGTTCTCACCGATAGCCATTTCAACCGGCCCGCTGTCTTCTACCATAAATTCAGGGATTTTTGCCTGACATTTGACCATGCTGTCAATATCATCTATATGAATAAAACTGTCTCCCATTGACCTTGGCATGTTTTCATTTACCTGGGCAATAACCACTTTGGCATTATCCGCCCCGATCCTGATATAATCCACATTTGTGCCAAAACTGCAGAAACCGTGTTCATTCGGCGGCGAGACATGAATCAATGCCACATCGATCGGCAGTTTGTTTTTAAACAGCCATTCCGCCTGTGACAGATTGCATGGTGTAAAATCAGCATACCCCGATGCCACGGCATGTCTGCTCACCGGACTGACAAACGGTGTATTGTATCTAAAATGTTCATACATGTCTTCCTGAAAGAAAGGCAGATTAAATGCCATAAATTGAATAATCTCAACATTTTTAAACAAATGCTTATTTTCTATCATATGCTTGATCAAATAATGAGGCTCCGCGGCAGCTCCCGGTATGACGATCCTGTTCCCTGATTTTATTAAGCTAATTGCCGTCTGGGGATCAACAAATTGCAATGTGTTTTTTCCTGTCATCTCCATCATGTTCCTCCTCATCCTTATCATTTTTCTGTACATTTTCTAAGAATCTACTGGTCTCATCTGATCTTATTCTAAGATTCCTTACTCTCGTCCTTTAATACTCCAGCGTACCGATCAAGGTATTAGCATCAACCTCCAATGCTTTTATCAGCTTTAAAAACACGATAATTGACATCACTTTGTTTCCCACTTCAATTTCATATATATACTTACTGCTAACTTCTGATTCCTGTGCCAATTTTTCCTGTGTCCATCCCTTTTTTTTGCGACATAATCTAACACGTTCACCGATCTCCCTTATAAATTCATTATCTTTAATGTTATAACATACTCTGATTTTATCTTCTAAGTTGGATTCCGGCATTTTGTCAACTCCTTATAAATACTATAATAAATTGTTTTCCAATTTGACACCATCTATAGTTCTATAATACACAAAATGTCTTGTTAAATGCAGATCGCCTATTTACTTAATACTTGTTGCTTACATTAGTATTGCTCCATAATAAAAACAGCCACTGTAGCGACAATCACAGTGGCTGTTTTTATATATTATAAAATTGGAAGGAACCCCAATCTATTAATATTCAGTAAAATCCGGGTACCTTGCCAGCATTTCTGATTTCAGTTTTTCCCATGCGCGCAAGCCTTGTTCGGTTTCCGCAAAAAATTCGTTGTTTTTTACCATATAATATGGTACATATGTCGTCTGCCCTTCGGTTTTGATGATTTCATTATCTAGTTCCTCGTAACAAAATATCGGGGCAATAAATGAATCGTCATACAGTTCATATATCGGAACCGGTTCACAGAGCCCTTCCACCCGCCGGACAATAAATACAAGATATTCCGCTCCGATCTTCATAATATTGACAAATCCCCGTTCAATAGAATCGGGATTATGATCCAGGCTCAAACGCCAATGATTAGAAATTAGATAAATATCCTGCCCTGCCAGCATACCGCTACCGGCATATACTTCCTTAACAGATACCAACTGTCGGCTTGCCATGAATAGATGTTCTATATCACCAACCGCTGCTACCCGTAAAATAATAGGACTGTCCGGCAAAACCTTTGACAGCTCTTCACAACTGCCAACCGCAAACTGTTCAGGCAATTCGGCCACCTGTAATTGATCTAGGTAATCAGCCGCTCCTGAAAGATCCGTATATGTTTTCCGCTTACTATGTCCATATATTGCTGCGGCCAGGATGGCACACATGGTCAGGTAAAGCAATAAATGCCTTTTCATGAATACACCTCCTGGGCAACAATACTTCCTCCGTCGATGCGATACAGATGGTCAACCAAGATACGGATATCCTCACTGTTATGGCTTGCCAACATGATTATCGCACCACGTTCCTTTTCTTCCAGGATAAGTTTGCGTATTATCGAAACGCCGCTTTCATCCAAGGCATTGGTCGGCTCATCTAGCATGATAACATCCGGCCGCTCCATAACGGCCTGGGCAATGGTTAGGCGCTGTTTCATCCCCAGTGAATACTTGCCGTATGGCCGTTTATCATCCGGGTCAAGCCCAACACGGCAGATCGCCCGGCGTATTTCTTCTACACCAATTCGCTTCGTCAAACCGGCTAAATACTTCAGATTCTCGATAGCGGTTAGATTCGGATACAGGCCGGCATTTTCTAAAACAATGCCCAAGCTGGGCAACACGGACAAATCTCGGCGCAGCACTTTCCCGTTCCAAATGATTCTACCGTAATCTACTGACATCAAACCTGAAAGCGCCCGGAACAGCATCGTCTTACCCGAACCATTCCTACCGACAAATCCATATATATTCCTTTCGCTAAAATTTATATTAATATCTGCTAGTATGATCTTGCCGCGTATTTTTTTTGATACATTTTCTGCTATCAGTTCCATCTATGATGCCTCCGTTTCCGAATTAGATGTAATCAAATCGTGATTTCTCACTAAAATTCCCCCGAACAATAGGATTGCGCTGCCTACAGCAAAGATCAGAAGGAATGAATGGCGCAGTTCAATATCCGGATAGGGCGAATGAAGCACTTGGTTCACCGCTTGGTTCCGACTATTTTGCCATCCTAGAATCAAGCGACTAATGGGATTAAATATCATAACATTTTCAGCCACTTCGTCAAAAAGCTTTTCAATGGCAGACACGCAGCCAAGTAATGTAATACAGATCACTTGAAACCCGAGGACAATCATGAATGCCCTGCTGCTCCCCAGCCATATGGCCAGCAGATTAATACTTAAAGTCATTGCATACAGCCAAAAAGTATTAAGAACAAAGTGACAGAAAAGCAAGTAAAATCCCGGTTCATCTGCCTGTAACCGGTATCGCAATGCCGTTGACATGATCACGGTTGCCAGTAATATGATCTGATAAAGACTTATTGTCGCTATCAGCGAAAGCGCTTCGCCGTAATACCAGTTCAGACGCTTCGGATACCGCGAAAAAACATAGATACTTGCCGTGCAAAAGCGGCGATAAAACGCAGTACCAAAGTAAATTTGGAAAATATAATTGGGCAGCATACGCATAATCAAAGATACAAGTTCCGGCATTGATAAACCAAGCGGAAATTCGCCCCGTGACCCGCTAAGCTGCAAAACAAGCTCCGATAATGCGATTTTGCTGTCATATGGATTCACATAAGCAACTGCCAGCAATATGCCGCCTCCCAATGCTAATCCGACAGTCAGTATAAGACGGTATTTCATCGTACTATACCTTTCTTGCTGCCTAATATGGCTGAACTCACTGAAAATAAAACCAAAAACAACAGACCCACTACTATAAAAATAGGACTTTTTTTCTCGTCGTTAAAAAACAGAAGATAATCATACCATTTTATTGTTATAGGAAATTTCGGTAACATTTCTACCAGATAAATAGTGGCGTTAAGTAATAAAAAGACTGGCAGGAACATAAATATGCGATATTTTACTCTTACAATAGCAGAAAAAGCCACGGTAAAAGCACCAAAAAGGCCTGACACAAACGCAAAAAAAAGTGTTCCGGCCAAAGCATATAGGTAAGGGCTGTACTGATAAATATTTCGCATCAGATAATTATTCACGCTTTGAATATAATCGGAATCATATGCCCCCCAATTAGTCAAGTCACCCATTGCTTCCAATGGAAACGAGAAAGAATTTAGCAGCAATTCCAAGAAGAAAGGAACAAAAAACACCAATGCAGTCGCCATAAACGCAGCCATTATCTTACTTAGTAAATAAACCGGATATCCCAACCGGGCTGCCATCAACACCCCTTGACCCGAATGATGTTCTCTGATCAAAGAAAAACCCGCTGGGCACACCGTCAGAACCGGGTACAACTGTATCAGCAGCAGCGTGGCATCGGCCTTGTAGTTCACTCGGTTATAACTGAGTAATAGCAATTTCATCGGCTGGTACATCCGTGTGACATCTCTTCCTTGAAATTCCGATACATTTACCAGATAATTTATCATTATCATAATGAGTAATATATAAAAAACCATGGCGGTTTCTTTTTGCCTAAGTAAAAAAATAATCTGAGACCTTATTGCTCTTATAAACATCTTCAACAGCTCCTATTCATGAACAGAGCGATAGCATTATTTAAGCTATCGTTCTGTTCATGGTATTGTTTTTTAGTTAAAACTTAATACAACAATGAATCATTCATATATAATTAATGTTCACCTCGCATTATAGGATACCACCGCACTGGCAGCTTTCTCAGTATTGCCACAGAACTTAAAAACTACACTGTCAGTATCTAGATATCCCTGCTTTATCGGAATCGAAGTACTTGAACTGCTTGTCTCATTTAATGTAACATAACTGCTGTCCATAATACGCGTTCCGGCTGTGTTTTCTATGCAGACCCGTATTTTCTCAAAATTATCATTACCACTGCTTGGATAAACAGAATGGCACCTTGCGGTTACATCATTGTATGATCCGCTACGAGTCAATGCTTGCCTTTTGTTCCATGAATAATCGGAACCAAGGCTAATAGTTACATCAGATTCAAGAGCCGCAAACACAGGTACACTTGTTATTAAAACTAATGCCAAAACAACTATACTTATAATCTTTTTATTAAGTCTCATCTCATCCTCCTATAATTAACAATTTTAAAAGTTAATTAGCCCATTATTATTTAATCAGCTAATTTTATCACAAGTTTAACCATTACATCTGTAAGCCATATATGTATTCACTTAATTAATCTATCCCACAAGCTTGTTATAACATTTTAACATTAACTCGCTCGTATGTCAATACTATTTTACAACAATAAAACTTAATACGACAACATTCTACCGCCATTAAGCAATACTCTACCGGCAAACACAAAGCCTATACCAAGTTCCAATCGAGATTTCCTTTATCTCCTTTTCATTGATTCCCTCTCTCATGAACAAAAAATCAAAATTATATGGATCTTTAGTGATTTCCATAGCTAAATCGCCTTGCGGTTCTGGAAGTATGCTACCTGAATTTGTAGCTGTCTTTCCTTGTTCTTTATACAAATCGTTGACAAGCCCATTAAGTAACGCCGCTCTTGACCAATTGTTCTCAAGGGTCTTATCTACATAAAACAACGCTTTCTCTCCGTCATTATCGCATTTATCCATAATGTATTGATGATGCCCCCACGGAACCGCGCTTAATTTCCCCACCAGCTGGGGGGGGATTTCATCGGGATTATTTGCCACAGCCAGCGGGGTATTTGAATAAAGCCAAAAAAATCTTTTCATGTAATCCAGATTTGTCTCTGAAAAAGCTTTTGATCCTAGTAAGCGTTCTGTTAAATCCAGACTCAAATTGTTAAGTATGCCGGTTCCCCATGCTTCTTCTACATTCATTGCAACTATATCTTTCCCCATAGACCAATAAAACATCAGCATGTCCTGATTTACCTGTATAGCTGCTTTAATCTGTAAGGTTCGGAAGCGAGTGCTTAATCCTTCAATCCATGATGTATATTCTTTGTCTATTTTTATTAATTGACTCAACAATCATTCCTCCTTCTATAGGTGTGTTCTGCCATAAGTTGCCTTTAAAAAAGTAAACATTAAAAAAAGTACGCTGGCGTACTTTTTAAGCATATCGACGGCTAAAAGAGGGTGAAATTAACGGTCTAATTTATTCATAATTCTGATACAGCCTCGTAAATGCGTAAACGGATGTCTTGAAAACGGCATCAGAAACAACCCGCGGTAATCTTTTTTGCACCAATAATCCACCAGCCAGAAGGCACTTTCATCTGTGGACACGGAATTTAACCCGATAAGCTTTTCTCTGGCCGTAGGGCTTATCCTCTTCTTGCTTTCAGCAAACGTTATCTTATCAATTAACTCATTGGTGTTAGTAAATACTTCTTCTATGTACTTTTTTAACTCCTCAATATTCAAGGCTTTGGAAAAATCAACCAGTTGCTCCCGGCTAAGCTCGTTGCCGGTAGTAGAAACCAGCGCTCCGGTTCTTGCCTGATAGTCTCTTTCGTAAAATATCTGATTTTTATCTGCAATAAGGGTGTTTGAGGTGATGTCCTCGATTCTGTTTGTGTGAAAAAGATAATAAGCAATGGTTTTATCATTGCCAAGAGGCATGGCTGAATATCCGTCAGCTGCAACGCTGTCAAAGATATGACAGTATATTTCCCAGAGATAACTTCTGAATTCGAGGAGATATTGTTTCCCCTCTTCATACTCTTCTTTTTTCTTGATGCTGGCTTGCGCTTGTTTAAAAAGCTCTGATAGCTCTGCTTGACTTTTCATCTTTTATGCCTTCCGGTTGCCACGTTATAATTTGATCATTATAACATGTTTCGTGGCAATCTACAAGCACATTTTTAAGATTTCTATTACATCCTGCTTGTTTAATGGCACGTAGGCAAAGGCTAGAAACCCGTTTTTCACCGCTTCTTCCGCCATTTCTTCAATATGCTCCGCTCCGATTCCGACATCCTTTAGCCGCTTTGGCAGCTTGCCGGCTTCAAAGAACTTTTCCATCTTTTCAACTGCCAAATTCGCCATTTTATTACGATTCTCGTCATAAGGAACATGCCATACATTACCGGCGTATTCGGCAAACTTATTACCGGTGGCATCATTTATAATATAACGTAGCCATTGGGGAAGCAGAATAGCCATACCTTCTCCATGTGCCAGGGGATAGCGGGCGCTAATCTCATGTTCGATCGGATGACATGACCACGCCGAGGTTCTACCTAAGGTTGTAAGTCCGCTCAGGCCAATGGCTCCGGCCCACATAAGATTTGCCCTCGCCGCATAATTATCCGGCTCCCTTAAAGCGGAAATCCCGTATTGGATATAGGTTTTTATTACGCCTTCCGCAATCCGGTCCTGGACAAAAGCATCCTCGTCCTTGGCAAAATAACTCTCTACCCCATGAGATAGTCCGTCAGCAATGCCCGCCGCTGTCACTTTCGCCGGCAACGAACAGGTATAGGCCGGATCCATGACTGCCACATGGGGAACTAAGTAAGCGGAATACATGCCGATTTTCTTCATTTCAGCGGCATTGCTGATTACTGCATTCCCGTTTACCTCGCTTCCTGTCCCAAATGTAGTCAGAACCACCGCCACCGGAAGGGCTCTGGCTATTTCTCCGGGGGACAGGACTAAGTCCCAAGGGTCGTCATCATAATAATAGCCTGCCGCCACCGCTTTGGCACAGTCAATCACGCTCCCGCCGCCAACTGCCAGAATCATGTCAACAGCACTGCTTCTGGCTATCTTAAGCGCCTTGCGTACGGTTTCTATTTCGGGGTTGGGACAAACCCCGCTATATTCTGTTATGCTGAAACCTTCTAATGAGTTGATCACCTCAAGGTAAACACCGTTCTTTTTAATGCTTTGTCCATATATCAGCATCACTTTTGACCCATGCTTGCCAAGTTCTTGCGAAAGCTTTTTTATGCTATTCTTGCCGAAATGAACCTTAGTCCTGATATTGAAAACAAAATTCCTCATTTCGCTGCCCTCCTGTTACTTCACCATCCCGCCGGCTCATATCCCGCGAAACATCTTTATGATCTTCACACATCGTTCCATGTCACTGTCGAGCGGATTGGCCACATCCATCCGATTTGACATGCCACAGATCCGGCGCCGTTGTTCTCCTAGCGTTACCCACCTGTTATTGGGGCATTTGCACAGTCTTTCCGGTATATGGGCACAAAACCATTCAAAGAGTTCCGGATCCTCGGCAAGGAGTCGGCCGGCCATGTCGGTTATATTGGCGGCATTATTAAAATACACACAGATTAACAAGGAATCGCAGTCTACATAGAAACCGATGCAGCTTTTCCCCTTATAGGTAAATTCTGCCTTCCATTTGAAATCAGAATTAATATTGCGCAGAGGTTTCACGCGTATTTTCAACGGCATAGCCTTTAGGGTCTCGGTAAGCATAGCAATATTCTGGGCGGCTTGCCCAGGCACCGTTTCTATTATGTCCGGCATATCCGGCATCGGGCTGTGGAACCGCTTATAATCTAGCCGCAGATAATTCATCCATTTGTACTTACTGTCGGGAGCCCGGCACAATACGGCAAGACCCAAGAACATTTTCGGATACTTTTCATGGATGAACACCAATTGGCTTCCTTGTTCGCTTTGATTAATCCCGTTATCCAGAAGAATCCTGACCCGCTGATGTTCTTTGCCAGCTATTTTGGCAGTGCCGGCATTTTTAACTACCTTTTCAAAGCTATCTGCTGACAGTTTGAGGGCATAGGTCTCTTGACATAGCTGGGCACATTGACCCAGTTCATACAGGAATCTAAAATAAAAAGTGATCGACTGCTGAAATACATTTCTTAATGAGGATTCCTTAGCATCCTGATAATGCTGTTTTTCAATCAGTAGTTTCCCTTTATTCAGCCGGTGCCGGTTCCTCATATATTCGTCGTACCGGGATGAATCTATCGCGAATGTTAACGGATCGGCATACATATCAAAATACAGGCTCATTACATACTGGTAGAACTGCCTCTCTCCCTCAATATAATCCTCTACGGTTATCCCATCGTGAAAAGTGACGGTTGTTTCCCGAAAAGAAGCCAGCATACATAGACAGTGATAGATACTTTTCTGTGCTGAGCTTTCCCGTTCATTTCTGACGAAGTCTTGTAATAACACTTATCATCCCTCCTGCTGTATGTTTAAAACAAGTTTTCATATTCTCTTCTTACTGTAAGTCCATTCATTTCTATACTTCGCTTTGACAACAATTCCAGTATATCAAATACCCTATGATTTGTCTTGTGTTTTTTGTTAATCACCGACAGCTCCGTACAGCCAAGCAAGATAATATCCGCGTCCTGCTTTAATAAATTCCTCATCACATAGCCGTATTTACTTGTGTCCGCTGATATTCCTGCCTTTACATTTTTATAGATTAACTCACTGATATATCTTTGCATATTCTCTGGCGGTACCTTGACACAGATTCCGGCCTCATTGAGTTCTTTTTGAAACAGGCCCGAACGAACGGTTCCCTCTGTCGCCATCAAGCCGACTTTACGGATTCCTTGCAATGTCAACAGCTTTCTTGTCTCTTTTATGGCATGGATGAAAGGAATGTTTATTTCTTTCACAATAGCGTCATAAAAATAATGCCCTGTAATACAGGGCATTACCAGACTGTTTACTTTTAGCTGCTCCAGCTTCTTAGCTATCTCTGTCAATATCCCCGTCGGGTTTTGCCGGGAATGATCCAGAATGTATTGCGTTCTATCAGGAATACTCGTAATATTAAAGATAATCATATTCAGATGTTCCTGATCGGATCCCGCATCTGTCATTTTTATGATCAGCTCTTGAAAATAAGCCGTCGCCAATGGTCCGTTTCCGCCGATTACCCCTAAGACACTCATGATATTGATACCCATGCATTCCGCAGGTTTCCTGCGGAACCGCTAAAATAAGTATGGTTGAAAGAATCATTAGCATGCATGGCTCCTTTCCTTATATTTTCTTTCAACTTTCTCCTCCCCTTAGCCCACCGCCTGTTCAATATATGACACAACATCAGTAAGCGTAATCATTTTCTGAATATCGTCATCTTCAATAATGATCCCAAATTCTTTTTCAAACTGAAACATAGCACTGATCAGTGTCATGGAATTCATTCCGGTTCCGCCTCTTAAATTATAATCCATGTCCACTTCCATATCTTTTTCCTGTAACATCTCTTTGATAATATCAATCACTTTTTTCTCAATTTCACTTCTTAATATCATTGCGCTTCCTCCGTTGTATACATTCTCTTGATCTTTCTTGTCGAAGTCTTGGGAAATTCACTGTCACGTAGAACTACCTTAGTCACCTGCATATAGGCCGGCAGCTCTTTATTGACGTTGTTTACTTCGTGTTCAGCATATTTCTTCACATCTGTAATGGCGTTTTCTTCTATGTAGGTTTCATCCGGAAAAATGACAGCCATAATTTCTTCCCGGTATCCTTCTTTGGTACTGACTACCTGCACTTCCTTAACCACCGGCAGCCGGAAAAGTTTCTGTTCGATTTCCTCCGGAGAAACGTTTTTTCCGTTGGAAAGCACCATGAGATTCTTAATCCGTCCGGTAATATAAAGATAGTTGTCTTGATCTATCCAACCGATATCGCCGGTCTTGAACCATCCCTCCCGCATAGCTGCGCTGGTGCTTTTTTCATCCTTATAATAGCCAAGCATAACATTGGCGCCCCTAGCCATTATCTCTCCCACTGCGTGGCCGTCTGCTTTTTCATATGTGTCGTTTTTATCTATCGCGACTTCGCAACAAGTAACAATGCGTCCAATGGAATAACGCTTTTTAAATCTATCCGGATTAGCCGACAGCAGGGGGGCACATTCGGTTATTCCGTACCCCTGCACCAAGTTAATTCCGATATTATCAAAAAAGTCGATATAAATCTGATCTAAATATGCACCGCCGCTAATCATTAGCCGTAGCTCTCCGCCCAGTTCCTTCCGCACGTTCTTGAATAAACTCCGGGAACAGTGAATACCTGCTTTATTCAATATAGCCGATAACCTAAGCAGCAAATAAAACAGTTTTTCTTTTTTGCTTTTCCGGACAGCTTCCATAATTGACCTATGGATGCTTTCCACCACCATAGGCACGGCAAACAGGACGGAAGGCCGGAAAATCTTCAGGTTCCGGCTCATGTATTTTAAGCTGTCATTCAAAGACACGGAAGCACCAAAATACATCAACAGCAATATGTCACACGTCATTTCATAGGAATGATAAAGCGGTAATATGGATAAAGAAGAATCCTGTTCACTCAGCCCGAGAATCTGACTGGCGCTTTGCACGTCTACCATTATGTTTTTTTGGCTTAACATGACACCCTTGCTTTCGCCGGTTGTTCCCGATGTAAATACAATAACTGCCAAAGCATTGACATCTATCTGATCGGAAATTTCGTCGGAAAGCAGCTCCCGCGCTGCATCTGCATTGGTTTTTTCCTCATCCATGCATAGAATAGAAGGTGATCCTGTAAGCTGCAAATCATCTATAGAAGATTTGAGCTTCTTTTCACAGACGACACAATCCACATCTGCCCGCTTAAGTAATTTGCCATATTCCTGCGGGAGCAATTGCGTATCAATCGGAACCGCTACCATACCGGAATACATAATTGATAAGTATGTGACAATCCACTCATAAGAAGTCTTCCCGATAATGGCAATATGTTTCCGCGGCAGATTCAAGGATTTAAACAGCCCTGACTGTAGCTTCACATCGCGGTATAGCTCAGCATAAGTCCTGATTATTATCTGATCTTCCTTTTTGTAGCGAAACGCTGCCTTGGTGCCGTATTGACCGGCAGCAAACACTATCAGTTCTTTAATAGACGCCAGCTGTACCCCTGGTGCATAAAGCGGATTCTTAAATGAATTTCTCATCCCGTATTCTCCTGTTTTTTAATATTTTATAGTAGTGACAGCCTTTTAGGAAAAAATGATCTTCATATCTTCTTCCGACAAGTCCACGGTATCAAAATGTCCCGCCAGAATACCGGTGTCATCGGATTCCTCGCTCATCCGGATCAGCTCTTCCAAAAATCGCGGCAGGTCATTGCCTATCTGCTCTGTCATGGCATCGTCAAAGACTTCCCGGTCGGCCAATAAGCTTATCCTTAATACCGAATCAATGATGACCGCATTGACTTCCAAGGCATTCATCATGTAGTTATCAGGGCTTATATCTTCCCCGGCAGGAAAGTCGGCATATTGGAACAGCTCTCGGTTTAACATGGCAGTGTAATTCCCCAAGTAGTTTAATTTCATTATAGCCTCTTGGCCGGCGCGGCGATCGGCGTACCACGTCACAAAGGAACATTCATCGCTGGCTTGCCGGGACTTATTTATTGCCCTTTCAACTGCCTTGACGATGCTTGTTGCCCCGTTCTCATGCTCTTCAATCACAGCCGGTGTTATAATGGTAAACCAGCCGATTGTCCTTGAAAGATCCCGTTCTCCCGCTGCCGCGTTCCGGCCGTGCCACTCGAGGTCAATGATCCGGCATAAATCTTTATCTATCCTGTAAAGGGCCATTACCGCTGCCGCTACGAGTGCTCCCAGTTCACTCGTCCCGATATTCCTGCCGGCCATGCCAAATAAACGAGCCGTCAGTTCGGCCGAAACCAAAACCTGCTTTTTTATACTGTTCCTATAAGTGGCATAGTGCGGCGTCCGTATAAAGCCGGAGCGGGCCATATTCACTTTTTCCAGATATTCTGCTTTGAACCTGGAATCGCCGGCACTGTTTTCCAGCCAGTACTTGCTGAAGCTTTGATAACTGGCTGATTTACCGGACAAATCCATAGCTTGACTGGTCAGGGAAAGCTTTAACAGCTTTTCCAGATCGTCGAGTAATATCCCCCATGAAATACCGTCTATGATGATATGGTGCGCCGTTATCAGGAGTATCTGTTCGGTTGCTGAAAGCTTAAACAAGCATGTCCGGATTAATAGATCCTTTTCAATATCAAACCCGGCTTTTATTTTTTCACTGATGTTTATAGCCGCTTCCTCTATTAATTTTTCATCTACTTGCGAAAGGTCAACATAAGCCGATTGAAACCCTGACTTCCGATATTTTTCTTCATAGAATAATTTATGCTTTTCCTTCTTGTAATTCATGCGCAGGGAATCATGAAATCTGACAAGGCAAGTAAATGCTTCGTCAATCTGCCCCTTATTAATCCGGCAGTCCAGCCGGACGGCCAGGCTCTGGTTATAATAATGGGGATTCCGGTGATTCATCCTGAAAAACCGGGAAATAACCGGCGTAAGCTCTGCTTCACCATCTGCTTCGATGTTGTCCTGACGATATGCCCGCTCCATCTGCTTAACCATGTCATAAAGCTTGGGATGTTCCAGGATATCAACAGCTCTGATCCGAAAGCCGGCCTCCGATAATCGGGAAGCAATTCTTATGGCATGGATGGAATCTCCGCCCAGTTCATAAAAATTATCCGCGAGGGAAAGATTTTCTGTCTTTAAAACCTCCTTGATTCCTGTTAGCAAAGCCTTGTCTGCCGCGTCATAGTTTTCTGATCCCGGTTTTGTTTTTCCTTGCCCAATTTTTATGCTCAGAAGCGCATCTTTGTCGGTTTTCCCGTTGGCTGTCAAAGGAACCGCCGGAATCTCGACAAACCAAGCCGGTATCATATACTGCGGCAGCTTAACGGCAGCTTCTTTCTGCAGCTTAGCAGGCGTGACGGAACCATCTTTCACATAATAACAGCACAGCCCCGTGAACCCATCCTTACCGTCTTTATACAGAATGACCGCATCTTTTATAGTCGGGATGCCTTTTATCACATGTTCAATCTCCTCTAGTTCGATGCGCCGGCCGTTTATTTTGATCTGCTGATCTTTTCTTCCTATGTATTCAATGCAGACATCGCTGATAAATCTGGCCAGATCGCCGGTCGCATACATTTTTTGTCCTTCCTCAAAAGGGTTTTCCATAAAACGCTCGTCGGTAAGTTCTTTTTGATTTAAATATCCGGCGGCCAATCCTTTTCCGGATATAAATATCTCGCCGGTTTCCTTTATAGGAACCGGACTCCTGTCCGCCCCTAAAACATATATTTTGGTATTTGCTGCCGGTTTCCCTATGGGCACGGCGAAACCCTTGTCCCTTTCCTGGCTGTATTGATAAATCATGCACCCCACCGTAGCTTCGCTTGGTCCATATTCGTTAAATATCTCCATATTCCCGCCGAAATTTGCCGTTATTTTCTCTGCTAGGGCGCAGGTAAGCTGCTCGCCTCCCACTATTAGCCTTTTAACCGAAGATTCTCGATAGGCCTGATCTGTCAGCAAAGACATATGGGAAGGGGTCAGCTTGACGGCCTGTACCTTGTTATCTTTTATGATACGGTACAGTACATATTCCTCTTTGTCATCTCGATAAATGACGATCTTATTCCCGCTGATCAGCGGCGTAAAAACCGCGGTAACGGTTAAATCAAAGGACAGCGAGGTAAATAGCGGGAAGGCTACATCCTCACCATGGATATACATCTCATCAGCCCATATGACATAATTGGCCAGACTCATATGTGTCACGATGATTCCTTTGGGCTTCCCGGTCGTCCCGGATGTATATAAAATATATGCCGGACTCTCCGGATCTGTTTCACAGGTTATTGTCTCATGGTCTATGCCCGGGGATAGCTTCTCGTGCTCCAGACAAACTACTTCCCTGCCGTTTACCTCGTCCTTGCCATAAGCGGAATTAGTCAGGATCAGTTCTACTGCCGCATCCTCGATGATATAATCGATCCTGGCCTTTGGGTATTGGTCATCTATGGGAATATAAACACCGCCCAGTTTCAATATTCCCAGCATAGCGATTATTGTCTCAAAGGAGTGCCTGGTGATAATCCCTACTCTGCTGCCCTTTTTTACTCCTTTTGCCTTAAGTATAGTAACTAGATGGTTTGTTTTATGATGTAATTCTCCATAGGTAAGAAAATCATCCCCATCTTCCAGGGCAATGCGATCCGGTTTCATTGATGCCTGCTCATCAAATAATTCCACGACGCTTTTGTTGACAGGATAGGCTTTATCCGTATCGTTAAATTGATAAATCAACTGCCTGTACTCAGTCTGGGACAATAATGAGATATGCTTCACTTTACGGTCCTTATTCTCTTTTAAGCTGGAAATAAGGCCGAGCAGCTGCTTAGCCATCTGTCTTGCCTCACTGTCTGGATAGACGGAAACCTTATAGTCTATTTCCATCTGCAATCCTGAGTTTTCGTCCCAGCCCTTGATAATGACCTGACGGGAGTAATGCTGTTCGCCGTTATAAAATTCCCTTCCGGCGGCCTCCAAACCGGCTATTTTATTACGCAGCTTCAAATTATAATAATTAAAGCAGTTGTCATACAGACTTTCGGCTGCCGTCCCGGCCAGTCCCAGCTCCTTCACTATCATGTTATATGGAAAGCGGTGATGTAAAAAGCTTGTCGTCAGCTCCTTTAGTACCCGGACCGCCATTTGGGAAACAGTTTCATCTGCATCAATCTGAAATCGGAACGGAACCGAGCTTACATACATGCCAAGTGATTCCCACTCCTCCTTTGTATTTCTGCCGGCAAAGGGAATGCCTATGGTAATATCATTTTCATGGGTACTTTTTCCCAGATATATCAAATATGCCGTCAATAAAACCGCATTTAAAGAGACACCACATTCTTTTCCGTATTGTTCTAGCTGTTCTTTGATATCCCGGCTTATATGCACTATTTTTCTTTTTCCGGCCAGTTCAGAAGCGGCTCTGTCCCCGGACAGACCAGGCTTGTCCAGTTTCTCCTTCCAGAAGAGCCGCTCTTTCGCATATCTTGCCGACTGCAAGTAATTGGCTTCTTCCTTCAGAAAATCGACAAGATATGAATCAGCGGGGGCAACATCCTGTCCTTCGTACTG
The DNA here is from genome assembly GCA_002293475.1 of Lachnospiraceae bacterium UBA938. Taxonomy (GTDB): domain Bacteria; phylum Bacillota; class Clostridia; order Lachnospirales; family Lachnospiraceae; genus UBA935. The sequence goes on from DBDG01000017.1 coordinate 35,659, forward strand.
ATCGCTGATCATGTTGGTTAATAGCTGGAATGACCAGCCGTCGGCAATCACGTGGTGCAGCTTGACGAAATACCCGCAAGCACGACTGTTGAGCTGGAAAACGATGAACTGGTATAAAAAACTATCCTTCAAAACAAAAGGAACCGCCGCCCGTCTTTGCGCCCATTGTTCCAAGCCGCCCTCGTCAAGACATGAGCGGCTCAGGTCTTCAAAGGTCACGTTTCCGGCTTCCGGCTGGTAATATTGATAATATTCGCCGTCCTGTTCCATAATCCGCGTATGGAATATGATATTCCTTTTTATCACCTTAGCTATCGATTTTCTTAGCCTTACCGGATCCAGCGCTCCTTTTACCAGCACATAGCCCCCGATATGAAACATGACCGAATCAGGATGAAGCATCTGCGTCAGCCATATCCGCTTCTGGGGCTGTGTCAATGGGTATATTTCAGTATTATTCTTCATGTCGTTTCTCCTCAATAGGCACGTTGGCAATTAAGGATTTCACAAGACGCTCTTCGGTCAGATAAAGTCTGTTTAAGTTCTCCGCCGTTTTACGCAGTGAATTCAGACTGTATTTCCCGTTCATCTTATAGCGTTCTATGAAAGCCAGGGTCAGTCGCCAGCCGTGTACCAATTCATTCAGGCTGTCCGTATTTATCAATCCTTCCTCTAGGACATGTTCCAACCGATATTTTTGAGCATGCTGGGCTTTTGAGATGTTTTGAAAAGTAAAATAGAGCCGGTCTGCCGCTTCTTCGAACCAGCCCGCTTCTTCGATTTTTTCATTATAGACGGCGATAAAGCTTTTTAATTCCCTAAGCCCGTCCATGATCTCTTTTTTATGATTCCTGATATGCTGCAACAGAAGCACACAGCTGCTTACGTGCCTTTGTTCTACGGTGGCGGCCGGGGAAGGCCCAAAATCCATATAAGACGGATATTGTCTGTTTGCCGCGAAATGATCCCTTGCGCCTTCATATGCGGTGATTATATCTTGATATTTCATCTGCTGTTCCTTAAAATCAAGGCTGTTCTTATCGCTTTGTTCCAGAATATACACCGATTTAAGCTCATCGTCATATCCGTAAATAAGCAGGGTATGTGGCCAATGCTCAATCTTGTATGTATCTTCCCTGAGCGGGCTATAGTAACAGTCGATCTGAATAATTGCCATCCTGCCTCTTGCCAGGGCCGACTTCACGTTGCTGATAATGTCGTTGCTATGTACGATTCGGTTGATCTTTAATCCGCAATTGTTTAATAAATGTAACAGCTTATCCCGTATAATATAAGAAGCCTCAATACTGCCGCCGTTATCTGAACTCTCATAAATAAGCACGTCATTGCAGAGTACCTCGTTCCGGTCATACCCGTAGTATTGCAATACCGGAAAAAGGGCATTATAAAAACAGTCTTTATAGATGACCTCGTTAAACGGCTCAATGCCCTCGATATATATTTGGGAATTCTTGTCTGCTGTCCTATCGCCTTCGCTGCTTAAAAATGCGGCTACGGCGGCGCGGAAATGCTCTTCAAATCCATTCATCCTGGTTTCATCTATCTGCTCATGGGCGTAGTTGAAGTTAACCCGGAGTTTCTTCTCTATGATCAGCCCGGTAATATCTAGCAGATAATTCAGAGGCATATCCGGGTCAGCCGTATTACCAAAATCCAAGTCAGAGATAGTGAATAGATCGTAATTAATATTTTGATCAAACTCTCCCAGATAGTTAAAGCGGACATCTGACGTAAAGTCCAGCTTTTCGGCTATCATTCTATCTTCCGACAGATATTTTAAGCTTCCGAATTCCAGCCCGCCGTTTGGTATGGTACCGAGATAATCGGCGATTTTTTCGATGTATCGGCGGGGAATATCTTCCTTAACCTGAATAAAAACCGGATAAACGCTGGTGAACCATCCTACCGTTCGGGCGATATTGATTTCTTCATCTAGGCCGCCCCGGCCGTGACCTTCGATATCTGTTACAAAGCTCTCGATGCCCATGGTTTTTTTAAGGGCAAGGGCTGTACAGCCGAGCAGGATATGATCCATATTAAGGAATAAGCTGCTGGATTTTTCTTGCATCTGTCTGGTCAGTTCCTGGGTAAAAACAATGGGGCGGTCTTTCCGCGTTTTCAGCAGCGACCAGACCTTAATTGTTTCCGGCCGGCCAGCTGTGATTTCATCGGCAAGCTTCAGCCAATATTCCTGTGCGGATGCAAGCTTGCTGCCTTTCGTATCGTCAATCAGCCTGTCCACCCAGCTTTTATATGAATGTGTCTTATTGATCAGCCGGAATTCTTCATGCCGTAACATCTGGTTATATCCCTGCGCAAAATCTTCCAGGATAATACGCCAGGAAAAACCGTCGGTCAGTAGATGATGGATAACGAAAAGGAGATGGTCACCGTCATGTTTATGAAAACAAGCCACCTTGATCAACGGCCCGTTTTGGATGTCAAGACCTGCCTGTATTTCATTGATCTGCGCCAGCATATCCGACTCATTTGCCATATCAAATTCCTCTATCCGGCAAAACTGCCCAATGGTTTCTCTGGCGGCGGGAAGCACTGTCTGCAAGATTGGGGCATGATCTGTTTGATACCTAGCTCTCAGCATATCATGATGCCTGACAATTCCTTCTACCGTCAGGCGTACCGTCTCCATATCAAACCCCTTGGCGGCGTGCAGAATAAGGGATTGGTTATAATGGGAACAACGAAAACCTTTTGTTTCAAAGAACCTTCTTTGGATAGGAGAAAGCGGAACATCGCCTACGAACGGTTCTTGGCTGATTGCCTCGTCGGCGGCAACCAAGCTGGGGCTTAATTGCTCTATTGTGCTATATGTATAGATATCCTTTACAGAAAATTTATAGTGTGGCAGCATTGCCACCATACGGATGGCCTTGATAGAATCTCCGCCTAGTTTAAAGAAGTTTGCTTTAATACTTATATCCTGAATGCCTAAAATCTCTTCCCATATCTTTGCCAGCTCATGTTCTTTCACATTTCGGGGTTCTACATAAGCATCCGCATCTTGCGTTTCTTCCAAAACTGCCGTTGCATAATGTGCTTTCATAGCTACTGCTTTTTCTTTCCATGACTGCCGCTGTGCTTCCTCCGGAACCGGGATGCTGCCGATCATGATGTTATAATCTGACAGAAAGAAGCGGATAACTTTCTCTAAATCGCTTAGCACATGCATAATTGTCTCGGCGCGGTATAACCCTTCATGATATAATAGTTTCACTCCCATCCTATCTGTTTCTATCTTAAACCGGAAAACTAGGTCGGCATCCTCTGATCCAGTGTCGTCTGTACCGTGCAGACCCTCCTCTTTGACAATAATCCTAAACAGCGGCTCCCCGCCTTTGAGCGGAAGCCCCAGCGCTTCAAAGACGTGATAGAGCGGATAGATTTTATTCTTATATGCCTGACTCACTGCATCTTTGGATTCCAATAATAACTGCTTAAAGCTTTTATTCTCAGTATGACGGTAGCCAAAAGCCAGGATTCCGTTTACTTTATCTATGTCTTCTAGCATGGCCGGAATGCCAAACAGCACTTCCGGCTGCCCGGTATAGCTGTTGAGCAGATAAGATATGGCGGCAATCAGCAAGATATATATAGCATAGTCGGATTGACCGCACAATAACCTGATTTTTTCATAAGTAATGTTCGCAAAATCATAATCATATTCTTTTCTAATCCGCTTTTCATCATTATAAAAGTCATAAGGGAGTAAAGTAGCTGCTTCGTACCCTGACAGCCTATCCAACCAATTCTCATATTCCTTCTGGTATTTATTGCTGGAAATCAATATATTCTTTTCGTACCTATCCATATCCGTCATCCTTTCTGCGACAAATTTACATAGATATTCATGGCAATTAGTTTATGATAATTTTATCTCAAAATCGCTCAGCAGCTTGCCCGGAGTATCGACTGCCTGCTCCAAAATACTTATGTACTCGCGCAAAAGCATTTTAACCGTTTTGTCAGTGAACAGTTCTTTACTGTATATAAAGCATACATTCAGATGTTTCTCCGCGGTGTTAAACACGTTTACCTGTAAATCAAAACGCCCATCTGTTTCAATATAATCATGATAAGCCTTCACCTGAAGCCCTTCCAGCTCCAAGTCCCCGTAATCCGTACTTTGCATAATAAACAGCGTGTTAACAAGTTTTCCTTCAATATTTAACTTAGGAATCACCTTTTCGGTCAGCACATCGAACGGATATTCCTGATTAGCATATGCTTTTAATAAAATATCCCTAGTATCCTTTAGGAACCCTTCAAAGGTTTTCCGGCTCGAAGGGTAATTTCTGATTGGCAGCATATTGACGAACATTCCGATTATGTTCCGGGACCATGGCCGGGTTCTGCCTTCACAGCTCAATCCGACCACTAGGTCGTCTTGTTCCAGCCATTTCCCCAAAAGGACATAGTAAGCGGAAAGCATAAGCATGTTTAGGGTAATGCCGCTTTCCGTGCAGAACCGAAGTATCGTGTCGCGGTATTCATCAGCAAATTCATAATAATGCGAGCCTTCCGTATATTTACTGATTCCTTCTTTAGCAAAATCCGTTTTCAGTTCGGTTGTCATATGTCCGTCTTGAAATTGCTCCAGCCAAAAGCTTTCTTGCTGTTTTCCCTCTTCTGATGCCATAAAACGGTTATACCATTCCACATAGTGTCCATAATGATGTTTTATTTCGGGCAGGCCGCTCCCGCGGTAGAGCTCATGAAATTCGTTTATTAATATCGCGATAGATTTTCTGTCGGCAATAATATGGTGGATATCCATCAGCAGCAAATATTCCTGTTCCGCATACTTTACCAGCCTGACCCGGAACAGCGGCGCTTGCTCCAGATTGAAACGCTTAATAAAGTCATCTAGGTCGTCATGGGCCGCACCCTTGCTTATTTTTACATATTCAACGGAGAAATCGACCTGATCATTTACTTTTTGGATATATTCCCCCCGCGCAAGATGAAAGGAGGTACGTAAAGCCCGATGCCTTTTTACCAGCTGTTGAAAGACCGCATTGATTTGGGTTATATCGGCTTTCCCTACCAAGAAAAGCGCCCGGGGGATGTTATAAGCCGTATCCCGCTTCATAAATTGATGCAAAAGGATCATCTTTTGGGCGGGCAGGAGGGGAAATGCATCCTCATAACCTGGTACCCTTGATACTGGCTCAGGTTCCGCGTATTTATTATTCCCCTCACTGGCCGCGCCGCTCACGCCGGTTTCATGTTCTTCCATCTCTAAAAACATTCTGGCCGCACTCTCTTTATGAAGGCGGCCGCTGGCAACTTGCTCTAATATATATGTTTTCACCTGATGCATATCTCATCTCCCTTGCCGAAACATTCCGGGCTTAAAAATTGAAATCTACGTCTGTCTTGCTGCTGTCTGCCGCAACGGTCACTGCCGCCGCTAGGCTGATATCGGCTATTTTGATCATATCATTTCGGGAAACCATGTCCAGCACTGCATGGTAGTCTTCAATCATTCTGCTGACCATTGCTTCTTCCAGATAATCTTCCGCATATTTAATCTTGACCCTTACCTTCTCCGGCAGGATCCGGACTATTACGCGCATTTTCTGCGTTTCGACAGTGGTAATATCATTTTCATATTCAAATTCGATACCGTCACTTTTCGTAACCTCTTCTTCAAGGACAAACATAGTAAAGACGGTATCAAATAAATACGATTTTAACAGGTAGTTGCTATCGGTCAGGTCTTGGACGATCTCACTTAGATAATATTGCTGGTTGTTGATGGCTCCGATGAGAACGCCCTTGATCTCCTCGGCATATTGGGCAAAAGTCTTCGCGCCGGAAGGATAACTCCGCAGCGGAACCCCGTTCGTCATGGTTCCGATCAGCTTCTGCAGCTTTTCCTGCTCCCTTCCATGTAACGGCGTTCCGATTACAACGTCCTCTGATGCCGTGTATTTGGAATATACAATGCCGAAAGCAGCCAAGTAAACCATGAAGAGGGTCATCTTATGCTTGACTGCCAACTGGTTCAAACGGTTGAACAAGGCCTCATCCTCGATATTTAAATCTTTATCTGCTCCTTTATATACATCTTTTTCGTCAGGGTCATGCCTGTCCCATTTTCCCTTTTGAGGATTGAACCCCTCGAAAACATCCTGCCAGTACTTTCTTTTCTCCGTTAGATCCATTTCTGTCCGCTGCTTAAACTGCCATGATGCGAAGTCTTTATACTGGATCGCTAATTCATCCAAGGGCTTATCTGCATAGAGGTCAGCCAGTTCACTGACCATGATCATGGCCGATAGTCCGTCCCCGGCGATATGGTGATAGTCTATCAGTAATTTGGTACCTTGCCGGTTCATAAACAATGTCGTTCTTATCAGCGGCGCTTTGGTTAAATCAAAGGGCTTTATATATGTGCTGATATCACAGTCCTCTTCGGTTACAACCGATAAATCAAAAGGTATCTGCTCATGAACATACTGCACGATCTCATCTCCCGATATCCCAAAAGACATCCGCAATATCTCATGCCGATACACGAGCTTCCTCAGCGCGGTTTCCAGACGTTTTACCTCCAAACGGCCGTTTATCTTAATCAGCATGGCGTTATTATTCCCGGTCGCCAGACTGTTTAGCTGTTCTTCCATATATAAGCCGATCTGCTGAAACGACAGTTTGTAGCTTGCGCTTTCCGGAATCCGCACTATCTCTTCCTTTGCGCTTCCCGCATGGGTGCGGATATATTCCGCCAGCTTACTGATAACTGCGTCGTTAAACACGGTTTCCAGCGGCATATCCACTTCAAACTGTTCGTATATCATAGAAATCATCGTCATCACTTTCAGCGAATGGCCTCCTATGGCAAGGAAGTTATCTGTCCTGTCAAATTGATCTGTCTGAAGAATCTCGCTCCATATGGCGGCAAGCTTGATCTCTATCTCATCCAAATAGGCTGATTCCTTTTTTCTGTACATTGCCCCTATTTTCGGCAAGGCCCGGTAATCGACTTTGCCGTTTCGGTTCATGGGAATCTTCCCGATCTGTCTGATCCCGGACGGGACTTCATATGCCGCCAGGCGTTCTTTTAAGAATTCATACACGTCATTTTCTTTAATGCTTGTATCCGCAACATAATAAGCGATTATATTTTTTTTACTTTCTTCCTTGACCGGATTTTCCTCATATCCGATTTCCTTCATGATTTCTGCCACTTTTTCGTGATTTATTTCTTCTTCCAGTTCCCGCTTTGACTGCTCCAGTTCAATATGCCCCAGCCGTACCTCCCAGCTGTTGGGGAAGGTATAGTTGTCATATCCTTTTTCTTTTCTCTGTACGTATATTCCCACGTCATTGACCCGGCAGTTGCTGGAACATGAGCCGGTATCCTGGGGCTGTCGCCAATAATCGCTGCGGCTTTTTAAAAAATCTTGGATTTCTTCTTTTGTTACATCAGTATATCGGTAAAAATCAACGATTTCTGTTTTTTCAATTACATCCCTTTCCAGTTCCATTCCTTTACTGAGCATTTGGGTTACATAATCCTGTTTGGCATGATAGAGGTATCTTTGCTCTAATATCTTTTCTTCTATTTCCGCTACATTATTAATCTTGCCCTGTTTCAGTATGTCATACAGCCTGACATCGAATATCTGTCCCCTAGAGAGGCCGTTTATAATAATGGGAATATGATTTTCATATGCATATCTGGTGCTCAGGGTGGTCAACACCTTAAAGCATCCTTTGCATACGCTGTATTCTTCCTTAAGCCCGGCTAAGAAGACTTTGTTCATATCTTCCTGGGTCTGGATGACGCAATCCACGCCACATTCACTCACTACCCTGTCTATATTTTTAAAGGCCGCCTCCGATATATAGCCATTATCAAACACGAACGCCAGCACCTTGACGCCCATTTCGACTAGGCGGCAGAGGGCGTAGGTACTGTCTTTTCCTCCGCTGTAAAGCAGTATGCAGTCATATTGACTGCCCGGTGTCTGTTTTAGTTTTGGCGCCAGCTCGTCGATGGTGCGGAAATACTCATCCGTCAGACCTTGGTATTCCTTGTATTCATTACATACATTACAGATGCCGTCTTCTCCTATCGATACTCCGTCATATTGGGAAGTGAGTCCGCAAAGACAGCAATGCCTGGCTTCTTCTTCATCTTCTACATGAATCAGACCTTCCCGGATGCCGGGATAAGACAGCAGGACTTCCTCAATCCCGGCTAATTCAATTCGGTTCCCCCTTATTTTTACCTGTCGGTCTTTTCTACCCAGATACTCCAGATTGCCATCCGGCAGAACTCTTCCATAATCACCGGTCCGGTACAGCCGTCTTAACGAATCTCCTTCCGCCGGCACCGTTAAGAATGATTTTCCGGATAATTCTTCATTCCTGTAGTATCCCAGTGTCATATATCTGGTCTCTATCCATATTTCACCCTCTTCACCGGCATCACATTCTTGGTATGCTTGATTCATGATATGGACAGCCGCCCCATCCATCGGTTTACCTATCGGGATGTTTTTCTTATTTACGTCGGCCGGCATTATCTCATACCATGTTTTTACCATTGTCGTTTCCGATGGCCCATATAAGTTCACCAGCTGGATTCGTTCCCCCTCTTTTTCATACCATCCTTTCAGAGTACCCGGCTGGATTCGCTCTCCCGCCATCAAAACATACTGAAGTTCCGGATATCTCTCTCTTCCCTCTCTGGCTTCGTCAATCAGCCTGAACAGGGTAGGGGTACAGTGCACCACGGTAACTTTCGCTTCTTCTATCCAATTGCCTAACTGTCCTGCATCCAAGATAATCTCTCTTTTCTCCGGAATGCAGATAGTCCCGCCAAAACACAGCGGAACAAAGATGTCGCGCATAACGGCATCAAAACCGGGGGAGGTCAGCTGGCTGACCCGTAAAATACCGTCTTTTTCAAGATAATTCCCCTCCCAGTTGACAAAATGCAGGAGACTCTCGTTTTTCCCCAATATTGCCTTAGGATTGCCGCTGGTTCCTGAGGTAAAGAAGATATAGATGGGATCATCCGCTTCATAGGCACCGTTCTTTCCTAGCAGCTTCTGTCCTTCGTCCGGTATGGCCAGGATGACTTTTCCGGTAGGCGGCAACAGGCTGCTTGCTCTTTCCGCGTTCTTTTTATCGGCAATGATATACTCTAATCCGCTGTATTGCGCCATTGCTTTAAGTCTTGTGTCCGGCGAGTTACTGTCTAAAGGAACAAATAAGCCGCGGGCTTTCAATATCCCGATCATGGCTTCCACCATTTCTACCTTATCGTCAGACAGGATTCCGATCGGCGTCTTTTCTGCCGTTTTCTCCCTACAAAGCCGGTTTTTAAACATCTCCGATCTTTGATCAACCTCACTATAGGTAATCCGTTTATTCCCGTATTCGATCGCCGTCCTGTTTTGGTATTTTACTAATGCTCCCAGTAGTTTCTCCTGTATGGTTTTTTCCATGATTATACCCTGCTTTCCTCTTAAATTATTGATCCTTGCATGCCGAACTGATCGAGTAATATGTTAAAGGTTAAAACAATAATCAGAATATCGTCATCATATGGCACATTGAGCTTAAAATCTGCCTGGGCATATTGTTTTTTATATGCCTCAACCGTGTCCGGATTGAAGACTCCCTGTCTTTTTATCTGTTCATAGGATAACATATCCATGATATACTCTTGCTTAAGCCTTAACAGATCGCTGCTCCCAGGTGCTACAAAGGCAAATTTGGAACGGTTTACAATTTCCTTAGGCACGGTTTTTTCGGCAATCTTTTTAACTATATACTTTTCCTTATAGTTCCTCAGCTTCATGTCCGTCGGCAATTTTCTGGTAAATTCTATTACATCTTTATCTAAAAATGGATAACGCGCCTCTACTGAATTGGCAAGGGCCATCCGGTCGCCGTGATCGGTCAGCAGATGATCCCCCATCCTCAGCTTGAAGTCTATATAAGATCTTTTATTAAATACATTGATACCTCTTATTCTCTCTTTATTGATCAGGGGATGGCGGAAACAGTTAAAATCATCATATCGGGAATTGACTTTATCAGAATACAGGATTCGGATTTTCCTTGCATATTCATAGTGATATTTCTCATATAGAAAAATCTCATCCCCCCAAAGCTGCTTTCTTATTTCTCTTTCATCGGCGTCAATAGTACTGGCGGACGTCAGGGTGGCTTGCTTTGCTTTTAAGCAGTCAAACCGGTATCCTATGTAGCCGCCAAACAATTCATCAGCGCCTTCGCCGGTAAGAACTACCTTCACATGATCGGAGCGCACCTGCTCAGACAAGGCTAATGAAGCCGTGTTATAGCTTTCTTTTAAGGCTGTTTCCGAATGATAGACGGCTTTTTTCAGTCTTGCTACGATGCCGTTTATGTCAAACGGGATCTCATGATGGACTGAATTAAGATGCTGGGCCATCAGCCGCTGATACTTGCCTTCGGAAAAGGTTTTGTCAGTAAAATTGATTGAATATGAATTCCGCTCCAGGTTTTTATTGTTTTGGTGTATCTTACCGGCAATTAAAGCAGAATCTAAACCGCCGCTCAGATAGAATCCCACCGGTACATCTGCCTGAAGCCTTTTTTCTACCGCTTCCGTTAACAGTTCATCTAGACGCTCGATATAGTATTCTTCTTTGCCCTCTTTTTGTCCCTCTTCGTCCTTATCGTAAATCAGATCCCAATATTCTTTATTGACTATCCCGTGATCTTTGTCCACCACAAGGAAATGACCAGGCTCCAAGCTCCGGATATTCTTAAACAGGGTTCTCGGGCTGGCGATGCCAGGGAAATTCATAACCTGATCCAGCCCGGTAAGATCAATTTCCTTTTTTACATAGGGGTGCTGAAAAATGGACTTGATTTCAGAAGCAAATATAAACATCTTATCAACAACCGTATAATAAAAAGGGGCAATGCCAACGTGGTCCCTTGCACAGATAAGTTTCTTATTCCGGCAGTCATACAGGGCGAAGGCAAATTGTCCATTCAAACTGCTGATAAAATCGAGGCCATATTCTTCATAGAGGTGAAGGATCACTTCCACGTCACAACGGGTACGAAATACATGGTCTTTTTGCAACAGCTCTCTCTTTAACTCCTTATAATTAAATATTTCTCCGTTACATATCATGAAAACAGTATGATCCTCATTGCTCATCGGCTGATAGCCGCCTTCCAGGTCGATAATGCTTAATCTTGTAAATCCCAGTCCGATATTTTCATCCATGAAATAGCGGATATCGTCAGGCCCGCGGTGTTTTAAAGTGTCTGCCATGCTCATCAATATGTTGATTTTATTCTGGGGGAACCGGTTTTCCCCTTTTAGATCGAAATAGCCGCATATACCGCACATATGATCTTCTCCTTCATCGATTGTTTTTATCCAGCAGAAGTCTTGCTTCGCTTACTTGTATCTTTCCGCTTTCCAGGTCAGACAATATATCAGTTATCTCTTTAAGTCTATCGCTATCTTGATCTATTGACTGGCTGCTAATGTACTGCGCCATCTCCTTTATGGATGGATAGCTGAATATATCAGACGCCCTTACTTTACCCGGATATTTCTGATCCACCGCCTTCATCAGGGCAATAGCCTGAATCGAGTCACCGCCAAGATTTAAAAAGCTCTCATAAACATCAATGTCTTCGATACCCAAGATACGGTTCCAGATTGCAAGCAGATTCTTTTCTATCCTAGGGCCGCTGCCAGTCAGAGTCCTCGGTGCCTTAGCCGCTTTGCTTTGCAAGTGTTTTAGCATCTCCTTATCAAACTGGTAGCCCGTCTTTTCATATATAGGCTTTAGTTTCTCGTAGTCTACTTTTCCGATGATCAGATTGCTATGCTTACTCAGCAAGGCTCTTTGAAAGAATTCCACCCCCGCAGCAACCGGCAGCATCTTAAAAATATTGACATCCTTCTGCCCGCTCTCATGCGCCATCCCTGCCCCGCTCCAAGGAGCCCAGTTGATCGACAAATACCTTTTGGTCTTATTATTTTGTAACGCCCTGGCTGCATCCAGGAACGAATTGGCCGCCGCATAAGCTCCCTGGCCCAGATAGCCATACAAAGAAGATATGGACGAAAAATTAACCACAAAATCCATTTCGTCGTCTTGGGTGATGTCAGCCAATATCTGAGTGCCGTGCACCTTGGGCTTAAGCACCTTGGCGAATTGCTCTTTAGTTACATTCTTGAGCAGGGCATCATCCGATATCCCGGCGGCATGGACGATGCCGTTTATTCTCCCGAAACGGCTGCGCAGCTCATGAAAAACCTGACCGACAGCAACCGGGTCGGCTACATCGGCTTGGTAATAAAAGATGCCGGCTCCAGTATCTCTTATCTTGTAAAACAGATCACGTTCTTTGGATGCGCCGAAGTCTCGCCTGCCGATCAATGCGATGTTTGCCGCGCCTGCTGCGCCAATGCACTCTGCGATGCGGATGCCAAGCCCGCCCATGCCTCCGGTGATAACATATGCCCCGTCTTTACGGATCATATCGGAAAAATCTGCCGCCGCCGGCAATTCAGCCGGTTCCATTCTCTCACGATAGAAGCGCCCGTTTCTATAGGCTATATAGGGTATCTGGCTTTTAGAGCAGATAGTTTCTACGATATGTCCGGGCGCATGTGCAGTATTAAGACCATCTATATCAATTACCCGGCAATATAGACCGGGGATTTCATTAGCAATCACTTTTACCAGGCCGTTTATGCAGGCATGATAAGGATTTACCGGATCATCTTCGGTGACATGTTTCATAAAATCACTTACCACCACTAGCTCTAACCCTTGCAACATGGTAACCTGTGCTGCCGCTTTCGCTATGTTGAGCAGGCTGTAAATCCCCCTTTTCAATGAATATTCCGGTGTTTCAACCTCCCCGTTGCTTAACGACAATAGATGCACAATACTGATGTTCCCGTTTGCGCACAGTGCCGCTATCTCATCATAGTCTGCTACATACGGCATTGCTTCCGTATCATGTCCTTTGGCTTTTATGCCCTCACAGATTCGGGCGGCTTTCCTGTTTTGAGGATCAAAGATCAAAACCTGCCTTACAATATTGTCATCCTTTATCTGAGCTTTTGGCTCAATTATCTCTTGCTCAATTATCTTTTGCTCAATATAACAAATCTTATAACTGTAACAATCCTTAACTCCCGTTACAGCCGGGCTGCTGATCCTTTTCGCTGTAAAATCCTCTATTCGGGCAATTGTCTTCCCTTCTTTGCTGAATAAAACCAGATCACAGGAAAGCAGGTTCTCCTCATCCTTTACTGCCACGTTATAAATAAAACTGTACAGTACGTGCTCTGTTCTTAAAAACACTTTGAGAGAACCGTAATGAAACGGTAAGTATATCTCTTCTTTCATATTCTGCGTAACGGTATTTATGGCCATGTCATAGACGGAAGGATGGATATAATACTCATCCAGATCACTCTGATACTCTTCCGGCAATTCCAATTTTAAAAGATATTCCTGGTTATTGCCGTAAACCTCTTGCACCAGCTTTGTCCACCGGTTTCCCAGAACAATCTGCTCCTTTGGGGGGCCGTAGCCTTCTATTCCGATTTTATCTAGGCATCTTGCCCGGATTTCCGCAAACGAAGCGGCTGATCCGACGGCACCGGCACGTATTTCTCCTTCACAATAAATCATTTTCCATGTTTCGCATGTGATACTTTCACGCGAATATCCGCTTCCTATGACGAAAGCATAAGCGTCGCCTTTTTTCTTCATTACAGTCTGGACTTTTACTCCGGCGTCCGGGTCAGATGTGGATAAAGAAGTTAAGAACGCGATATTTTTAAGCTCAAATGCTCCATTTGTTAGCGACAGGTTGGCTTTTTGCTGAATTCTTTGTAACCCTTCTCTGGCCATTTCCAGAAAGCAGGTTCCCGGAACGATATAGCGGTCAAATATCTTATGCTCGCTGAGCACCCAATGTCTGCCGACGCTGAATTCGGTATGGAAACAATACCATTCTGCCGTTTCATCCATATCCGCTGAATCAATCAGCGGATGACGGTTTTCCTGAATTTCCAGCCAGCAGCGTTTCTTTTCAAACACATAGGTGGGCAGATGGATTCTTTTGAATGTTTCTTGCCGGTACATAATATCCCAGTCGATGTCCGCACCTTTAACATAAAGGCGGGCAAGTTCGTATAGCTCATCTGTACCGGAATACCTTTCGATAAGTTCCCGGGCCAGCCGATCATATGCTTGTTTTTCGGACGATGTTATCTCATCCGGTTTCTGATCCTCCCTTTTCCGGGAAAGAACTGTATGGGTTCCATATAATGCCGATTCGGGCAAGTGATCCGGCGTGCTGTCCAGACAGACCGCCGCCAATGCCAGCTTTAATTCTTCTAAAGAATGGGCTATGACTGCTAACCGGTGCCGGTAATGACCGCGGCCGGTATTCATTGTATAACAGACATCGTCAATATCTGTTTCAGGAAAATCAGAAATATACTCCTTTATGTGATCCGCCAGCCTTAAAAGCCCTTCTTTCTTTACGGCGGAAACCGTAAATATCCGGGGCAGCCGGGACAGTGTCCGGCTATGGTCTTCCGGCTCCTGAGGGCTTTCTTCTAAAACAACGTGGCTGTTTGTCCCGCTCAGCCCGAAAGAACTGACGCCGCACTTCCTAGGCAAGCAATCGGTTTCCCATGGCGATAAGCGGCTGTTAACATACACCGCAGAGGTTTCAAATTCTATGTTTCTATTTGGCAGGCGGAAATGAATACTAGGCGGTATCTGCCGGTTCTTAAGTGCTAGAACGGATTTTACCAGCGAGGCTAGGCCGGATACATTATCCAGATGCGAGAGATTCGTCTTTACGGAACCGATGCCGCAAAACTGCTTCTTATCGGTATAATGGCCGAATGCCCGGTTGATTCCCTGAATCTCTACCGGATCTCCCAATTTTGTCCCCGTTCCGTGCGCTTCAATGTAGGAAATATCGTCAGGCAAGATACCGGCGTCCCCCCATGCGCCGCGGATTACCTCCTCTTGGGCGCTCACATTAGGAGCCGTTATGCCCACGGAGGAACCGTCTTGATTGATACAGCTCCCTTTTATCACTGCATAAATACTGTCCCGGTCTTTCACTGCTTTATCATAGCGCTTTATCACTATGGCGATGCTGCCTTCCCCGAATATTGCCCCGTCTGAGTCGTCATCAAAGGTGCGTATTCTTTCTTCTTCTGATTCCAGCCCCAGCAATTCATCCGTATACACCGGGCAAAAAGCGATTCTTACCCCTCCTGCTATGGCAATGTCGATTTCATTACTACGCAGGCTTCGGCATGCCAGATGAAGGGCGACCAGGGAAGAAGAACACTCGGTGTTTATTATCATGCTAGGACCCTTCAAATTCAGAATATAAGAAATCCGCGAGGCTACTACCGAGCTTAAATTACCCGTTTCTGCATAAGGGAGCATTCTTTTATCTACTTCCTTGATATATTGATAATATTCTCTCCCGGGAGTAAATCCCACATAAACACCGGTATTGCTTCCGGCCAGTTTGTTGCCGCCGTAGCCGGAATCCTCCAAGGCTTTCCACGCACTTTGCAGGAAAATACGCTGGTTAGGATCCATTAGTTTAGCCTCATGATAAGGAATCTTGAAAAACTCATAATCAAATTTATCGATCTCTTCCAGGTATCCGCCTTTGGCAAATCTGGTTTTCTGATTATCTTCCCCCTTATATCTTAGATAAGCGCGAATATCCTTCTGCCTGCCCGCCGGCATCACGCCGACACAATCCCGCGATTTTTTCAGGTTACGCCAAAACCCGTCCAAGCTATCCGCTTTCGGAAGATTTATATCTATTCCAATAATGGCGATATCCCGTATTGATACTTCTTCTATTTGTTCCAATACTCCGTCATCTATATCGAATTTAAGCATAATGCCGTAACGCTCCCTTCCTGTTTATTGGCCGACGGCCTTAATCATCTGTATATAATAGGACAGCAATTTCTTCATGCTGTCACGAGATAATCTTTCGCTATATTCCATATTGATTTTAACCGAGCTGGCGGCGGTGGCGGTTTCAATGACAATATCACATACGGAGAGAAGCGACTCTTTGATATGCCCGTTCAGGAAAAGAATTCTGATATTGTTTCCTTTTAAAGGCAGAGCCCGCTTTTTCATATTGATTGCCGTCTCTTTATAACCGGATGAAAGTTTTTGTTCCACTTCTTGCAAGAAAGCTGCCATCGCCTCTGAATCTTCTATCTTTTTCTCCCGTTCAAAATTAAGGATAGAGATCATATTGTCATCCGGCAGATTGGTATATAGGGTAAAGGCGTTTTCTTCTGAAATCTCATAAACACAGGCCGCCAAGCTGGTGAACAAACGCTTTTGACTCCACTCGCCTTCTAACATATAAGAAAGGGCGGCATGTCCGCCGGAATGTTGTCCCTTCGCCATAAATGCCGCTGATACACAAACCCTTCCGGTAAATCCTTCCTGATGGCTGCCGGGTTTTGTGCTTAACAGCCCTGCCAATTTTATGATGGTGCTGTTTTCAAAGAAATCCGCAATACTTATTTCCCAGCCAAATTCTTTTTTTAACTTTGCCTGTAATTTAACCAACAGAACCGAATCTCCGCCGATGTCAAAAAAGTTATCGTCCAGTCCGATTTGCTCGGTACCGAGAACCTCTTCCCATACAGCCAAAATCCTTTTTTCGATATCGCCTGACGCTTCTTTTTTAACCGTAGCAGACGTTTTCCGGGAACCGGGCTTCGGCAGGCGCTTTTTATCCACCTTTTCGTTAGCGGTAAGGGGCATCTTAGCAAGACTTAAGAAAAACTTCGGTATCATATAAGGGGGGAGCCTGGTTTTAAGAAACTGTTTTACTGCCAGCAAATCAATATCTGCTTTTCCGGTCACGTACGCACACAAGTAACTGCCGCTTTCTTCTTCCCATTTAAGGACTGCTGCCCGCTGGATCCCGGCATATTCCATTAAGACCGTTTCAATCCCGCCAAGCTCAATGCGATGTCCGTTCAGTTTAACCTGATTGTCATTCCTCCCGATCAGTTCAATGTCCCCGTCCACATTCCATCTTGCCATATCGCCTGTCCGATATATTTTCTCCTGACTGTCATACGGGCTGATGACAAACCGCTCTTCTGTAAGCTCCTTATTGTTTATATAACCTCTGGCTAGGCCCCTGCCGCCGATGTACAATTCTCCTGCGCATCCCAAGGGTCTCAGCTTACATCCCGCATCCATAATATAAAAACTGGTGTTGTGTATCGGCCTTCCGACGGTAATATCTTCGGTGACGATCTCCTTCACCGCTGACCAGATCGTCGTCTCGGAAGGACCATACATATTAAAAATCTTATTTTTGTATACTTTTCTCAGCCGTTTATATAAGGCATTTTCCAGTTTTTCACCACCTATTAACAGCATTTTGATCTGTGAAAGCATGGCTTCACAGTTATCATGCTCCAGTATCATCGCCATTCGGGAAGGAGTGGCTTGGATGATTTCCACCTGGTTTTCCACAATGAGACGTTCCAATAAAAAGATATCTTTTTGCTGGGCTTCGTCCGCTAATACACATTCCAGTCCTAAGGCCATCGCGCATATTGATTCCAGTCCCCAGATATCAAATGAAACGGTGGTTAAGGCTAAAATACGCTGTCCTTCTATAAGCCCAAGCAACTGTTTCATGCTTATAGTAAAGTTATATAAACTCTTATGCTCTATCATTACCCCCTTGGGTTTCCCGGTAGATCCGGAAGTGTAGATAATATAAGCCAATGAATCTCCGGTATATTTATAAGCCCCTGTAAAATCCTCCGGCCCATTCACACCTTCATCTATATTGATGAGCGGATATTGTTTTATTTCCGTAGGCAGGCCGGAAATTATCCGGCTTTCCGTCAGGATCATATCGGCATGGCTGTCCTTTAGCATATAGCCAAGCTGCTCCGCCGGCATGCCCGGGTCAAGCGGCAGATATGCCGCACCTGATCTTAGGATCGCAATCATCCCCACCGGCAGGTTTACGGTTCTGTTCAGCATAAATGCGATCACCTTATGCCTGGCTGCTCCATATCGCTGTAATGCTGCGGCAACCTTGCGGGATCTTTGCTCTAGTTCCTTATAGGACATATGCCTGTCATTGCATCTAATGGCTGTATTTTCATTATTTCTTTTCGATACATCTTCATATCGGCTGATTATCGTTTCTTCCTGCCAGACAGCTTGCTCACCTTGCCCATATTCTTTTATGAGCCTGCTTTCTTCTGATCCGGAAAGTGAAATCAGCTTTTCCAGTTTCATGTCCGGATGGTCTATGACCTGTTTCAGCAGCACTTTGTAATTGTCCAGCATGAATTGCATGAAGATATGTTCATACCTTCCGCCATCGAAAGATAGATTAAACAGCAAGCCTTCGTCGGTCTCCTCGGCATCCATGATAATGTCCAAGGTTGCTGTATTGATATCATATTCACATTCTTCTATGTGCCAATCACCATATGTAAGAGCCTGGGACTTCAGATTGCTATGAAACGCAAACAGAACATTGAATATAGAATCATTGGGCAGGATGTTCTGAAAAGGATAGTCCTGATTCTCATATGCCTTGGCACAAGTCTCTTTGACCTCTTCTAAGAACCCTTTAAAGTAACTATTCGGACGCACTTTTATTTTCAGGGCCAGCAGATTGATGAAATTGCCGATGATATCCTGGGTCTGTCTATGATTACGGCCGGCAACCGGGCTGCCGATGACTACTTCTTCCTGCCCGGTATACCGGGATATCAATATGCCATATATGGATAACAGGGTCATAAAAACAGTTGCCTTACTTTGTAAGGCAATGTGTTTTAGCTTCTCTGTGTCTTCCCGTTCCAGGCGAAGCCATAGACTGCCCGGGGAATCCGCGCTTTTTTCCCTGCTTTCCTTATGAGGCGGAATCAGGGTATAGGGAATCGTCTTGGCAAACTCTTTTTGCCAATAAGCTTCCTGCTCTTTTAGCTGCGCCGACTTAAGCCGGTTGTTATGCCATACGGCATAATCTTTATACTGTACCGTAAGCGGTTCTAACGTGTCATTATGATATAGCCTGACCAGATCCTTAAGTACCACTCCAAAAGAATAGCCGTCAAACACCATGTGGTGGACGTCATACAGCAGATAGTGCTTATCTGTGCTGACTCTGACCAGCTTAATCCGGAGCAGCGGTGCCCGCTCTAAGTCAAAAGGTTTGCGGAACGTTCTTACAATCCTTTCTATCTCGTTCTCGGCTACATCAGACTGCTCATATTCCAGGTCCAGCTTAACAGTCTCAGATATTTTCATCTGCGGCGTACCGTCAGCCAAAACAAATCCGGTGCGCATGGACTCATGCCGGTCAGCCAGAGCACGGAAAGCTTCTTGGAGCCTTTCCTGGTCAATTTCCCCTTTTATGATTACTGCGTTGGTCATATTGTACTTGGTTGTATTACCTTCCAGAATACATGCATAATATATTCTTTGCTGGGCAGAGGACAATTCATAAGCTTCCTGTCTTACAACAGGCATGATCAGCTCCTGACTGTCCTGGGCCGCCGTTATACCAGCTCCGAGCTCTTGAATAGTGGAACTTTTCAGTAAGTCCGCCACACTCATATGGATATGCAATATTTCATTGATAGAGTTTACGACCTTGATGGCCTGGATGGAATCCCCGCCCAGCTGATAATAATTATCTTTTAAAGACACTGCCTGATAGCCTAGGCAATAAGCTATGATCTGAGCTATTCTTACGGTCAGCGGTTCGGCTACTTTACCCGCTTCTTTTTTCACCGTCACTTTATCTAATGCCCTGTCGCTGATATCCTGCCGGTATACAGCGGCCTTTCCGGCAAGGCCGGTACTTAAGTCTTCCTGTCCTTCGCCCATATTGATCCAGCAGCGGTTTTTTTCAAAAGGATAGCCGGGAAGGCTTATTTTATAATAGCGTTTTTTTTCGTAGAGGATCTTCCATGCAATAGCATATCCTTTTACATATTGCCGGCACAGCGTTAAAATCCCCTGATATTTGGCGGCCAAGTCTTTTTCGTCACGTATTTTTCCTAGGAGCTGTATATCCGCTTCCGTATTTTGGCCGATATCTTGACCGGCATCCGCTATCCCATATAAAAAGCCGGTCTTTTCATTGGTCTGCCATTCACGGGAAGCTATTGCCCTTTCCATCTGGCTGAGCAGTTCTTGCACAGTCTTAAACAAAAAGGCCGTGCGAATAGCATAATCGCCCCGTCCCGTATTGGCTGTAAAGCAGACTTCATCAATGCTAAGGCTGTTTCTTTCGTCCTTTATGAATTCATGGTATCGTGAAACCAGTCTCCGCACCGCCGCTTCTGTTGTGCCGCTCAGTACCAAGACCCTGACGTCATCTTTTACTTCTCGGCTCTTCTTCGCATAGCTTTCCGCTTCTTCCAGCACCACATGGGCATTCGTGCCGCTTAAACCAAAAGAAGTAACCCCGCATCTTCTGGGATAGGCCGGAGACTCCCACGGTTCCGGTTTTCCGCATACATATAAGGCGGAGTTTTCAAAATCTATTTTCCGGTTAGGAATCCGGAAATGAATACTGGGCGGGAGCGTTTTATTTTGCAGCGCACAGATGGCCTTTACTGCTCCTAGAAGCCCTGCCGCCGTATCTAAATGCCCGAGATTGGTCTTTACTGAGCCGACCGCACAAAACTGCTTTCTACCCGTGAACCGTTCAAAGGCTTTTTTTAACCCTTCATATTCAATAGGATCCCCCAGCGACGTGCCGGTTCCGTGTACTTCCATATATGTTACGGATTCCGGCTCTACCTGGGCATCTCGCCATGCATTGCATATTAGTTCCGTCTGGGCGGCCGCATTAGGAGAAGTCAATCCGGCCGACCTGCCGTCCGAATTCACATGGCTGCCTTTAATAACCGCATAAATATTATCTCTTTCTTCCATGGCATTGCCTAAAGGTTTTAACAATAAGGCAACGGCGCCTTCCCCGCCGGTACAGCCATCGGCGCTATCGTCAAATACTTTTGCCTTTCCGTCAGGAGCGGCAATCCTTACATCCGTACTCTCCATATCCATGTCCGGCATAATACTTAACCTTATGCTTCCTGCCAAGGCCATGTCACATTCCTTGTTTTTGATGGCCTGACATGCCAAATGCAAAGCCACCAAAGAAGACGAACAAGCCGTATTGATATTGACATTCGGCCCCTTCAGATCAAGCAGATAAGAAAGCATGCCGGCTAACGCGGACGGCAGGCTTCCGATCAACGCTTCAGAGGGAGAAGCGTGTTTCGTGTCCATAATCATTTGCTTATACTCAAGCCTTGGATTGAATCCGACAAAAACTCCCGTATTCGTCCCGATAATGCGGTTTTTTCCATATCCGGCATCCTCTAAGGTATTCCATGCCGTTTCCAGAAACAGTCTGTGATGGGGGTCCATTAATGCCGCCTGCCGCGGTGACAGATTAAAAAATCCATGGTCAAAATTATCAATGTTTTCTAAATAAGCGGCTGGGGGAAGTACCGTATCAGCCGCTTTTTTCCCGCAAACTGCCATATATCTTATAATATCACCAAGCCTTGCTTCCGGTATGGCAGCGATGCAGTCTTTGCCGCTGCGGATGACATTCCAAAATTCATCAAGATTATCGGCCTTAGGCAGTTTTACGCAAATCCCTATCACTGCTATGTCATTTTCGCGGATTTCCCGGATTCTATTCCTTGCGTTTTCTTTCGTATCAGCAGCACCCATCCCCTCTTCCTTTCCTTAGTTTTAGCCTGTGATCATGCTTTGATAATCTGAATACAGGCCGCTAAACAATTCATCCATGATGGTTTCTTGCTCTTCTTGGCTCGTCTTTTTTGTCTTAAGCGCGGCAATAAGCATAAGATAAGCTGCCTTTGCCTGTTCTGAATCAGCTTGCTCCCCCCGGTCTTTCATATCGTAATAACGATTTTTTATCCTTTTGTAAGGCCTGACCATACCTTCCTCGTATTCTTGTTCATTGTAGTTGCGGTTTTTGCTGCATATGGCCGATTTGATACACATTTCAATAAAGCGGTTCCAATTTACATCTCCTGATCTTGCTCCGTAGTAATTGCGGGCTTCTATTTTGATTATTTCGGCATCTGGTTCCAAGTCATAGGAATAAGCGGCAATGGCCGGGATGTTGTATTGTGCCAGCTTCTTTAATACCGCTTTGGGGCCGATTTCTATCACAGTATCAATATCCAGGCCTTCCATATAACCCATGGTCTCTCTCCATCGCACCGGTGCTACGATCTGTCTGGGCAAATATAGGTGAAGTTCTTTATTATCGGCGTAAGGCAGTGCTTTCACGTTGGAAATAACCGGTACCGGCGTCTCTTCAAAGCGGACATCCTTTAAGTAGGCCGTCATCTTTTCAGCCGCCTCTTGCATTAACGCACAATGGAAAGGAGCCTTTACTTCCAGTTCGGCAATCTTGGCTCCCGCTTCTTCCATTTCCCGGCATATGTCTTCAACGGCTGTTTCCTGACCCGCAATGACATTCTGGAGCGGAGAATTATAATTGGCAACCCAGACATCCCGCCCTTCGCCTTGATATTTCTTGCATATCGCTTCCGTATGCCAAGCATCTAAGCCAATGATGCCCTTCATCAGACCGCCTTTTTTATCCGCTGCTTCCTGCATGAACTGCCCGCGCGCCCATACTATCTTCAGGGCATCCTGAAATCTGATTTTCCCCGCCGCTGTCAAAGCGGCGTATTCACCTAAGCTATGTCCGGCCATGCAATATGTATCCAATCCGGTTTCCTTTTTGTAGACGCAATACATCGCCATACTGATGGCAAATACCGCCACTTGCGTATTCTGGGTATTGGCCAGCTCTTCCCGGCTTCCTTCAAAGCAAAGCCTTTTCATATCCATTCCCAGTACTTCACTTGCCTCTTCCAGAATATCCCTAGCATCTTTGTGGTTATCACACAGTTTTTTTCCCATCCCCGGATACTGAGATCCTTGGCCGGGAAAAACCAATGCTATTTTCTTCATGTAACATCCTCCTAATCCCTATTGAAATAAAGCTCATCAGTTATCTCAAACATTGGCTTAAGTTCTGATGCAAACGCTACTAACTCATCCATCAAACGGTAAAATAGATCTTCTGCCCGGTCTTTATTTAGATATTGGTTATTAAAGCGGTAGATAAAACTTATTTCTTCTTCCGTAAAGCTGGCGCCTAAGACAATATCGTAGGAAAACAGCAGGCTCTGCTTAAACTGATAGTAATCCATGTCGTAAAACAGCAGCTTGGCACTCTGCGGTGGTCTGGTGTGACCGCTTTCCTTTACATCCGTTAAGCCAAACCGCACCGTTGCCGACTGATAGCATTGATCCACTGTTCTTAGATATTCCGCTACCTCTTCCCCGGCACATTCTTTCTGCTCCAATAACACTACCTCTTCGTCGGCGTTTTTTATGAAATGGACGACGGCCTGGCCGCTTTCTCCCGCGCGGGAAACGCTCTTGAGAAAGGCACCTAAGATAATGCTCGGCTCCGATATGCCTAAAGCATCGGCAGCCCTTTTTATATCCGTATGCAGTCCGGCTTCCATATCGGCAACCAAGGTGGAATATCGACTACTATCCGCATCCGCCGCCAGGAAATAATCTTTGTTCAGCCTGCTATAGACTTCCGGACCTTCTATGTTTTTTTCACTGCTGACCACCTTCCCCTTCTCCGTTTTTCCTTGTTGTGTTTTTTCATTTTCCCTTTTTTCATAAATCAGTTTCCCCAGTGCTCTGATCGACGGATGGGAAAAAGCTTCCGCCAGATTTAATACTTCCGGATACCGCTTTTCAATCTCGGATGCCATTCGGAGAAATAATACCGAGTTTCCTCCGATATCGAAGAAATTCGTCTCGGCGCCGATGTCCTGGGCCGATAATACCTTCTGCCAGATTGCCAGCAACTCTGCTTCGATATCATGCGCGATATAACCATGCCCCGCCTCTTTAGGGATTTCTTTGCTTATACCGTGCTGATACGACTGCTTCTGCCCATCGGCAAAAGTGCTTAGCTTAACTTCATCGACTGGCGTTTCCTCACTGCCGCCGGTGACGATAAGTACCAGCAGTTCCCTGAAATCCTCCGCCATACAGAAGACGTACTCCTCCGTATACAGTTCTTTTGAGTATTGGATCAAGAAGGTGTCATGGTTGGGCGGAAGGACTCCCATAACCAGCTCATAATGACTTTTCTCATCTAAAGAATAGGATTCAATATAGAAAGTATTCGCGGCTTTATTTTGCCATTTTTCCAACATGACCGGATAGTTCTCCATGACCACCAGCGAATGAAACAGATTATCTCCTGATCTGATTCCGGCAAACTTTTTAATGTCACCTAGGTTACCCGCTTCGTGAGCAAACAGTTTTCTTTTTCTTGCTGCGATGTCGTGAATCACATCCTTGATTTTCATTCCCCTTGCCACCTCAATACGCAGCGGCAGAGTGTTTATGAACAACCCAATAGTTCCTTCCATGCCGGCTATGCCGATATTTCTTCCGGAAAAAGTGGCTCCTATTACAAAGTCGCACATGCCCGTGTATTTATAAATCAGAATCCCCCAAACTGCATATATGAGATCGGCCGCTGTCAGCTGCTTCCTTGCCAGATAGGCGGAAACCTTCTGCATATGACCTTTTTTCATCTTAAAGCGATGTTCGGCGATAGCCGCTGTTTCATTGATCAGTATATGATTCTCTGATTCGCGTCCGCTTGCTTGATAATCTTTGAAATATTCTTTCCAGAACCGCCTTTCGCGCTCTGAATCACTGCCCTTCCGGCTTAATCTGATATACTCTTTATATTGGATCTTGGGAATAAACTTGATGCTTTCCCCTTTGAGCAAGCGCTCATAGGTTTGAAAGACTTCTCCGATAAATAGCATGCTGCTCCATCCGTCATACACGATATGGTGCCAAGTAACCACGAATTCATAATGCTTTTCCCCATATTTGAATAAACGGATATCAACCGGCCTGGTCTTAATATCTATTGCTGTTTTCTTGGCAGCCATTTTTAATTCTGTAACCTTGACACGGGCATCAGATAAAGACATGTTATCCAAGGCTTCAACATGAAAGGGAAGCGCATATTTCTTGATGATGATCTGAACCGGATTTTGCAGTTTCTCCCATCGGAACATACTTCTTAGCATCTCGTTCTTTTCGCAGACCATATCACATGACCTCTGCAGCATATCGGCCTGGATCTTACCTCTTAATCCGAGCGAAAGCTGCGCCACATAAAAAGTACTATCTTTTCTTATCAATGATTCGTATAAAATCCCGGTTTGTATGGGACTAAGCGCAAGTATATCTTCAATATTCTTATTATTAATGTCTGGATTCTCCACGCTGTCCTCCTTCTACTTCTGCATCCGTCCAATGACCGTTAACCGCCCAGCTCTTTCTTTATTCTAGTTAATAAATGGCACATCTCCTTCTCTTTCATCACTGCTTTTAAAACTCTGTCTTCCATATCAAATTCCTGCATAAGATGGTAATTTATCAATACCGAATTGGCGATTCCCTGCCACTGCTTAGCGATGTCCTTGCTTAAGCTGTCGATCCTTTTTATTATCGTCCCGTCAAAGTTCATTAGTCGCAGTTTGGCTGAAAGTTCCTTATAAAAAAACTCCTTATAACGGATGGTTCGCAGGAAAATAAACTCCATGCTCTTTAATATTTCTTCACCTTCTACATTGACGGCGAGACGTTCCCCGCGCCGGATCTTATCCTGTACCATGCGGATACAGGCGATTTCTTTATAGGGCTGTTCACAGCGGTTAAATAAATAAAGATCCAAGACATCCTTAAGATGCCTTTCCCCTGAATACCCCGCCTTTTTATCTACATCGATGCTCCATACCGATGAGATTCCAAAACTGACTACGGCTTCGTCAAACAGCTTTTCCACAAAGAAATAGTCCAATGTGCCGGCTAAGTATATACTGCCGTCGTTATCTTCTTCGTGGGTATTGTCACAGACGGCAAATTCTTGTTTTTCCTCATCATATCCGGTTATCAAGAACAAATGCTTCCAGTCATTTTCATCAAAGTATTCACTATCCGGGTAAAATCGCAGATTCCCGGGAACAAGCGCAAATCTTCCCTGATCAATTGTTTCCTTGATTATCTGACTAAGGCCGGCTTTGTCTGTTTTTTTTATAAGCATATCCATATGAAGCATATCTTCAAAGATATATGCTAGGGCATCGTTATACTCAACTGTATAAAAAATAGATTCGTTATCAAAACATTCCATGAGATAACATTGTAGTAATTTGAGCACCAGGAAAAAATCTATCTGATACCCTTCCTGTTCATTGCCAAGGATCATGCCCATTGGCTTTTCAAAACAGTTTACGTAATTATAAGACTCTACATTTTTAACCGGATCAATCGCAAGGTTTTTTTTCATGATAATACCCCATGTCCGCTGAAGCGGACGCTCTTATTTTTTTAGGATTAATAGCGCATTCTTATAAAAAAACCTCTCTTTCTGGTATTCTGTCATAAAGTCCGACTGTTCAAAAAACGCGATGTCCTGTTTTGCCGTGGTAAACATTGGCCAGTCAGAACCAAAAACTACCTGCTCCGGACATTCTGCCATAAGATGTTTCATCCGCGCCTTTAAAAGCCTTTTATCCGTGATCTTCCGATACCCCGATATTTCCAGATATACGTTTTTCCTCATTAGCGGAAGCACGTAGCTTTCCTGATAAAACAACAAAGCCGCATGTCCCAATATAAACGTAATATCAGGAAATTCTCCGGAAACTTTTAAAAGCGACTCAGGATAACGGAAAGCCGTCTTCATGTTTGCCCACGACGGGCCGATATGTATCAGTACGGGAAGCCCCCTCTGATTGCATATTTCATAGAAGGCATATAGGCCTCGGTAGTCAATTTCGTAGCCACAGGGCGGATATATCTTTAAGCCGCTGAATCCATACTCTTTGATACATAATTCAAATAAATCCACCCCTTTTTTGCCTGTTCGGGGATCGACCCCGGCAAAAACGTGAAAGCGCTGGGGATATTTTTGGAGCATGCGGCGATGTATTGTGATATTGTCCATCACCGCATCTAGGTTATCCGGTTCGCCGCCGGCTTCTGACTGTCGGAACGAAAAATCTGCCTGAAGCACCACCGCCCTGTCTATCCCACATTCATCCATCATCCGGATCTTCTTTGCCCCGTCAAAATCATTCAAATAGCCGCTCAAATAACTATCTATCAAACTTTCCGGTATCGGAGCGGAGATTTCATTGGCTAACTTCTCTTCTAATTCCTTCTTTATATTCTCAATCCAATAATCAGGATATATCCGCCTGTCCGCAAGATGGCTATGCATGTCGATAATCATGACATCAACCCCTTTCTGCCCACGTTATAATTTGATTTGTTATTTCATCGGCGCCGTTTATAATCTTGATCTTATTTAAGCCGGCTAAAAACACATCATGGCTTACCCCTAATACTTCCCGGACTGCCTGCGACAAGCCCGCCGGATTATCGATAATTATTCCCACCTTATTCTCTCTGATAAAATCCTCGGCGCCCTTTTCCTGATATAAAAACCCTTCCATTTTATCCAGCAATAATGGTTTTCTTAAGTAAAGACATTCGTAAAAACTGTTAGCTCCCGGTTTAGTCAGCACGATATCGGATATTTTAAGAATATCATTCATGTTTTCGATATACTTAAGGATAATGACATTCTTATGCTCACCCCCGGCTATCATGTTCACAAGACTGAACAGCGCCTCATTGCTGCCACACCCAAAAATGATCTGCATATCGGCTAATCGGCTGATCGCTTCCTTTAAGTATTCTTTGTAATGGAAGCCTCCGCGCGAACCGCTATTAATCAAGAGGGTTTTTTTCTGCGGATCCAGCTTCAGTTTCTTGTAGATACCGGCGACTTCATCCTGCGTATATGCTTTCAAGAACTTTTCATGAACCGGATATGCCGTTTCATAAAGGTATTTTTCCTCAATATTCTTTGCCAGATACTGCTTTACGCTGTTATTGGTATAAAAATAACCGTCAGCGCCTTTGACATCAAAACCCACGGAAATGGGGACGAAGGGGTCGGTAACGACAATATAGAATCTTGTCTTTTTTTCAAGGCTTAATTCTTTCAGCATCCGTATTACTGCGTAATTAATGGTATGGGAAGTAGAGATTATTACATCAAAGGCGTGCTTTACGATAAATTTCTTTAGCTTACCCTTGACGCCTCGATAGAAATCTTCCGATAAATCCGGCCTGGTCAAATAAGATAACTCGCTGAAACGGCAGCACAGCGAGGGAGAAGCTGCCATGAGAAAGTTGTAATAATCACTGATTATCTTATTACTTACCATCAAATCCTCATAAAAAGACTCAAAAACCTGGGCGTCAACTGAATGTTTGGCCAGGGAATGTTGCAAGGCCCTTGCGACACTGATGTGGCCATTCCCGGTACCGGCGGCTAATATCCCTACTTTACCCTTCAACTTGTTCCCTCCGCTTGCGCGCTTTCTATTCCCAAAAAATTAGGCTCGAAATATAACGACGGCAATATCCCCTCCGTTTCGTGCGTACACTGCTCGCATACCTCGTGGCGGTTAATTAGCGCCTTGACTTTCAATGCCTGCTCGCTGTTCCATAGTTTAATAAAATCCATATCATAATCCCTGAGGTTTCCCATGGAAACCGGGACGCTGTTACAACTAGCGTCATTAAATACTTCACAAGCATTAACCTCGCCGTCAAAATCAATAAACCCGCCGTGTTTTCCGGCATAGCACATAAATGTCCTTTTCCCGGACTTTAATGTCTGATTCGTGTAATAATACTGCGCTGCCGGTATATAGGTGGTCGGTGTGTCACATTGTCCGTTTAATCCTTGCAATGTATAGCTGTTCAATAACTCGATGGCTTTTTCGTAGTTTTTCGGCTCTACCTCTTTTAGGTGCTCGCCGCCCCTGGGGCTCTGTCTTACCAGAAGCAACATAATGCGTTGCGGTTCTAGGTTTTTATAGACCCATTCAAAAAAGCGCGGCAGTGTTGACTGATTGATTGAATTCATCGTAATTACCACGTTCTGATTGATATTACCGTATATTTTCTGTAGTTTCTTACATTCCCGCCAAGTTTCTATGCTATTCTGAAAGGCGCCTTTTCCTCTGACGGCATCATTCTCATTTTCAAACCCTTCCAAGGAGAAATTCATAGCATATCTGCCATGTCTGGAATGGCGGCTGATAGCTTCCATTTGCCTGATAATCCGGTCTTTGTCCTGACCGTTAGTACTGCTTGAAAATGCTTCCGCATGATTGTTTATCCTAAACAGCCTGACAATCTCATGTAAATCTTCCCGCAGAAAAGGTTCCCCGCCACACAGCAGGACATTTAAAAAAAACCCCATGGAGCGGGACATTTTTTCTATTTCATCAATATTTAATTCTTTTCGGTGCTTTTCCATGGCTGCTTTTTCAATATTATGGTTAAAACAATGCCGGCACCTTAGATTACACCTGTTCGTAACCAGAAATGAGATGGTAAGTGGTGTGGCATCCATAAACAAATGACTTTTCTGATATACGCTCAGTACCTTTTTTAAACTTTCCACGTTGAGATTATACTGTTCTTGATCGAATTCATTCATATTTTATGGCTCCTTTTATGCTGTTTCGCCGTTAGCAATTCTATCGGCAATCTCAATAATATCTTGGACAGTTTCAATTCTGGAAAAATCCACGTTATTTTCTTGGGCATTCACGTCGATTCCTTTTTCGATCAGCATGGCGGCAATCGCTATCAGCTTGATCGAGTCGATCCCAAGCTCTTCCCGGAGATTAGCTTCCGGCCGCAACAAATCACGTCTCTTTTTCAAAATCATATTTGATATAATATCCAAAACTAATTTTGATGTGCTCTTCATCTTTTTCCTTCTTCCTGCCGAATCGTTTTAAATGGCTTTTTATTTTTTGTAAAGCTTGTCTATCTGGGAGCGATATCTTTCATATATGGCTTTTCTGTCCACTTTTAAGGTGGCGTTCAGCAGTCCGTTCTCGGTAGTAAAGGGTTCATCGGCGATCACAAATTCTCTTATCATAAAACTGTCGGCAACGGTTTCATTGGCTTTATTTATCACTTCTTTTAACTGGTCGGCTGATGTCTTTCTGTCTTCGCGAACAATGATGCAGCTAAGAAAGGCCTTGCCGCTGCCAAACACCACCGCCTGCTTAATTTCCGCCGCACGCTTCAGCTCGTCCTCAATGACCCGCGGATGTATCTTGTCACCATTACTTAATACGATGACCTCTTTGATTCTTCCCACCACATATAAGTAGCCGTCTTCATCAAGGTAACCGATATCGCCGGTTGCGACATATCCGTCTTCCCGGAAAGTGAGGCGCCCTTGATCCTGGTCATCATTGATATATCCCGTTCCCCACGCATAATCGCTTTTGATCAAGATCTCCCCCTCTTCACTGATTAAGATACTTTTGGTTGCAAATGGCTTTCCCACGCTTCCCATGCGATAGGCGCCAGGGCTGTTCATCGAAACTAAGCCGACTTCGTTTATTCCATATACTTCGAAAATGCGTAATCCGGCTTTCTCGTAAAATTTCAGCAGCTTGAT
Organism: Lachnospiraceae bacterium UBA938; assembly: GCA_002293475.1. Lineage (GTDB taxonomy): Bacteria > Bacillota > Clostridia > Lachnospirales > Lachnospiraceae > UBA935. The sequence goes on from DBDG01000017.1 coordinate 66,454, forward strand.
CTGTGTGGGGGCTGATCCGGTAACCAGAATCCTCATCCTTGTTCCAAACAGATTGTATAGATCACGGAATATTCTTTCCCTTAATCCGTTTAACAGCGCTACCGGGAGGAGGGCATACAATATCTCATACCCGCCGTATAAGATCCTTTTTCTTAATGACTGCCGTTTCATGTTCATGAAGGTGTCATAAAAGGTTTCGAACAAATAGGGTACCCCTTGCATAATCGTAGGCTGCGAAAGCGATAAGACCCGCAGCAGCTGGCTTGTATCGGTCAAGACCAGATTGTAACCGATCAGAACCGCCGCATAGACGAAAAGCCTTGCATTGGAAATGTGTAAGGGAAGAAAATCGATGATTTTATCCTCTTTTCGGAAGTCAAAAGCCTTCACGTTATTATCCATCCACTCCTGAACGCATTTACTCCTGACTTCTATTCCCTTAGGGGTTCCCGTCGTGCCTGAGGTAAAGATAATCGTAAAAATACTGTCATCTTCTATAGCAACTGGGGACATTTTAGCACGACTTGCTTTTTGGGCGTCCTGCCGCAGGGTTTCTAGGTTTCTGACGGTGCTGATACGCTTTTCGCTGATATACCTTTGGTCGGCAAAAAGGATATTTAAACCGTATTCTGACGGCAATGCATCAATGCTATCGCCGAACGCTTTTTCAGGGAAGGGAACCGATACATAGCCCCCGGTTACTGCCGCTAGATCCAATATCATATATTCATAGGAATTGGCGCCGATTATGCCGATCCTGCCACCCTTTTTACCGCCTATGTTCTTTAGATAAGAGGCCGCCGCCGCCACATCATTATGCACATCAGCAAATACCTTTTTCACCTGTTTCCCTTTTTCATAGAATTCAATATAGTTTTCTTTGTTATTCTCCATTGCCGCTAATACACATGATAGTTTTAAAAAATCATCCATAGGCTCTCTCTTTTCTATTTTCTTTTATCAGCAAATCTTCTAGGGCCAACAGCAGGCTTTCCATCTGTTCATAAGTGATCGTCAACGGCGGCTCTAGGCGAACTAAATTATTATTATTGTTAGAATAGGAGGTAATGATGCGGTATTTCCTGATGAGAGCGGAAGCAATATACATTCCGAAGCTGAGACCAGAGGCTGCCGGGGGCTGTGCCGTTTCATCAAACTCTACCCCTATCAAAAGACCTCTGCCTCTTACCTCCCTGATGGAACTGCATTTTTCCTTTATCGCGTTTAAACCTTTTAATAAGAACTTTCCTTTTTCTTCCGCCTGTTTTGCCAGCTCTTCTCCCGTCAGCACTTCAATTGCGGCCAGTGCCGCCGCACAGGCATAAGTATTGCCTCCGAATGTAGAAGAATGAAGCATGCATGTGCTTAATTCCCCATATGCCTTTTGATATATCCAATTTCTCGCTAAGCAGGCGCCGATCGGCATAACCCCGCCGCCCAAAGATTTGGCCAAGCACAGAATATCCGGTACTATCTTTTCATATTCATATGCGAAAAAGCTTCCTGTCCTTCCCAATCCGGTCTGGACCTCATCCAGAATCAGCAGGGCATGATATTTCGTGCACAGCTTCCTTACCTTTAAGAAATAACCTTCCGGCGGAACCTTGATTCCGCCCTCACCTTGAATCGGCTCTACGATAAATGCCGCACAGCCCTTATATAATTCCTTCTCTAATGCTGCTTCGTCTCCAAAAGGGATTTCGTCCATATCAGGAATCAGCGGCTCAAATTTATCTTTATACGAAGTCTGGCCGGTAACAGTTAAGGCGCCTAGGCTTTTGCCATGATATGAGTTTTTGCAGTATATAATCCTGCTTTCCCCAGTGGCTGCCCTAGCCATCTTTAATGCACTTTCCACTGCCTCCGAGCCGCTGTTGCAATAAAACACCCGCTGCAATTCACGATTCGTCAGTTCCACTAAATTATGGGATAAGGCGGCTTCATATGGATTGAAACCGATATAAGCCAAATTAAGTTTATCCCTAACTTTAACAACCGCTTCTGTTACACAGTCATGGTTATTGCCAAGATTCATAGCCCCATAAGCTCCGATAAAATCTAGGTATGCTCTGTTGTCAGCATCCTTTATCACGCAGTCCTTTGCATATGTATAGACTTTATCACAGTTCAGTGTTGCTAAAAGCTCAGTCAGTCTCATATTCAGATTCTCGTGATTGATGCGCCTTACTTCGTCTGCACCAATCTGGTCGACATCGTCCACACTATATAGCTGCCGGTTCTTGCTTTCATACATCACTCAATCTCCTTTTTCGTCTTTTATCTTAAGATTTCCTGCCACGGCGGCAAGTGCCATTTGCCAGTATGCATAGATTTCATATCTGCTCAGCTCTTCTGTCTCCATAACCGGAAGCCCGGCGCCAAGATAGTCGCATCCCAGCCAATAATCATCATAATCACTTCCTAATAAGCGAATATGATTATCTTCCGGGTTTTTATATAGCTCCGTCCCCGGAAAAGGCGTACACATGGTACAATGGGTAAAATCCACCAGACCTTCGTCCAAAAAGTCTCTAAGGAGCTTTATCGTGGCATGGGCGCTGTCATGGGTTTCGCCCGGAAGCCCGAAAACCCAGTATGTATATAAATAGATACCGGAATGTTTAACTATCCGGCAGGCCTCCTTACTTTGACCTATACTGATCCTTTTATGGGAATGATCCAGTATATCCTGTTCGGCGCTTTCAATTCCCAGACAAACCATGATGCATCCTGCCTTTTTCATTAATCTGGTGATGTCTGCATCGATAAAGTCGGTCCGGCTCTGACAGATCCAAGCTATATCCAGCTTTCTCGCAATGATTTCATTGCAAAACTCAAGGGCATATTTATAGGAACTCAAGAAATTCAGATCCCCGATCATGAACAGCCGCCAGCCGTAGGTAACCGTATAATATTCCAGTTCATCTACCACCTTTTTCACTTTACGGAATCTTAGCTCATTGAAAACCTTGCTGGGGACACAGAAGCTACAGTTATTGCTGCAGCCTCTGGATGTAATGACTCGTATCATGACATTGTCCGTAACATCCTTTTGAAGGAGCCCGTACATAGGATAAGGAATCGTATCCAGATCGCTGATACATTCCCGCCGAGGCGTCAGCACAATATGGTTTTCTGAATTACGGAAGGCTATTCCCGCAATCCGCGACAGCTGGCTAGGCTTCATCCCATATCGGCATAGCATGTCGGCAAGCTCACCCATGGTCTCTTCTCCTTCGCCAATCGAAACGATGTCTATGCTTTCCGCCGAGTTTAATATCTGCTCATATGCAAAAGTTGCGTGAACGCCGCCTATTATTACGATACATTCCTTATTAAACTTTTTTATGGCGGATGCAATTAACACCGCCCATTTATAATTTACTGTCATACACGAAATAGCGGCAATCTGCAAAAATTCTTTTGGTATCAGACGGAGGTTTGCTTCGATATCCGCCATCTCAATTACCTTGTTTTGCTTAGCCCTTACATCACTGTCTATAAGGGCGCAGTCCAGATATTTCAATTGATAGCCTTTTTGGCTTAAGCATCCCGCAATGTAAAGCAAGCCGATATTAGGTTCAACGGCATGATATCCGTCTATGCCGTTAGCTATATTATTTTCATCCAAGATCATCGTCATTTGTTTATTGAGTTTATCCCAGTAAGCAGTCTGTATCGCATCCACCCCTATTTCCGATTTAAAAATAGGCGGCTGTATCAATAATATGTTCTTATCCAATTAGCGACTCCTCTCTGATGCCAAAAAGGCCAAAATGATCATCCATCTTAATTTGGCCTAATTCGCAATACAATACGACCGAATCTGTCCTGAGACGGTAATCTTCATCCGTATAGCGGACTCCTAATTCCTGAAATCCCATCTTCTTAAGCATCCAATAACTGTTTGAACTGTCAAATGTGTCTGCCACTATATAATCACAGTCAAGCTCCCGCAGATTCCTATATAACTCATTGAGCAACAAAACAATTAACTTAGAACAGCGGCGGCTTGCCTTGATGATCATTCTGCTGATTTCCACTTTGTTTTTCCCTTTTAAGAAATCCCTATATCCAATCTTGTTTAATACTAGCAGGCCGGCACCTTGATCCAAGATAATCCTTGCATAGGCCACAATCCCATATTGGTCCCGCAAAACAATATGCCTTGAGCTATCATCATAGCTGTCATACTCTAGTTTATAACATTCGAAGGCAGTCATATTGTCTTGGGACCTTAAATAGTTCAACTCTTCAATATAGGATTTATATCTGAACCGATATATTTCTTCCAGCTTTTCCTTCCCATCGTCGGGATGAATTATTTCCACTTTAATCATATCTCGCTAACTCCCATCCATAAGTATTTCTTTACTGAATAACCTATGATAGCCATATTCCTCTTTCCATCTTAATTACCTTATCCGCCCGGTCAAAGTAGCGGTCGTCATGTGTAATAACAATAATTCCTTTCCCTTGTTGCTTTAGCATCGGCAGCAGCTCATCATAAAAATAACGTCGGAATTCCGGGTCTTGCTCAGCAGCCCATTCGTCAAAGAGCACCATCGGTTTATCCTCTAGGCAGCTGACCACAAATGCAAGCCGCTTACGTTGCCCCGTGGATAAATCAATTGATTTAAATTCTCCCGCATCATTTATTTCTATTTTATCCTTTATTTTCATCATATCGAGGTATTCCATTGTTATATCTTTTTTAAGGTGATAATCAATGCCATATAATTTCTTAAATAAGTTAAAATCGCTATATATGGTTGAAAATAGTTCGTTCTGTTCTCTGACATCTGCTGTTTTACCGTTAATGAGAACTCTACCTTCTTGCGGAGTATACAGCCCGGTTATCAGCTTTCCTAAAGTGGACTTGCCGCTCCCGTTTCCGCCGGTAATGAAAGTGATCTCTCCGGATTTTAATTCCGTTGTTATCGGACCTAATGTAAATTCACTTTCTGCTTTTTTACTGTCCGGATCTTCAGTTATGTATTTGTACATCACATTTTCAAACTTAATGGAGATATTGTCCGGATAAGTAATATGAAACTCCTCTTCTATTTTTTCATTGCCTGCCGATGCTTCATCCAGATCTGAAATCAGTTTATTAATTCTTTTGACGTTAACATTTAACTGGGTCAACTGGGGCACGGCACCGGCAAGGGCTCCAAAAGGCCCTATCATATAAAATACGATAAATAAGTTTTCCCTCAGTTGATTTACATTTAAATTAAAGATAAATAACGGAAAAACAAATACGACGACGCCAAAAACAATATTATACATAAGCACATTGTATAAACTAAAATTTAGGAATTTGACGGATGCTGTTTTGTTGAGCTCCGTTGACATCCGGGAATATTTCTTCATATCCATCCAAAATGCCAGTCTCCGCAATTTATTTAAAACAAGTTCTTTAAATCCGTCTACTAAATCTTGCATCTGTCCAAAAAAAGTATCCTGAATATCCCGGTTCTTTTCCCAGTACCTTGCAGCAATGCTGCTGGTAATAATGCTGATGACACCATTTAACAAAATAATGCCTAACGAGGCAACGAAAGTCCATAGGCTCTTTGTCAGCAGGTAGGAGAGACAAAATAATAAAGTCAGCAGATTCGAAATAAACAGAATAATTATTTCCGGCACTTTTACTAATGCGGCACAGTCATTATTCAAACCGGAAAATATTCTGTTCCGTCCGATCCTTTCTATTGATTGATAGGAGGAAGACATAACTTTTTCAATAATCTGCATTCGCTTTTCATATGCTAATTCATTAGTAATAATAATCATGCGGCCTTGTAATAGTTTGATGGTGTAAACAAAAAATGACAGTGCAAAAACAAAATAAACTAAAAGTTCCCTGGAATATTCCATATTACGGTTAAACGATTCATTAATAGTGAATATAATCAACGCGCTGGCAACGCCGTTTATAAGGCTCAACGGAATTAACGCTAGATAGCCTTTTTCATTTTTTTTTATGTAATTAAAAGAAAGCAGCACATAAACCATGAAGAGACAAAACGCCGCAAAGCCTAAGAAGCAGCCAGCCATAACAGATGGCGAGCCCCAGACATTGACAGCAGTCCAAGATAATCTATCAAATAATATGTTAGGCAAATAATAAATACAGAAGCCAAAAAACATCGTTAACGGCACCGCTAACAATATCCCAGCGATTTTTGCGCCTCTTAACTTTTCTCTGCTTCGCTTCTTTTGGCAGATATCAATGGCAATCTTGAATATTAATACAAAAAAGAACAAACCTAATAAAATGGCAATTATTATGACGGTCGAAAAGATAAAGTCAAGATTTTTATACATATCGGAAGAATAAGTGGTTATTTCTCTTCCTTCTACCACATTCAATATATTATCAGCTAAATATTCAGCTGCGTTGGAGTCCATGTTTGTCAATATACATATTCCTGTTTTTTCTTCCGGCCGCATAACTATCATAGACGAGTAATTGGGATTACTGCCGCCATGCCGAAGATAATTTCCTTTAGTATTTACATGCCATCCCGCTCCGTAATAATAACTGCCTTGGGAGGCTACCGTTGTATCGCCGATATGTGACCGCTCGATAATTCTTCTAAACTGATCTGATGTCTCTATTAAATCCAGCTGTATCCTCATCCAACGCTCCATGTCCACGGCGTTGGAAAATATATATCCGGCCGGAGTGTTGCCCCTATATCTAGGCGCATCATAAGGCTTGGCCTGAAAAAAACTCATCTTATATCCTTGCGCTAAATGTCCGGTTGCCTGTGCTTCATTTTGAAATAAGAATGTATTGTTCAGTCCGAGCGGGCTAATGATCTCTTCTTGAATAAATCCTTCATATGTTTGACCGGAGACCACCTGAATAACATAGCCTAAAACATCATAATTAATAGTTGTATACTGGTGCCGGTCACCAGGGTAAAAATCCAGATTGGTTCCTGTCAGCATTTTTATGGTTTCTTCCAAAGCATTGTCTGCGGTGCTGACCGGTATGTCGCCCAGCGTTTTAAACGGTATTCCGCTTGTTTGATATAAAAAGTCCGATATTTTTAATTCTACCTCTCCATCAAACTCTTTACCTTCATGGTATCCATGGAATTGAAATGTCAGCCATGGAATGTATTTAGTTATGGGATCTTCAAGAGACAACGCACCTTCATCTTCTAACCACAAGATACCTAAAGCGGTAAATGCCTTGCTCATAGACCCTATTTCAAACAGAGTGTCTTGCGTCACATTGATTGCTTGTTCTTTGTCTGCCTGCCCATAAGACAGATATTTGGTCTGTTCTTCATTAAACAACACAATCGACATGCCCGGAACCCGAGATTTTTTAATAATTCCGTTGACCATACTGTCAATTTGGATCTGATCACTTTCATTTAAATCAATTTGATTTAAAACAGTTTCCGTTGTTGCATCATAGGAATCCGCTGCTGATACGCCTGCACAACACATGACGATAAAGATGTTAATCAGTAAGAGACACAATGCTTTTCTCATAATTATTGCCCTTCCTATTACATTCAATATATTTACAGATGTCGTTTACCAAAATCAGTCTTTCACGTTGAATAATCCCTAAGTCCAGATCCACATTATATTTTTCCTTTATGTCAGATATTAATCCTTCTAGCTGGTTCTGATCAAGCTCAAGATCGACTATATCGTTAAAAGCCGGTTGACTGATGATTGGATTATCACAATGACGTAACAGTAATTCTATAAAACCCTTTCTGATTGTGTTGTCGCTTTTATCTTTATCAGCTGGGCGATATATGACGTTACTTGCTCTCATCATGTCTTCCACATAATTGCACAGCATATTCAAAGAAGTAAACTTAGAATAATCCAGATCCGCATCGTCAAATGAAATATTGAATTCTCTTTCTAAAGCAACTACCATTTTTACGAAAGTAAATGAGTTCATCCCCAATTTATTCAGATCATCGTTTTCGTGCAGATACTGATTGGTATTTTCCAATTTACTATAAACCGACAGTATACTGATTATCATCTCTCTGATTTCCATTAAATCACCGCTCCTTTGCCATATAATTTACGTTCATGTCTTGATACAGTAAATCAGCATAGAATGGTATCTCTTTGCCGCGATTACCGTCATATTCCTTAATGAAATTTACCGTTAAATCTACATCATGCATTACTCCATTAAATATAAACACCAACTTCACGCGGTGTTTTCGGCGGTCTACTTTTTTAATATAACCATCGTAATTCATTAACGGACCATTCACGACAATGATCTTGTTATTATCAACTATAATATCTGAACTCCTGATTACACCGTCTGAATCTGTCATATATACGATATTCAAGATTTCCTCCGGCCCGACCTCTTTAAACTGGCTGCCGCACCGAAGAATACCAAACAAATGCTCAATATGATGATATTTAAGCCGGATATAAAAATCCTGTATGTACTCTGTTTCCAGCAAAATATACCCCGGAAACATTTTCTTAATGACAGATGTCACCATCCCGCCTTTTTTCTCCTGCATTTCCCTTTTGGCAATCAAAAGCTCAAAGGTGGTACCAGCCGCACCGGAATTCATCGCATCCATAATGTGTTTCTTGACTTCTTCTTCCTTTCCCGTTTCAACAAATATTGCATACCATCCCACATCTTATTCTCCTGTCGCAAAGTTAACCGCGCTTCGCCATTTGATGCCTATATTTTTAACACATCAACGTCGTCATATGTATGCAAAATCACATCAATTCAACCAGCCGAAACGTGGATTGACTTATATAATTTATATTATTATACCTGCTATACCGCAATTTTCTATGGTATGTGGAGTATAATACCATAATTTTACAAAAAACAACACAGACTATAGTAGGAAATCCAAGATAATTGTATTACCAACATGGTTATACTAATTTAAGTTTGCCATATATAAACAATTTCATACTATAGTCGGTGTTAATTATTCGAACATTTTGTTATTATTAACTAAATAGCAAAAATCAAACATAATTGCTAATTACAAGGGGATCGGTATGGAAGATAAAGCAAAACTAGAATACCAAAAATTCGTTGGGAAGAAAGTCAGATTATTGCGCGAACAAAAAGGGTGGACCCAGGAAATACTAGCGCAGAGAGCCGGAATTAATGATAAATATGTCTATGATATCGAAGTTGGCAAAAAATGCATGAGCATATGGGTATATAGAAAATTAGCCGAAGCATTCGAAGCTGAAATAGATTTAATTCATCTGTAAGCATCTCTTTTATCTTCTGCGGCAGCTAAGAAATTAGGGGGAAATCAAGGAAAATGAAATCATATTGAGCCTCTGTCATTTCTATGCTACACTATAAAAAAGCAAACGAGACTAAGGAGGTCAATATGCAGGCTATAATGGAACCTATTTTTGAAATACCCTATCTGATCGGTGTCGTTACCCTTGGTATTCTGATACTGCGTCATTCAAAAGATCAGAAGCAGTACCGGCTCTTTGGCATCATGGCGATTATCTTGGGCTGCGGCGATGCCTTTCACCTTGTTCCCCGGATCTACGCCCTCTGGACGGATGGCATCGCCAACCATCCTGCTTCATTGGGCATCGGCAAGATGGTTACTTCCATAACCATGACGGTGTTCTATGTATTTCTCTATCACGTCTGGCAAGCCAGATATAAAAAAGAAAACGTCAAGATCATTACGACCGCTGTCTATCTGCTGTACGTCGCCCGCGTCGCGCTTTGTTTTATGCCGCAGAACCAATGGACATCAGCCGACGCGCCGCTTTCATGGGGCATCTATCGCAATCTGCCATTTACAGTGCTGGGCATCCTGATAATCATTATCTACTATAATGAAGCTAAACGCAGCAATGACCGGGCGTTCCGGTTTATGTGGCTGGCGGTTTTGCTCAGCTTTACTTTCTACATACCGGTCGTTTTATGGGCGGATCGTCTCCCGATGCTGGGCATGCTGATGATTCCCAAGACCTGCGCTTATGTATGGATCGTATGGATGGGGTTTGCCGACGCCAAGCGGAGCCTATAAGACAAAGATAAGTACGATAAAGACCGGCGGTTACCGGGCGGCATTGGCCAGCCCGATAACCGCCGGTTCTGTTCATTTCAACAGATTCCCTGCGAAAGCTTACATCAGAATATTGATAAGGAAAGAAACAGCGTTGCCGCCAGGGAGGCAATCAGCGACACAACCGTAATCTGGGTGTTGATCGACGGTCCGGCGGTATCCTTGAAGGGATCGCCGACGGTATCGCCGACAACGGCTGCTTTATGGGCTTCTGAGCCTTTGCCGCCATGATGTCCGGCTTCAATATATTTCTTGGCATTGTCCCACAGACCGCCGGCATTGCTCATGAAGAGCGCCAGCAGCAGGCCGGCGACGATGTTACCGCACAGATATCCGCCGATAGCCTGAACGCCGCCGACAAAGCCGACCGCCAGCGTGATCAGGATGGCGGCCAGACCGGCCGGGATCAGTTCCTTCAGGGCTCCGTTGGTGGCGATCTCAATACATTTGTCATATTCGGGAACGACACCGGGCTTGCCTTCTTTCAGCCCCTTGATGGTGTTGAACTGTCTGTGGATCTCCGCTACCATCCGCTGGGCATTGCGGTCAACCCCGAGAATCAGCATCGCCGAGAAGGTTGCCGGTACTGCCGCGCCGATCAGCAGGCCGAAGAAGACGGTGGGATCCATAATGTCGAAACCGCTGATGCCTTCAACGCCAAGTGCCCTTGCCGCGACATTAACCTCGCTCATAAAAGCACCCAGAAGGGCGATAACAGTGAGACCGGCGGCACCGATGGCAAAGCCCTTGGTAATAGCTTTAACGGTATTGCCGGCACTGTCCAGCTTATCGGTGATTTCCAGTACTTCGTCACCCAGGCTGCCCATCTCGGCAAGGCCGCGGGCATTATCGACAATAGGACCGTAAGCGTCGTTGGAAATGATCATGCCGACGATGGATAGCATGCCGACGGCGGCCATGGCAATCCCGAACATGGCATAGCCTTCGCCGATGGGTTCACAGATCTTATAAGCGGCCAGAGCGGAAACACCGATTCCGATCAGGGAAGGCAGGACGCTCATAAAGCCATAAGAAACACCGGAAAGTATCGTTAAGGCCGGGCCTGATTCAGAAGCCTTGGCGGCATTGTGAACCGGTTTCTTCGAATCGTCGGTAAAATAATCACTGGCGATACCGATGACGACACCGATAGCCAAGCCGATCATGCTGGCACCCCAGATCCGCCATTCAAAGCCGAACACAGCGGTAGCGATGGCAGTGATGACGGCAAAGATCCCGGTGGTAATATAGGTACTGTTATTCAATGCCGTAGTGGGGCTGCCTTTTCCCATTCTGGCCATAAAAACCCCGATGATAGAAGCCAATAGGCCTGATGCCGCATAGCAGAATACCATGGCGGCATTGTTACCGCCGAGCTCGCCGGCCAGCACTAAAGCAGCCGACATGGAAGCTACGTTGGAATCAAAGAGGTCGGCACCCATACCGGCCACATCGCCGACATTGTCACCGACGTTGTCAGCGATAACCGCCGGGTTACGCGGATCGTCTTCCGGTATCCCCAGTTCGACCTTACCGACCAAATCGGCACTGATATCCGCCGTCTTGGTAAAGATACCGCCGCCGGCTTTCGCAAACAGAGCCAAGGAACTGGCACCGAAGCTGAAGCCCAGAAGCACGGTAGTGTCATCGGTAAGTAAGGATAAAAGCGCGATGCCGAGCAGTGATGAGCCGACAACGGCCATACCCATGACGGCACCGCCACGGAAGCCGGTCAGAAAAGAAGGCTTGATACCTTTCTGGGCAGCTTCGGCTGTTTTCATATTGGCGATGGTTGCCACGCGGATGCCGATTACTCCAGCAATACCGGAAAACACGGTACCGGCCACATAAGCAAGCGCCATAAAGATATTTTTCGTAATGCCGCCGCTCCAGATCGGTGACGGCAGGAATACCAAGATCAGCAAGGCCGCAACGCCGACAAACTTGGCCAATGCCATATATTCCTTACGCAGAAAAGTACTGGAACCGTCACGGATCAATTGACCTACCTCGGCAATCCGCTTATTCTCCGACGGCCTGCCCTTGACCCAGCGGTATAGCCATGCCGCAAACAAAAAAGAGACGAGCGATATGCCTAGAGAAACGAAAATAAAAGTGTTTTGGGTGTAATTCATGTGTATCATTCTCCTTCCGAATATGATTCGCAATCACCGCTACAAATAAATTGATGAATTAAATTTCAGTCCAGTGCCCGTAAGCCCCCCCATTTTATCTGTCTGTGATTTTATTGCGCATACTTTTCATTATAGACCTTAGAATGATTTTGTCAACAAAAAATTGGGGGCTGCCGGAAAAGTGCCGGAAAAGGGAAAATGATGTCGGGCTGCCGGAAAAGTGCCGGAAAAGGGAAAATGATGTCGGGCTGCCGGTTAAGTCACGCCTCCCATGAAATAGCACTTGAAAATGTTTCTAAATAGATATATGCTTAATATAATATACTATATGGTAAAATATAGATTTAAAAGAATATATATACTAAACTTTAGAAAAGGAGATATCATGCAGAATTCATTAGAATTAGGACAGTATTTAAGCAAAGGCATGAACCTTCTCGTCCGTGACATCATAAAGGCATCTATAAGCAATCCCAAGGCCAGCCTTTATATGGCTCAGTATTCCCGGGCTGTTAAAAAGGCCGAGCGCCGCCGGCTCAGCTTAGAGAATAAGGGCGAGCACATTCCTTCATTTTTAATTGCCAGCATTACCGGCCATTGTAACTTAAGCTGCGCCGGTTGCTATGACCGTGCCAACAGCCCTTGCGCAAAACGTGAGGAAATGAAACGAGACGAATGGGGCCGCATCTTTACTGAAGCGGAAGAACTTGGGGTCGCCGCCGCCATACTGGCCGGCGGCGAACCGTTGATGCGGATGGACATCATCGAGGAAGCCGCCATGCACCCGGCTATCTTGTTCCCAATATTCACCAATGGCACGATGCTGGACGAACAAGCGGTCAGGCTGTTTGATTCCAGCCGCAATCTGATCCCCATCATCAGTATCGAAGGAAGGGAAATGCAGACCGACCAGCGGCGGGGCAAGGGCACATATCAGAAAACCGTGGACGCTATGCAGACCCTTACGGATAAAAAGCTACTGTTTGGGACTTCTGTCACGGTGACCAAGGATAATCTGGATCTTGTTACCGATGACGGCTTTGTCTCAGAACTCAAGATGAAGGGCTGCAAAGCTGTAATATATGTAGAGTATGTTCCTGTAGAAAACCCTGAACTGGCACTTGACGATGCCATGCGCGATCTTCTGGCGGAACGCATATCGGCACTCAGGCTAAGCCATAATATCATCATCATTTCTTTTCCCGGCGATGAAAAAGAAGCGGGCGGCTGCCTTGCCGCCGGGCGCGGGTTCTTTCATATTAACTATAGCGGCGGGGCGGAACCCTGTCCGTTCTCGCCCTATTCCGATACCAGCTTAAGAACCGTCTCGCTCAGAGAGGCACTTAAATCGCCGTTATTTAGCCAGCTTCGCGACAGCGGAAACTTACTTAAGGAACATCAGGGCGGCTGCGCTTTATTTGATCAGGCTGATTATGTTAAATCGCTTATTGGATAATTGTCATTTTACAAAAAAGCTGACGAGATAATGACTGTCATGATTTAAAGCTATGGGGAAGGTATCGACCGGCTCCAATGAATCTAACGAATATACATGGAAAGCGGATTCTGTTCGCCCGGAACCAGGAAAGCACGCCGTTAATAATTTATCTTCATATATCTCAAACTGGCTGATAATGTCGATCAACGTGTGATAGCTATAGGTTTCTGTTTCCGGATCCAAAACGGTCATGCCATTGCCGGCCAGATTGACCGGATCATAATGGGATATGAAAAGCCGGTCATCGTCAATCTCTATTTGGAACGGGAAGGGGCTGCCGATGTCATAGGCCAGTATTTCATGATTCACAGTATTAAAACCATATATGAAAGTAGACAACCCGTCCTCAATTGATCTGTTACAGGTGAAATACAGTATATCCCCTGCCATGCATGAATCCAGCTGTAATGAACCGCATGAGCTGATATCTATTTCCGCAAGCACTTTCATAGTGGATATCTCTATAACATAAATTAAGCCTGTATTTTGCCCCCTGCCTAACACAGAGGCAAAAGCATAGATTCTGTCACCATATGTTTCCATGTATAGGACAAGTGAGTCTGCCAGTTCCAGCTCAGAAACCGCCTGGGTTTTTTTATCATAAGAGGCAATCTGAAAGACATTGTTCAAATTGCCAGCTACAAATATATTGTTTTCGCTGACCGCAATAGCCGTAATCGGTTTATCCCATATCTTATGTTTTACTACTTCTCCGTTATCTTTATTTATTTCAAGAACAATGCCGGAATCCTTTTGGGTATCTAGGCCGTTAGCTCCCAAATATATATGGTTATTGAAAGTTTTGTGTGAATTCCAAGGCAGTATTCCTCCCACATCCAGCTCAATACCAACAGCTTTCTCACCGGAAAAGCCGCAGAAGGTTATATATCCGGTATTTTCACTGCCGGTTGTCTCGATAAAGCCGAGTTCGTATTCGCTATTTAGTTCTTTAGCGGGAGAACATGATGTCAATAATGACAGAACAATTAATAAAGGGATAATAATACCTTTCGGAAAGGCAGCTGATGAAAGCTGCCTTTCCCTGTTTTTATTTCTCATAGACTGTGTATGTGTTGCTTGAATCTACCAGTTCCATCGGATGTACGGCGGAAAGCCAGGCCGCCGTATCCAGATCAATGCCAAAATTGTCAAGGAATGAGGCATATACAAGTTGTGAACAATAGAAAGAACTTCTCGTCCACCGGTCTATGTAATTCCAGTTATAGGGTTTGCCTCGCTGAGAATAACACCAGTCAGCGGCTTGGGCATCTTGAGCCGTCGTCGTTCCTGATACCGTAACCCCATAGCATGCACTTTTTGTGCTGTTCCAGTTGTTTGCTCCTGTCGTCACGCCTGTATCAAGAGATTCTACTACGGTCGAGCTTGTGTATACGATCGCGGCATGCCCGGTAGGTATCAGGTTCTTGTACTTATCCGGTGTTACAAGGATAACGCCTTTTCTCGTTGGATAGCTACCGAACGCTCTGGCAGCAACAAGGCTTCCGCTGCTTTTGTCAGGCATGACTGGCTGGCTGCTTACTTCTTCCCACATTGCAGCTATGTCCTGCTCATTATATTCGGGCTCCGGATCAGCGGCAACCGCGGAAATACCGACTGATACAAGCGTGGCCATTGCCACCGTTAAAGATATAAAACTACGTAAAGATCTTTTCATAAGCGAGTTCTCCTTTTTTGATTTGTCATGTGTATTGTTTATAAACAATATCTATTGTACCAGTTTTATCCTTGTTTTGCAAGCTAATCATTAATTTGCATTATATAAATTGATATATTGGTACATCAAATTATTATTGTCTTTTTATTTACAAACATGCATTGTTTGGATAAAATATTATTTAAATCTTAAGATTTTTGTAACGCAATACAACAGCACCGCGAATATGATATCGGAGGAAGGGAACGACAAATGAGCCAGGATAAGAGGTATTTACCCGGCTGCCCGGTTCTTCGGATGATGAGACTTTAACGGCTGTTCAGAAAGCATCTACCAGCAATCCCGATAACAGCGCATAACCCATGACAAATAATATGTATAAAGCAAACCGCTTTATGCCCAACACGATTTTTACTGCGCCTAGGTTGGTGATCTTAGTCGCCGGCCCGGTCAGCATGAATGCCGTAGCGCTCCCCATGCTCATACCGCCCCAGAGCCACTCCTGCAGCAGGGGAATGGTTGCGCCGCCGCAGGCGTAAAGCGGTACGCCGATGGTCGCAGCCAGAAATATGCCAAAATCATTACGGGTGCCGAACAGGCGGTCAATCAGGCCAGCCGGGACATAGCGGGTGAACAGCGCTGCAAGACAAAGACCGAGAAGAAACCATCCGGCTGTCGCCTTGATATTGCGGCCGATATTTTTCAACAGCCGCATTAAGATGTCCGGATCGGTATCATGGCTGGCTGGTTCGGCAAAACCATCAAAATTAAAAAACGGCTTATCCTGATAAGCGATCCTGATCAGCAGTCCTGCTGCGATTCCGCAGATAAAGCACGAGACAATCCGTACCGTCAGCGCCGTGCCGCCCAGTACGGCACTGTAAATGATGAGTTGCGGATTGAGTAGGATCGAACTCATCATAAATGCCGCCAGCCAGTCATCCTTGATGCCGAGGCGGGAAAATGACGCGGCCAGCGGTATCGTTCCATACATACATAAAGGAGACGCGATGCCGATTGCGCTTGCCGGGATCACGCCCAGCACCCCTAACCTTTTCTTATTTAATGATGTAAACAGGCCATGTATTTTTGATTTGCCGAATACGGAGATCACCGAGCCGAGAACCATGCCCAGTGCATAGTATGGCGCGATCTGCCTAAACTGTAACATAAAGTAATACCACAGATATACCCATTCACGCTGTAGAACATCTAGCATCAGCCGTCATCCCCCTGTTTATTCTAAGCGGATCAGTTCATAAGCTTGCGTGCCAAGGCCGATCGTTTCGCCGTACTCAAGGGACAGAAAACCGTTGCGGCCTTCCACGCGCCGTATGAAGCTTGCGTTGCCTTCCGCCTCCCAGATCAGGTCAAGGCAGGCTTTGTCAAGCGCCACCGGATCATGGGAGGCGAGGATGCCAATATCGTGAATATCCGGCTCAGACGGGTTGCCGTTACAGTCGCAGTCTACCGACAGGCGGTTCATCACGTTTATAAAGACAATATTCTCGCCGCCCAGCGCATCGGAAACCGAAAGCCCGGCCTCGGCCATCGCCATCTGGAACTGATCGTTATCCCCGCTGATACCGCCCTCGGTACGGGTGCCGCCGCTGTGTATCCAGACCTTGCCCTTAGACGAGCCGATGCCGATAGAGATATTTTTGACTGCGCCGCCGAAGCCTGCCATAGCATGCCCTTTGAAATGCGATAGGATCAGCATGGAATCAAAGTCGCCGAACCGTGCGCCGACATAGTTGACACCATTAAGAACCGCGCCGCTGTTAACAGCAAGTTCCATAGAATCCTCTTCATCCATAATCACCATAGGCGTAAAGCCGTGGTCCTCCGCCACTTGATAATGCATGGCGGTTTCAGAACGGGAACCGCCATATGCCGTGTTTGATTCAACGTAGGTCCCGTCGAGAGAGGTGACAAGCCCGCCGATGAGCTCCTGCCGCAGATAGTTGGAATTGGGCGGCTCGCCGGTCGTGACCTTTACGGCAAGCCTGCCTGCGGGTGTCCACTCCAAAGCGTCGTAGACAGCCTGCAAGCCATCTGCGGTTATGTCATCCGTATAATAGACGGCGGACGGCTCGCCGACGGTTCCCGCGGCCGTTTCCGGCTCAGCGGCTGTTTCCGTTTCAGCGGCTGTTTCCGTTTCAGCGGCTGATTCCGTTTCATCGGCTGTTTCCGGCTCAGCGGCTGTTTCCGGCAGTATGGGAGAAACCGTGCCTTCTTCTGTCCCAGCGCAGCTCGTGAGTAAGGCGAGCAAAAGCAGCGCGGCGGTTAGGATTGGGAATGATTTTTTCATTGTTCAGCTTCCTTTCTAATGGTGGTCAGACTGCTCCGCCGGCCTTTAGCAGGCCAAAGGACGGCCAAGGAAAATGTTCATAAGACAGTCCATTCCTTTGGATAAAATCGCTGCATCAGTCATTCGTTTTCCTCCATTTCTTTCACAAACATCATAGGATTGCGATTGCGATATTGTACTGAATATAAATGCTTTCAAATAGGCTCTGTTCACATCTTCATATACGTGGTCAATCATGTTACGGAATTTTTTAGTTACCAATAGGTCAAAAGCTTCAATGTCATTTTCGAGATTTTTTTGATTACAACCAAATCTTTTCAACACCTTAATTATTTTATTCTGATTATCAAGTATTTTAGTTAATAATTGTATATCTCGCTTCAATGATTTATTCATATCCAGACTACTTCCTTTATAATTGTTTTATATGCAGAATACTCGTTTACGGATGATATTACTTCCATTAACAGCGCATCTAATCTCTTATCTTCTTTTTCCAGTAACTCAAGCCACAATACATCAACCGAAACGCTGAATAAATCTTTTACATAATCTGCGATTTCGCCATGAATTGAATCGCCGTCAATCAGAATGTCAGGGTCGCTATCTGCTGTGGCTGTTCCGTTTGCATATGAACCTATTATGCCTAATCTTATATTACTATATTTTTTGTAAACTTCCAATAATGTTTCTTTGATAAGCTCAATGTTCAACATTGCTTTCACCTGCCAAATAATAATTAGTAATATACCCACACATAATTATAACAATGATAAATAGAAA
>DBDG01000061.1 GCA_002293475.1 Lachnospiraceae bacterium UBA938
TGTGTTCGGTTTTGAAGGTATGGAGACAGCGGAAGCATGGCGCAGGGTCCAGCGAAAGCAGGGGCAGAAAGAGACGCGATGCTTTCATGCAGATATCCGGGCAGTCCGTAGGCTAGGGCTGGATATCTGCCGGGAACGGTAATGCCGGAACAAAAAGCCATAATCCTCGATAGCTCAATGGTAGAGCACACGGCTGTTAACCGTGGGGTTGTAGGTTCGAGCCCTACTCGGGGAGTTTATAATTTCAAGTTACTAAGATGGGGAATGATATAAAACTGGTATTGCACCTTTATAGAATTGCATATAATTAACATAGTAACATGGCGCCATAGCCAAGTGGTAAGGCAAAGGTCTGCAACACCTCTATCACCAGTTCAAATCTGGTTGGCGCCTCTCTTAGAAAGAGCCGCATTGCTTGATTTTACAAGGTTTTGCGGTTTTTTGCTTTTTACGGGTTCAGAGTGTTTCAAGGTGTTTCACGGTGCTTCAGAGTGAAAAAAATGGGGTAAAAATGGGGTAAGGTAAAGACGTAAAATAGTAGAGAAAATCAGGAAATGGTAAATGCATAGGTCAATAAAATTTATAAGAAAAGGTTCCTATTATGTGTTTATAGGAACCTTTTCTGTTTCCAATTAATAATAGAAGGAGAATTATGGTGGCACAATATAAACTTCATATAAAACAGGTCGTGGACTATCCCCGTTGCCGGATTTATCGGGAGTTTATCCGGAACTTGATGCAAGATCGGAACATTCGCACAAGCGGTGATTCCGGTCTTTTCTTTTATACGGTGTTATGTAGTTATGCCAATTTCCAGATATCCTATCGACATATTGATGGGATCAACTACACTGTTTATCCGGAGGAATGGATCTGTTCTATTAAGGAATTGTCACAATGGTTCAGAGTCAGGACGCATCAGCAAGCTGTCAGTATATTGGCGGAGCTTCAGAAGCGGTACATGATTTCTTACCTAATGCTGAACCGTGGGAAGGTTATCAAGTATAAAATCAGAGATTTTAAGAAGTTCAATACCGTTATGGATCATAACTGTCCTTATCAAAATGAAACCGGTTTTTTCTTTCTTTCGGTATCGAAGGTTATGGAGCTGATTGGTGTCGGTGCCTGCTCGGAAATGGATATCATATTAGATTTATGGATATCGGCAATTTATAATGATGGTCAGGTATGGGGGTCTGAGATCGGGCCGGTGGTGTACTTGCGAAATGGATCTGGTAATCCAGTGGTCACATATGACAAGTTGGCAGTAAGGTGGGGAATATCACGGTCGGCCGTGGGTCGGATAATAAAGAAGCTGGAAAAGAGGGGATATGTGAAATTATATTCCTTTCCGGGTTACAGCGGAAGTGTAATATATCTAAGAAGTTACCTGTCTACCATGTTTCAGCTTTCAGATATCCTGATTGATAAGGAAGAAATTTTCATGGAATTAGACATCAAACTGGATTTACTAGAATGTGACAAAGGTGATGCAGGTCGATCGTCACGATATAAGGGTGTTTATTTATCGTCTAATTTTGCTGATATTTTTAACTTACATATTGAAAAGATACTGCAGAGAATATCAGGAATCTTATCTATACAGGGAGTTTCTTGTTTTGGATGCTCAAAATCACATCACAAGTTATTTTCTTTAAAAGGTGTCTGTGGTGATATTGGTAGCTACGACAATGAAACAAGTAAGAGAAAGATAGAAATTATCAAAACTGGACTGCAAATAGTTTGCGCAGAAGGAAGGGCGGCATACATATTTGAAATGAGTTTGGTTCCATATTGGGATGGACGTGAGGAGGAAAAATAAGTTGAAAACAAGAAATGAGATAATTGATAATAAGGATAACCCGTTATATCACGATACATGGAAGCTTTTAAAGAAGTATAGGGACGTTGTATGGAGTTTAGAAACATCAGTTCAGCAGGTTCGCAGGCGATTTGAGATTGAGTATGGCAGTAGCATTGAAAAATTTCTAGATTCGATCTATTTGGCTGGAGCGGATATCAATGGAAGTGACATCGAACAGCACGCTAAGTGCATTGAGCGTAGTTACCAGATGTTGAAGCTTTTGGATTCATCAATAGAAATTCTCCGGGCAAAGCATAAAAGAGGAGAGGAATATTACTGGTTATTATATTATTCATTCCTTTCACCACAGCAGTTGGGTAATATTGAGGAAATTATTGAAACGCTGCGCCCACATATCAGAGATATCAGTTACCGTACATATTATCGTAAGCGTCGGGAGGCGATGGATGCATTGAGTTCGATTTTGTGGGGTTATGCGACTAAGGAGAATATGAGTGTATTGGAGCAGTTTTTTCCTAAAGAGTTTGGCAAGAGTACTTAGAATTTACAAATGGTTTTCATATTTGACAGTACTTCTGTATAATATTGTTTATCAGTTGGAAGGTTGTCGATTTCTACGATTTGTTAAAAATACGACTATCTTAAGTAATCATATGAGCCAAATTAGGCTAGTTAGGATTATTAAAAATCTAAAAATTATGCGGTTATTAATATTTCTTTTATATAGTATTACGGATCTTGAAATGTTATACAATCCGCATTATGAAAACATAATAACATCATTAAGAGTCAATCCTCTTGTTGAGAAAATTTTTGATAGATTAGTTTGAAAACAATTTGCGTTATTATTGTTCATTTTTACGATAATCAATTTGCTTTTGGCTCTAGTTACAGAAACATAATGATTGTATATGCTTGTCATATCAGATAAGTTATAATCTTCTGCAAAAACAATAACCTGGTCAAATTCTAACCCTTTGGAAGAGTGAAAGGTAATTGCAATGTGATCATACTTTTCAGAGTCAAAAGCCACATGAAAACTTGTATCAGAAATTGTCTGAAATAATTTGGCTAAATGATCTGTACGTGTATCATATCCGAGATATTCAGCTAATTCATTGACCGTAGCATAAAAAGAAGGTTCGTCTTCAATAAAAGTTGTAACTTTATTGAGAAGTATTTTGATCACAGATACTGTTTTGCGATTTTCATTTCCTTCAACAGGTATTTCTGAAATAACATCGTATACAGAATACTTATCAATTATTATGTATTTGGCTATGGCAGAATACAGCCAGGCTGTATCAGTGGTAATGTCTGCTATCGGTGTTTGGGGAATATAGATATACTTTACCCCTTCTGAGGTTAGTATATCAGCACCTCGTCTTGCATTATCTTTGCTAAATCGTAATAATGCTGATTTTTTGTTGTTATCTATTTGCCGGATGACTAATTTAGCCCAATCCATACTTGTTGGTGTAAGCCATATTATATTTTCAAGAGTTTCTACTGGGTTATACAGAAAACGAGTTTCCTCACATAATAAATTTGAGTAATTCTGAATTTGCTGACAGGAGCGGAAATTGTCGCCCATAAATCTATTTTCAAAGTTGGGCTTTTGACATATACTCTTAAATGCTTCTGGGTAAGCACCACGCCATATATAAATGGATTGTTTCTCATCACCGACTACAAAGGTATCAATTTTTAGATTATCACATAAAAACATAAAAAAATTATGCATAGTTCTGTCACAATCTTGATACTCATCAATATAAATTTTAAAATATTTTGCTTGCAAATATAGCTTACAGGAGCGGGAGTTTTCAACGATATTCTGTGCCAATTCGAATATAAAATTCTTTCTATTATCCTGATATGAGCAGAGAATTCCAGTTGTTCTTATTTTGTCTAGCCCTTCTTGAAAAGTGGCGGTTTTAATTGCATAATCAGTATTCATATCAATATCAAAATCATTGCCATATACATCTTTCATAAAAGGTTTGATGATTTCTTCAATAGCGAAGCTGTTATTTGTGCCAATAAAGTGTTGAACAATGTCAACGGATAATCGATCTTTTATTTCCTGAGCTGCTTTAATTGTAAAAGTAATTGCGGCAATAACCTTATGCGTTTTTTGTTCTACAATTTCTTTGGCAATTTTAGAAACCATAGTGTGGGTTTTACCAGTGCCTGCGCTTGCTCTAACGACTAAGTTACCAGGTATATCTATAATTTCTTGTTGTATTGCAGATAATTTCATTCTACAACTCCTTTCAAGCAAGCAAAATTATAATGTTCATAGATTAAACGGCAGTCGGCATCTGTTAATTTTTCTATTAATTCTACCATATGATACTTTTTTGCTTCTTGTAGATACTCGACAGGGGTATCTCCTAAATACTCAACGAGCCTATCATGTAAAACTTCATCTAAATCATGTTCCAAATCTGATTTTGATAAATACACCGTATATTTCTCTCTGATATGGTTCAATGTTGCAAGGTTATCATTGTATAGAGAAATTTTAGCATTAATATCATTTTGATTTATTTGTTTTGTCGGAAGCATCTCTTTTCCTATAATACTATTACATCGGGAAAAGCCTAGAACACTATAAACCGAGTTGCTTTTTGTTTTTCGCAAGTCATTATCTGTCTTCACAACATTAAAGATATTTAAATTGTCCAGGATATCAATATAACTGTTAAAGTCAATTCCATCAACTGGAAGAATATAAATACCATTGGCTTCAAAAAAGGGGTTTACTGTAGTAAGTACTTTTTCAAAAAGTAATTGCTCAGATGGTCCCTCTACTAATAATACCTTATCAGCAAAAATGGCTTCGGACAAAGAGCGATTTAACATTTTTCGATTCTTTTCAAAATTATCAGGTACCTTATAAAAGGTACTTGCACTTGTGATTTTTCTCTCGCTGTATATACGAATTAGATTTACATTATCCATTTCATAAAGAATAAAAGGTGAGTGCGTAGAAACGAACAAGTATTGATATTTACTATCCGTAAATAAAATCTGTGACAAGGCAATTTGCATTGATTTATGTAGGTGGTTTTCAGGCTCTTCAATTAAAAAAAGATTAATTTTCTTTTCTGCGCTTTCATCGGAAAGTAAATCAAAAATCGAATAAGCCAGTAATTTTTTGCGCCCTTCTCCAGCAGTAGGATATAAATTCTCATCATCCTCCTGTTTAATATAAGGAATTATATTTGAATAGAGTCCTTTTACTGCGATTTCAGATTTTACTGAAACGGAAATTCCTTCACTACGAAATTTTTTGTATTCTGGAGTTATTTTTTCTTCAAAATCTTTAATCCCAGATAATGATGATATATGAGTATTTAAATCATCAACAGTGTTTTGAATAGTGGATAAAATATCTTTGTCAGATTCACTTTCATTTTTGATAAGAAGGTTTATATTTTTCTTAAAAAGAGAATACAGGTCTACATACGAATCGATATATATGACGTTAAAGACATAATCCAGTTCATATAAATAGCCACGTTGTTTCATCTCTTGTAATTTATCTTTATTTCCACCCCAATATAGTATTGGTAATGCAATCATTTCTTTTCTATCATAATCTGCTTGAAGTTTGATATAAACTTTTTGGTCATCACTTAGCAGTGCCCCCTTGAGTTGAGCACGCAGCTTTTGACAATCAGTACAGGCTGTATCACTTATATCTAACGTTATTAAAATTTCAATGGGTTTGTCCAGCTTCTTATTATGGAAATCGGAGTCTTGGAGATTATGTTTTCTAATGTCCTTGTCAAATATATAGCGTAGGGCATATAAAAAGTTAGTTTTTCCAACATCATTCAACCCAAAGAATATATTTTTGTTTGATAAATCCAGGGTAATGTCTTCAAAGTTCCTAAAGTTCTTAATTTTTATATCTTCAAATTTCAATGTGTTATCCCCCATAATGATTCGCCTAATTTCGACTTATTGTATCCATTATATCATTATCAAATATTATTTTCCATTAAATCCCAAAATATTGTAACATTCATGACAAAATATTTTATTTTATTACAATACTGCTTAAATGGCACAGATTTGCAACGAAATTGGCACGCTTTTGCCCTTTCGCCGTCAATCCGTATGTGTTAAACTGGGTATGTTGAAAATTATGTTTAAAACTGAATAATGTATAGCGAAAAGTACCTATATTCAGGTACTTTTTTTAGGCTATAAGGGTATGTATTTATTTCAATATTTAAGATAGGAGGTCATTAATTGAGAAAATTAAAAATGTACAAACAAGAAATACCACCCATTAAGAAAAAAGCCAGATTGCCACACAGAAAGATTATCTACTGTTCAATCTTGACGGTATTGCTGTCATTCACGCTTTACCAGCCAGTCTATGCCACAACGGACATGTGGTCAAAAGCTACAGAAATCATGAAAGACGTCTACAACCAGATTGTCCTCATCTCCACAGTGGCGGCAATCGTAACAGCATCCGTAGCACTCCTGCTGATGAATTTTTCAAAAAGCGGCAAGACAGTGGATGAAAGCCGGGCGTGGCTGAAACGTATCTGTATTACATGGGCAATCCTCAATGGATTAGGATTCATCATGGCATACATAACCCCGTTTTTTGCTGATGGGAAGTGGAACGGATGAGGCGGCATAGTCTGTCGGCCTGCCGGAAGGGGGTGGTTGCATGGGAATTTTAGACGGTGTTGTTGAATGGCTATCAGAACAGATTATGAACGGCCTTGACTTAATCACTTCGTCCGTTCTAGGGGCACTTGGCTGCGACATGGATGTTTTTCTGCGGTATTTCCCGGCTGCTGAAACAATGTATAAAGTGTTCGTAGCCTTTGCAATCGGCCTGATCCTGCTAAACTGGGTATGGCAGCTCTTTAAGAACTTTGGCCTCGGTGCAGGGATAGAAGCGGAGGATCCGGTCAGGCTGAGCATCCGTTCCGTCCTATTTATTATCCTGGCATATTTTTCAGATGAGATTGTCAGCACTGTGCTGGCCATTGGCGGGACGCCTTACCGCTGGATTATGGAATCAGACCTGCCGCCGCTTGATTTTGCCAGTTTCAGCTCGGTTATGCTGGTAATTATCGGGGCCTGCGCTAACGGGGCGGTTGTACTGATTACGCTGATACTGGTCCTGATACTAGCCTGGAATTACTTGAAGCTGCTGTTTGAAGCAGCAGAACGTTACGTGCTACTGGGAGTGCTGGTTTTTACTGCTCCGGTAGCATTTTCTATGGGTGCATCACAATCCACATCGAATATATTTAAGAGCTGGTGCCGGATGTTCGGGGGACAGATATTCCTGCTGATTATGAATGCATGGTGCCTGCGGCTATTCACGTCGATGGTTGGAGCTTTTCTTGCCAATCCGTTGTCATTTTAATAATTTAATAGGAGAAAATATGAAAAGACAAAAAACACTTTTAACGATCATCCGAAGGACAGCACTTGCCTCAATACTGTTTACCTTGATGTTCTGTCATCCGGTACTGGCAGTATCGGAGAGTGAGGTACAGGCGCGGGTGGCCGACGTGGGGAAAGAAACAGTTGCCGGCAACGTCCTGATATGGTTTCTATGTGCCATAGCCTTTTTAAAGGTATCACAAAAGATTGATTCTTTTATGAGTTCCCTGGGAGTCAACGTAGGACATACCGGCGGCTCGATGATGGCAGAGGCTGTGATAGCTGCCAGAGGAATCACTGAAGTCAAGAATTTTTCCAGCCGTGGGTTCCGGGGCGGACATGGCGGGAAAGCCAATAGCAGTAACGGCCCCGGTGGGAGCGGAGGTTTTCTAAGCGGCGGACTGTCAGGCATAGTCAGCCGTAACGTCGCAGAAAATGCTAGGAAGAGCGTGACGGCACCGGCTTTTAAGACATCCAGAAATAGCTACGGAACAGGCGGAAATGGACAGGGAGCCGACCTGAGCAGGTCGTCTAGCGGATCGGCCAGGAACGGCACTGCCCTGCATGGTCTTGGAATCGGAGGCAGGATGTACGCTTCGTCGGTCAGCAAGGGCGGTGATTTTGCCAACAATGTGATCGGCACGGTGGCCGCAGGCAGCAGAGGGACGGCAGGAAGCATCACCGGGGAAAGAGCGGTGGAAGCCCTGCATTCTTATCTGGGGAATACGGCATTGGGGCCAGGAGCCGCCAATATACCCCAGTTTTCTAATGTGGAAATCGGTGGTGGCCGGATTACCGGTACAGAAATTTCCGAAGAACATCCGGGAGGGATCGACTTCGGGATGTACCATTCGGCGCAGTATGCCCGGCCGGATGGAGAATACAGCACGGTGCAGACCAAAGATGGCGAAAGCTGGTATAAGCAGTATGCCACTGATAAAGTGGATAAATCGCCTTATATGGCTCCGGACGGTTCCATTGCTTATAAGGAATCCATCATCAAAAGACTGCCTCCGCCGCCGGTCAGAAAGGATAAGCAGTAATGGCAGAGCAAAATAAAAGCAGTTTGTCAACGGGACTGGAAAAGGGAATCAGTACGGCGCAAACGATACATGGGGCAGTCAAAACCGGAAAGGCCATATCAGCCGCTGCCAAGGGGGCGGCTGCAGGCGGCCCGTATGGAGCCATTGCGGGTGCGCTGTGGGGCAGCCGGAAGCTGGTCGGAAAGATTATCATTGCCGCATCAGCCGTTCTTCTTATTCCGGTTCTATATATCCTGCTGCTTCCCGGGCTGATTTTTGGCGGGCTGACAGAAAGCCATAGCACGGCAGATACGGAAAATCCCATCCTTAACAGCAGTGCGGCTATCATGGAAAATACGAACCAGATTGCCTTTGCGATAAACGGGATTCTGAACGAAGGGCTTGCTGATGTGCAGGAAAGGATAGAAAAAGACTTTGCAGAGACAGACGGGGATGAGATAGAGATCAGGAATCCCTACGAGACAAGCGCGGTACATAATATAAATCAGTTCATTGCCCAGTACAGTGCGGCTAAGAATGCCGATTTCAAGAACATTTCTGTGTCTGACATGGAAAAGATCCTGCGGAAAGGAAAAAAGCACTTTTATTCCTATCAGCGGGCGGAAGAAATGCGCAGCCGGACAGAACAAGATCCGGAAACCGGACAGGAAAAGATTATCACTGAAAAATGGATGGTTTATACCATCGTTTACAACGGGGAGTCCTATTTTGCCGACACGGTTTTTGAACTGGATGAGGAACAGAAACTGCTTGCGGTAGATTATGCGAGTAATTTGAATCTGTTTCTGGGTGACGGCATATTTCAGTATCTTGTGGAATGGAACGGGGCAGATGCCATCCCCTCTCTGGGAGAAGTACAGTTTACGGACGGTTCTGTTCCGGTAGTCTATTATAACCAGATGGACGAGCGTTATGCCGGTAAGCCCTATGGGACAGATCATATCGGCGGGTACGGCTGTGGGCCTGCATCTATGGCAATTGTGGTGTCGTCTATGACCAATGAGACGATAGATCCGGCGGAAATGGCGGAGTGGTCATATGAAAACGGCTATTGGTGCAAAGGGAGCGGTTCCTATCATACCCTGATTCCGGCAGCGGCAGCAGCATGGAATCTTCCGGTTTCCGGCTGTACCCCGGCTGAGCCGCAACGTATTTTAGACGCGCTTTCCGGAGGAAAACTGGTGGTGGCACTTATGTCCGAAGGCCATTTTACGTCTTCCGGTCATTTTATCGTCTTAAGAGGAGTCAAGGACGGAAAGATCATGGTGGCGGATCCGGGAAGCCGACAGCGGAGTACCCAGTCATGGGAGCTTAAGATCATACTAAACGAAGCCAGCCGGCGTGCAGCAGCGGGCGGTCCTTTTTGGATTATCGGCTAAAATCAGCTGCGGAAGCGAGGGAATCAATTGAAACAGCAGAACGAACGGGATACTTACATTATCCCGCCTAATTTCGTAGAGACAGGGACATTCCTGGGAGGGATGTTAAAAGCGAGAAACACCATTGAAGCCGGTATTCTGGCAGCAGCAGTCGGAGTGCCGGTTTTTTTGTACCTGCCGTTTTCGCTGACGGCACGGATTATTATTTTATGCCTGACAGCCCTTCCTCTTGCCCTGCTTGCTATCATCGGCATAGCTGGGGAGAGTCTGTCGTCCTTTCTGATTATTTTTCTTAAATATGTCAGGAACCGGAGAGTCATGGGAGGGGATTCCGAGGGAGCGGATTCCGGGGGAGCGGATTCCGAGGGATCGGAAGGAAAACCGTTCATAAGGCCGACGATAAAAACGAAGGCAGGAAAAAGACAGAGTGGGGAGAAAAAATCAACAGTTGAAAGGGTATCGGCTGAGAGAAAGGAATCAGTCAGAGAAGATAAATCGCTGAAAAACAGTGCAAAATGGACAGTAACTGATCGGATGGGATATAGACGGAAAGGGGCAGATGATTTCCCAGAAGAATTTGACCATATAAAAGGCTATGAATTGCGTCAGAAATTGCGACCGGCACCAAAACTGAATAAAAAACCGAATCAAGACCTGAATCAAACACCAAAGCAGGAGCCAAAACAAGCACCGAAGCAGGAGCCAAAGCAAACATCAAAGCAGGAGCCAAAGCAAATACCGAAGCAGGAGCCAAAGCAAACACCGAAGCAGGAGCCAAAACAAACACCGAAGCAGGAGCCAAAGCAAACACCGCAACAAGAGCTAAATCAGAAGCCGATGCGGTCAAAGCAAAACAC
The DNA here is from genome assembly GCA_002293475.1 of Lachnospiraceae bacterium UBA938. Classification (GTDB taxonomy): domain Bacteria; phylum Bacillota; class Clostridia; order Lachnospirales; family Lachnospiraceae; genus UBA935. The sequence goes on from DBDG01000061.1 coordinate 10,535, forward strand.
GAAGCAAAAACCGATGTCAAGCATAATTGCACCCGGAAAGCAGAAAAGCCGTCAACCGATGAAAACTAAAGGCCGTGCCCAAGTGGAATTGACAAAGAAAAGCGTAAAAAGCAACCGACATCAAGGCAAGCCCCAGAGCAATAAAAAGCATCACAGCTTCAGGCAGTCAAACCGCCACTTCACAGAGCCGGAAAGGGATATGCTTAATCCGGTTGCCGCGTACCTGCCAATCGACAAGATCGCCAACGGGATTATCTATACAAAAGACCGCCGCTTTATCAAAGTGGTAGAGATCGTTCCTATTAATTTCCTGCTGCGGAGCGCAAGAGAGCAGAGAAGTATTATCTATTCTTTTGTATCCTATCTGAAGATCAGTCCGGTCAAGCTGCAGTTTAAGGTTTTGACCAGAAAAGCTAATATCAGCAGCCATATGGAGACAGTCCGCAGGGAAATGGCTCAGGAGAAAAATGAGCAGTGCCGTCTGATGCAGGAAGATTATCTTAAGTTTGTACAGCAGATCGGTTCCAGGGAAGCTGTCACAAGGCGTTTCTTCTTGATCTTTGAATATGAGCCTTGGAATGCCAGACGGACGGATGACGAAGGTGAAGCAATCGGCTTTCTGCAGACGGCAGTCCATACGGCGGCAAATTATTTGCGGCAATGCGGAAACGAGGTGATTGTTCCGGAAAACGAGGACGAATATACCGTTGATGTGCTTTATAATCTGCTGTGCCGTAATGAAAGCGCCACTAAGCCTTTGCCCATGAAGGTAAGGGAAGTCATGGCCCGGTATATGGCGGCCGGCCGAGCGGCGGAACTGGATGACATTCCTGCCGGAGAATTCTATGCTCCGGAGAGGGTGGATTTTACTCATGGAAGCTATATTACGATAGATGGGCTGTACTATGGTTATCTGCTGGTTCCGTCAGGCGGCTACCGGACACAGGTGCCAGCCGGATGGCTCAGTCTGATTGTCAATGCGGGAGACGGCATTGATCTGGATATGTTCCTTTCCAGACAGCCCAAGGAGCGGATCGTACAGAAAGTCGGGCAGCAGCTCAGGATCAACCGGTCCAAGATAAAAGACGCCAGCGATACCAATACGGATTTTGACGATATTGACGGTGCCATCCAGAGCGGATATTTCTTGAAACAGGGACTGGCAAACAATGAGGATTTCTATTTCATGAATCTGCTTCTTACCATTACCGCCACGAGTCTGGAAGAGCTGGAATGGAAGACCAGTGAAATGAAAAAGCTGCTGCTATCTCAGGATATGGACGTCTGTAACTGCCATTTCAGGGAAGAGCAGGCGTTTTTGTCATCGCTGCCCTTGGTTGCGATGGAAAAGACGCTGTATGAACGCAGTAAGCGCAACATCCTAACCAGCGGTGCCGCAAGCTGCTATCTATACACAAGCTATGAAATGTGTGATGACAACGGCATTCTTCTGGGTGTCAACAAGTATAATAATTCGCTCATTATTGTGGACATTTTTAACAGCCAGGTCTATAAGAATGCCAACCTGAGTCTGATCGGGACATCCGGTGCCGGCAAAAGTTTTCTGATGCAGTTAATGGCTCTACGGATGCGGCGGAAGAATATCCAGGTATTTATCATCGCGCCTTTGAAAGGACATGAGTTCCGCCGGGCCTGCGTTAATATCGGCGGTGAGTTTATCCAGATATCACCGGCCTCTCTCAATTGTATCAACATCATGGAGATCCGGAAGACCGACACTTCAACGACCGACCTGCTAGACGGCCCGATGGCCAATAAGTCGGAACTGGCGGCAAAGGTACAGCGGCTTCATATCTTTTTCTCGCTGCTGATCCCGGATATGAGCCATGAGGAAAAGCAGCTTCTTGATGAAGCGTTGATTAGAGTCTACAACAGCAAGGGCATTACCCATGACAACGAAAGCCTGACGGATCCGGCGGTACCGGAACGCTACCGGACGATGCCGGTTTTGGGGGATGTACATCAGGTACTCGGCAAAACCAAGGAAACGAAGCGGCTGGCCAATATACTGAACCGGCTGGTGAACGGTTCGGCATCCACTTTTAATCAGCAGACTAACGTGAGCCTGGATAATAAGTATACGGTTCTGGATATTTCTGAACTAAGCGGAGACCTGCTTACGGTGGGGATGTTCCTGGCACTTGACTTTGTCTGGGATAAGGCCAAAGAGGACCGGACGGTGGAAAAAGCCATCTACATTGACGAGATATGGCAGCTGATCGGAGCCGCGTCAAACCGGCTGGCGGCAGAGTTTGTCTTGGAGATTTTCAAGATCATCAGAGGCTACGGCGGCGCGGCAATATGTGCCACCCAAGACCTGAACGACTTTTTTGCCTTGGATGACGGTAAATATGGAAAAGGAATCATCAATAACTCCAAAACTAAAATCGTCCTGAACCTAGAGGATGAGGAGGCAGAACGGGTACAGAACACGCTTCACCTGTCGGATGCCGAGATCATGGAGATCACCCATTTTGAGCGGGGGAACGGCTTAATCAGCACCAATAATAACAACATCATGGTGGAGATCAAAGCAAGTCCACTGGAAAAAGAGCTGATTACGACAGATGCCAAGGAACTGCGGCGTCTGGCAGAGCGTCTGCGCAGGGAAAGGGAGGCTATTCAGGGAAATACTGATGAAGCCGTTCCTTTAGAGATAATACGCTTGTAATGCGTATTAATTCATCCGTTTACATACGGAATGCGTCCATAATGCGTATTATTTGGTGGACAGGCTGTATTACCTGATTCACATGGAAGGGAGGTGGCACATGAAAACCAGAGAGCAGATATATGGGCAGGAAGCGACTGGCCTGTTAAGGATTATTTCTATGTATCCGGGGCTGAGTGAAGAAATGCTCTGCCAGTTCTATCCGGCCAAGAAAGAGAAGATACCGGCGGTGCTGTCTGGCCTGCAAAAGCAGGGACGCATATGTATCAGCAATCGGGAAGGTAGCCGTAGCCGCGGAGAATATTTTCTTGGCAGAAAAGCAGAAAGCAGTTCCGACAATGGGCTGATCCGGTCGGTATGGGTATTGCTTGATTTTATAGAAAAAGCCGAGTTCTATTCAGCCGGTGAGTTTCCGGTGAAGGTGATTTTCTTCGTCGATGGGGAGATGTATGAAGTAGTTTATGCCGCCAAAGGGCAGGAGCCGTTGATCCTGCATCTGCTCAATCAGACAAAGGAAGGGAGCGGGAAAAGGATTGTCCTCTTAGATGAACCGGAGCAGGCAGTCCTGTTTGGAGCCGCCGGTGTGTCTGGTTTCTGCACGGTTAGTCCGGAGGGAAAGGTTCAGTATTATAAAATACGATAAAATACACAGAAAGTAGGAGGGACGTGGTTGGATCGAAAAACAGTTTCCAAAAGGATCGGGAACATTATAGGAGATATCGCCAGGGTGACCAATGCCCTGTATGCAATGGATACAACGGATATTCAGCGCTATCCGGATAATTACGAGGTTTTATCAAGGGATGCCGCTTTGCGGGCAGAAAAAATCGTCTGTCAGTTACGGAGCCTGATTTATGTAACGACCAGTATCCGCAGGGAAGAGTATCTGATATCGGCGGCAGAGGTTCATGGCATTGAGATTAATTATGAGCAAGAGATATTAAGGGTCAGGCTGGCCGGACTGCTGCCCAAAAAGAAACCAAGTCAGAGTCCGGAGTTTCTCCTGGACCCGCTTTATGCTGCCATGAACCACTATGCCGACAACTATCCGCTACCAAAATATCGGGAATGTGTAGTATGTTTTATGCACATGTATGACAACAGGCTGCCGCAAAGACGGGTCAGGGATTACGATAATATTCAGCAGAAACAGATTCTGGACGTACTGGCGGCTTTTATCATGGTGGATGACAGCGGATTGTTGTGTGACGCTTATAATACGACAGAATTGGGCGCGCAGGATCAGACGGAAATCTTGGTCATGGAAAAGGGACGGTTCGGATCATGGCTGGAAGAGCGGCAAAAAGACTTAAAAAACATATCGGATTTTTAGAGATTGGAGCAGCATTTTTTTCACATAAGGCTTAGAGGCGATGAAAACCAATAAATCAAAGGATAAATACCGGATAAAGCAGGTGTGAATTTACCGAGGTCTTAAGCAGCCTCGGTAAATCTTTGTCTAGGAGGTGGTCGTGAAGGAAAGAAAATATAAATTGCCGGGGCCGGATACGCAAGCCTTTCATCTGTTGCAGCTTATCGCGATCAGTGGTGAGTTTCCGGCGACATTGCTTACAAGGCTGGCCGGTGGAGCAAGTTATAAAGAAGCTATGGTTTACAAACTGAAAAAGGACGGCCTGTTGCACACCTATTACCGTGACCGGCTGAGGTCTTACCGGTTGACACCGCTTGCCAAATCTCTACTGATGGCAGAATGGCGGCCGCGTTTTCAATTTTATCTGACCGGAAATGCCGATACCAACCGGTTAAAGAGTGAAATAACAAGACGGCTCCGTCAATGCCGGATTGCTTCCACCTATGTGAATATGCTCGGCGCAGGGATTTTAGTGTTCCGCGACAGTAAGCCGGCAGTTTTCAGGCAGACCGGTGAGATTATTCCTGACAGGCTGGGTAAGACAGCTTTTTACAGTTCCAGGGAAATCAAAGAAATCGGGGCAGAAGCTGTTAAAATTCGGGGTGCCCGTTTGGTCGGTGTGGTCTTGTCGGAAGATCATATTTTCGTTACTTACAATAACAATGTCGCTGTGGAGCGGTGGGATTATCAGGCCGAAATGAGGGCCAAGGTTCTGTTAAAAAGAAACTTCTGTCAGCTAGGCAGCAGTAGCGGCTATTCTCCGGAGGTTGTCTGTGGCTTGCTGTTTAGCGATGGCATGGAGCCGCTATATCAATTACTGACGGGAGCGGGAAGCGGAAACCGCCGCTTTTTTCTGATGGGCGGTATATACGAACATTTTTATTATCTGACCAATGACCGTCAGGGGGAAAGGTTGCTGAACCTGCTATGCGACAGGGAAAAAACGGCAGCGTTGAATACTGTCTTGAGGCAGGGTCTTGGCAGCAGGAAACCGGGCGGACTGATTGAGCATGATGCGCTGGATTTGAAAGGGAACCCGGTATTGTTTAATTATTTTCTTGATATGCCTAGGATGGTCCGGTTCACAAATGCCCTGCAGTTACATGAAAGGCAGGGAACAGTGGTCTGCTTTGACTTTCAAAGCAGCGTGCTGAACCGCTGTTTTGGTGGACAGATAGAGATCCAGGCTATCAGTTTTGAAAAGTTTGAAAGGAGGTTCTACCCGTAAAGATTATAAAAGAAATAATTACACATAAGAGATTTATGAGTTTGTTTATGGTGCCGATAGCAATTTTTGCGGTTATCTATGCAGGCGGCTATCTGGCGCAGCTGATCGGCAATTATAGCCGGTGGCAGCAAGGGGGCGGTTTTCCGGGAGACGGAACCTCGCCGGCAGCGCCGTCGCTGGCTTTTATTACCTGTATCGGGGCGGTATTTAAGCCGCCTTACGGCATCTATGGGGTTTTTATCTGCATTGGTTTGCTGGCAGTGCTGATTTTTATGGTTATGCGGATGGGGTATAGTGATACCGGCGATTATGACCGGGAAAGGAATTTCATTTACTCCAATAAGGGAACCTACGGTACTTCCGGCTGGATGACCAAGAAGGAAATGGCGGGAGTGCTGGATACTGTCTCGGATCTGAGGAATCACAGTGGAACGGTGCTGGGGCTGCTGGATGACCGGGTAGTATGTGTGCCGGAGAAAACAAGGTTAAACAGCAACATGGCAGTATATGGAGCCAGCGGTTCCATGAAGACCCGTTCCTTTTGTATGAACCGCATCCTACAGGGAGCTACCCGTGAGGAGTCTATGATTATTTGTGATCCGAAATCCGAGCTTTACGAAAAAGTCAGCGGTTATCTGCGGGATCAGCATTATGTGGTAAAGGTATTCAATCTTGTTTCGCCGGAACATTCTGATGCATGGAACTGCCTTTCGGAAATCAGCGGCAAAGGCGGCGAAGATGCCGATAATCAGGAACTGATGGCCCAGCTTTTTGTAGAGGTCATTATCAAAAATACAGCCGGAAGCGGAAAAGCTGACCATTTCTGGGAGAGTTCAGAGACGAGTTTATTAAAAGCAATAGTGCTGTTCGTAGTGTTGGGGTATGCTCCAGAACACCGTAATATCGGAGAAGTCTATCGGTTATTAACGTTGAATTCTGAAAATGAGCTGGCCAGCCTCTTTGACAACCTTCCGCCGGGGCATCCGGCTAAGGTTCCCTTTAACCTGTTTCGGCAGGCTTCGGATAATGTTCGTGGCAATATTATAATTGGTCTGGGCAGCAGGCTGCAGGTATTTCAGTCGGAGGTTATCAAGAAAATAACTGCCGGGAATGACATTGATCTGGAACTGCCGGGTCAGCGTCCCTGTGCTTATTTTGTCATTACCAGTGATCAGGACAGTACATTTGATTTTCTTTCATCGCTGTTCTTATCCTTTGTGTTCATTAAACTGGTGCGCTTTGCGGATTTACAATGTGAAGACGGCAAGCTGCCGGTACCGGTACATATACTGGGTGAAGAAATCTGCGCCTGTGGAATTATACCGGACTTAAGCCGCAAGCTGTCAGTAATCCGGTCACGGAATATTTCTATGTCACTGGTGTTCCAGAATCTGGCGGGGCTTCAGAACCGCTATCCGTATAATCAATGGCAGGAACTGCTGGGAAATTGTGATATCCAATATTTCCTGGGGTGTACGGATGAGCTTACAGCGGAACATATTTCGGCCCGAACCGGAATTGCATCCGTGGCGGTGACCAGCAAAGCAAAACAGCTCGGGACCTGGCGGGTATCGGACTATACCCCGGAATACCGGGAGACCAGCGGTGTGGGCCGGCGTGCCGTCCTGACTCCCGATGAAGTGTTGCGGTTACCGCTAGAGAAGGCACTGGTCATTATCCGGGGAAAGAAAATACTGAAAGTAAATAAGATGGATTATTCCATGCATCCGGAATATCCCAGACTTCGGTCCTGCAGGGCATCAGCCCATGAACCGGAATGGAGAAAATCTGAGCAAGAAAGGAGAGAGAAGGCCGGAGTACCAAAACCGCAGAACCAGAATCGAAGCGCACCGGCACCGAAAAGAAAAGCAAAAGTACCAGGAAGGGAAGCCGTAGAAAACAAGCCGGTGAGACGTTATAAAGATAAGCCTGAAGCGGCAGTGCAGAATCCGGTTATGCAGGAAACGACTGTACAGAAAACAGTTATGCAGGAAACAGCAAGGCAGAAATCTGTTATGCAGGAAGCAGGTAGGCAAGAAGCAGTAATACAAGAAACAGTAATACAGGAAACAACCGGCGGGATAATCGTTACCGATAAGGATTCCATCATGTCTTAATAATAATTAATAAGGAGGATTGATCAGATGGCAGCAAAGAAGAAAGGAACTGAATTGACTGAGCAGGATATCAAGGAAACCGTTTTGAAGGGTTCGGAAACCGACATAAATAACGACTCGCAAGCGACGGAACCAGACTTAAATGAAATTCTGATAGCAATAGATATAGTGGATGATGAAATAGCAGAAGTTTTGAATCAAGCGGAAGAGGAACAGGTGCCGGCTAAGCCGAAAAGAAGCTCACGAAAAAAATCGGCAGAAACTACCGGAATAGAAAGTGATGTCGGTCTGAGTGCCGTTAATCAGAGTGATTCTGGTCAGATTGATGTCGATCAAAGTGATATCGGTCAAAGTGACATAGATCAAAATGATATCATTCAGAGCGAAGCCGACCCGTTATTTACTGAAGATCCGGCAGAAGATATTGGATATTCGGAAGCAGAAGGACAAGGTGAAGCAGACTCTATGGAATCATCTAACATCACAATGACGGATTCGGAGGTCGAGGCTATTCCGGAACAAATACCAGCGGAATCTGTTCCAGAACGCGCACCGGCTGAACCCAAAGCAAGGATGCTACGGCATCCGGCGAAATCAAAGGAAATGCCGATACTTACGATTGAGAACCGGGGCGAGGTAGAGACCCCGGAAGCTAGGGAAGAGGTGATCTGGCATGAGATTCACAATGCCTATCGTACCCGGAGGATGCTGACCGGCAGACTGGGAGGAATCGAAACGACCGATAGCGGCAAGACCATTGTTGTCGCAGACTATAAAGGATTCCGGATTGTGATTCCGATGAAAGAAATGATGATCACGGTGGGCAGAAGTCCTTCTGGCCAAGAATATGCCGAATTGATGCAGCGCCAGAATAAGATTCTGGGAAACATGCTGGGTGCTGAAATAGACTTTATCGTGAAGGGAATAGACTCCAAGACCCGGAGCGTCGTGGCCAGCAGGCAGGAAGCTATGCTGAAAAAGCGACAGATTTTCTATATGGATACCGATGCATCAGGAATGTCCCGTGTCTATGAAAACCGCATAGTGGAGGCTCGCATCATCGCAGTAGCGGAAAAAGTGGTGCGTGTCGAAGTATTTGGCGTAGAGTGTTCCATTATGGCTCGTGATCTTGCCTGGGATTGGATCGGGGATGCACATGAAAGGTTCTGTGTAGGTAATTCCGTATTGGTACGGATATTAAGCGTAAAGCGCGATGATCTGGAAGAACTGTCCATAAAAGCCGATATCAAAAGCGTGACCCAGAATACCAACCAAGAGAATTTAAAAAAGTGCCGGATTCAGAGTAAATATGCAGGAACTATAACAGATGTCCATAAGGGTGTGGTATATATCCGGCTGAATAACGGTGTAAATGCGGTAGGCCATGCGTGCTATGATTACCGGACTCCGGGCAAAAAGGATGAAGTAAGCTTTGCGGTTACCCGGATTGATGAAGAACGCGGCATTGCGGTGGGGATTATAACACGTATTATCAGGCAGCAGTTGTAGCCATAAAAATCATTTGAGACACCGTGCATAAAATAGCAATATGTCAGGAAATTGGCACAAAATTGGCACGGTTCTGCCCTTTTGCCGTAAATCCATATCTGCTATACTGTGTAATGTGAAAAGCTATCCAAAACCCTAGGGATGCACGGATTTGTAGCGGATGTTGGCCTTGTGGCGCAAATTCAGCGTGGGAAACGCTGCTCAGCGTTTCCCTACAATTAGATAATTTTACAAGCAGCCGCTCCGTTAACGAGGCGGCTGCTTGTGATAGGAGGTGATATTATTATATTCGTAAGAATCCGTAAGATTTTAAAGAGTGAACGGGGAGCGTCTGATTATTTCGGTTCAGTTGTCTTTATATTCATCGCCGTACTGATGCTGGCATTCATTATTGATGTTTTTGCTATCATATCCACCAAGCAGGAATTGGACCATTGCGTAGATCAGATGGTGAAGCAGATCCAGCTATCCGGCGGGGTCAACGGTGAAACGGAAAGCTTGTTCCAGTTTCTTTCCTCGGAAATCGAAGGTGCGGAAAACATAACCTATTCCATTAACGGGTCATTCCGCTCGCCGACTCCTTCCGGTATGACTTCTGCCATTCAACTAGGCGATCCGTTTTACGTGACCATAACAGGGCAGGCGCAGCTCGGCGGGTTCTGGAACTTTAATCTGATCCGTATTACCGTATTGGCAAGAGGTGCGGGTGTCAGCGAAAACTACTGGAAATGAGGTGACAAGGGTTGTATGTAAGAAAAAGAATCAAAGAAGCCTGCAGTAATGAAAGGGGGGATATCTCAATCCTTTCCTGTTTTCTGATAATGGGGGTGGTAATCATCATCTCCTTTTTGCTGTTATACGCTTCCGTCCGTATTAATTGCATAAACATCCGCAACGGCGTCAAAATGGAACTTAATAATTTGAGCGGTACCATTTATGCAGATACCTTCCGCTCGCAAAGGGAGAGTAATTTCAGTGAGTATCTAAACACCCTTTATTCCAGCAGCGATTATATGGATATGCTGGAAGAAACCGTAACCAACGGGCTGGCATCCAAAGTACCGCTTTCGACAGACGATTACCGGATTCAGAACATTAGCCTGAGTTTTCAGGTGGTAGGTGGCCGGGTAGAATATACCTTTCAGTGTGATGCGGAATTTTACATATATATGTTTGGGCATTCTTATCCGGCAATTACTCAGCGGATTCAGCTGACCGGTTATCACAATACCAAATTTATGTAACTGTTGAAAAAAGGAAAGATAGATGCGTAAAGGAAAAGTAGAGTAGTAGATGGAAATTATTGTCATCTTACTATAAAAATGATAAAATGGCGTAGTAACTTGCGCCGGAAAGGAGAACGTATGAAAAAGTTATTACAATCAAAAGGCTTTAAAATAACCGCTTTGTCGGCTTGTTGCATCGGAATACTGGCAGCATGTTTTTTTTTCGGCAGAGACAGGTTTGAAAAGTTTGTGCCAGACCCGCAGCTATCTGAAAGCTCGGTAAATGAGTGGAAAGAGCCGGATATTGCACCTGAATCGGATGAAGGCAATGAAACGGCATACGGCCCGGCCAAGGATGCGGTGAAAGAAGAGACTTATCCGAAGACAGTGGAAGAAAGCCCGGAAGAGACGGTTGTAGACTTTACACCGCCGGCCCTAACAAGTGAAACGCAGGCACCCGATAAACCGGTATCACAGGGAGATAATACCGATCCGCAGGAGATACCCACTTATCAGCCGGAAGATACGATGATTACAGATACCGACGGCGATAGTGAAGACAGTGAAACCGAAGGTGTTCCGGCCGCAGGAGATGTGAATGAGGATGGAGCGGTTTATTTTCCCGGTTTTGGCTGGGTGATCCCAAGCACCAGTGAGGTGATTGAGATGGACAATGACGGTGATCCCAATAAAATGGTCGGAGACATGTAACTGAATGGAGATATTAACTAAATAATGAAGAAAATGTATAGCTGTTTAGTATAAAAGCAGCTCATACCTGGCAAATGACCGTCACTGGTAAAGTGGCGGTTTTTTTCTGCCAGAAAGGAAAGGAGTTGGCATAGTTTGAAAAAGATCATTGCTTTGTTCTGCGCTGTTCTGCTGTTTTGCAACATGGCGGCAGGCACGGCTCTGGCCGCTGATCCCGGATCTGGTAATATGGACGGCGGAGGCGGCGGCATGGGGAGCGGGACATCCTCCAATAAATGGACCCCGGGGAATGACGGTGTCCGGATTACTGTTGTAGAGGCATCATCAGGGGCAGCGGTATCCAGTCCGGTTGACTTTTCCAATAAAAGCCAGCCAAGAAGCGTCTTTCATTTTGGGAAGGTCAGCAAAATCGGATACCGGAACGGCACTAAGCTGGCCTTTCAGATGGGCGGCGGATACAGCAGCATCAATCCGGCAGTGTCCATGCCCCGGATCATCAGCAGCAGCGGGGGCAATAACATAGAAGGAATCAAGCGGTATTTCTGCTCGGAATATGCCTGTAAGATGGTAGCTGATGCCACCGGTATCTCATATGAAAGCTTAATCAGCGGCCAATATAAGATTTTGTTGGAACCGATTGCTTATGTGACTTACAATGGCGAGTATTGCTGCATGACGGCTACCGAAGCGGCATTATGTGACCAGATGACAAACGGGGATCTGCGAAAGAAAATGCCATCCCTCACCCACCAGAATCTGCCTTTGTCCGTGTTCCTGGAGTATTCAGATCTGGGCTTTTCGGCATGGGGCGGCGGAACCAGCGGAAAACAGAATAATGCCGACATCATCAATTACCTTGGTATCGGTATTGTCCGCTTTGAGGATATGCCTGAACAGCCGGGATTAGAAGTCCCGGATGTGGAATATCGGGTTGATACCGATGTGATTACCAGCATTATTTTAAAAACCGGCGACCGTATTACGCCGGAAGAGCCGGCTACGGTGACTTTTCACATCCTGGGCCATGATTATGTCGTGCAGAATATCGTGATACCAGCCAATGACTCACAGGTGGTATGGGTGAAGTGGCACACGCCGGATACCCCCCAGACCACCACAATAACGGTATCATTGAGCAAGGGTTATACGATAAAGGATAGTCTTGTGGCTGAGATCGTTGATCTGGAGGAGAAAATTCCGCCGGATCCTTTGGCGACAGATACCAATCCAGGCTACAGCATCCCGTCTTTACCCAGTAATCCACAGAAGCTGACGGCAAACTGGGGGGTATGGAACTGCTGGTGGGAGGCTGACTGGCAGTGGCATTCCGACTGGCAGTGGCAGGGCACAGGGCATCTGGCCACCTGCCTTGAAGGATGCACCATTGAGCATGGGAACTGGGAGGATGAAGGGGAATGGATTGACGAGGGTGACTGGGAATATGATTACACCGCTTACTCTGCTTCCATCTCCGGAAGGATGAGTCTGATGCCGGACGATATCGTCCCGACTGCTTCCGGGAAAAACATGAAGAGCGGATATGGCGTGAAAACCGATGTAGAAGCAACGCTGTCCACATCAGCTCCAGCCGATCATTATACCAATCCGCAGACAGCATTTTCCGTGTTCCCGGAATTCCAGTACGATATTTTTCTCCGGTTGTTGAAGCGTGTTTCCAGTGGGAGGAACGCCAAGTTTACGTTTAAGGAAAACGAATATTCGACCTATGGGCGCGCGGTCCATTTTCTGCCCGTATGGTTTCCGGACAATAGCAATTACACGGTATATACGCAAGTCTGGGATTCTTGGACCCCCGACGGGATGCTGTCGGTGAATGTTAACGACTATGTTTCTATCAATCAGTCCGTTTTCGATGACTGGTATACAAACAGGAAATAGGGAAGAGTATGGGGCAAATTTATGAAGTAATCGTATTTGTTTGTATTCTGATTTTAGCGGGGTATGATATCCGCTATCAGCGAGTGTCTGACCGGGCACTTGCTTTCTTTCTGCCGGTCGTGATGTCAGCGCCATTTATCCGGTCCTTGGAGGGAGGCACTTGGTCGGCGGTGATCGGTTCGGCGGTGGAATCAGGCCTAGGTGCGGTAACGGCATTTGGAATCCTGCTTGCGGCGGCGTTTTTTTCCTATGATGCTTCGCGTGGCGCCGGCATCGGCGGAGGTGACATTAAGCTGGCATTGCTCATGGGTTTTATTTATGGCCTGGCACGGATTATATTTCTGTTGCTGACGGCAGTCTTGGCGGCAGCGATTGTCACCGTTATTATCCGGCTGAGCGTCAAGAAAGGGAAGGGCAAGCTTTCATTACCTTTTGTCCCATTCCTTGCCTGTGGCAGCTTGGCGGTCACAGTTATCCAAATATTTAACTAAGAAGGAGAGCTTTATGAAACTGAATAATCGTTTTATCTTTGGGCTGCTTAGCATTGTTCTGGCAGCCATTATTGCATTTGTGGCACTTCCTGCCATCAGCCGTCAGACAAACGGAAAAGTTGAAATTGTCAGGATCGTCAACCCAGTGCTAAAGGGGGCGGCCATTACGGAAAAGGATGTTGAGGTCGTGGAGGTGGGAAGCTTCAATCTTCCCCCGAATATTGCCCGGCTCCGGGAGGATGTCGTGGGATATTATGCGACAGCAGACCTGGCAGCAGGTGATTATATCCTTTCGTCCAAGATCAGCATGATCCCGGTCACCTCCGATGTGGCCCTCAACGAGATACCTTCCGGTAAGGTGGCGATTTCCCTGACGGTAAAAACCTTGGCAAGCGGGCTATCCGACAAGCTGCAGCCGGGCGATGTCATCCGTATCTATCATTTTCTGGACATAGCGCAGGAACTGCCGGAACTTAATTTTGTCAAAGTGCTTGCCGTGACGGACGAAGGGGGCATCAACGTGGACAATGCCAAAGAAATGGCTGAGGAAGAGGAAAAACAGCAGTCGGCGACGATCACGGTGCTGGCGACTCCGGAACAGGCCCGGATCATTACCGGTCTGGAAAATGACGGGGTTGTCCATGTCGCCCTGATTAGCAGAAATAACAGTAAGCTTGCGGAAGAACTGCTGACGCAGCAGGACAGGATGCTGCAGGAAATCTATTTTCCGGAGCTATTGAATGAAGAAATAGCCGGAGAGGATGCTGAAGAGCAACAAGACGGGCCAAAAGACTCACAAAACGCCGAGTCGGCAGAGGCAGATAAAAAAGAAGCGGACGCGGATGATAAAGAAGTAAAAACAGATGATAATACCGAAACAGATATGCCACAAAACCAGAAATCAGCAACAGAGGAAGACGGCGGACAGTAGGAAAGGAGGTTCTTATGGCAAAAATAATAACGGTCTGGGGAAGCCAGGGCAGCGGTAAGACAATGTTCAGCTGTATACTGGCCAAGGCATTGACCAGAAACAAGGAGAAAGCGCTGATTATCAATGCGGATACCGCTGTTCCCATGCTGCCGGTCTGGTTTCCGGATCAGATGATTGAAACAAGTGTCTCAATCGGACAGGTGATGTCTTCGGTAGAAATAGACAGCGCACTGGTGGCAGGCCATGTAACGGTACTGAAGAACTACCCTTATATTGGTCTGATGGGCTATTGTGCCGGGGAAAACCCCTTAAGCTATCCGGAAGTCAAGTACCAGAATGTACAACAGACCATTGATGCGGCGGCCCAGCTGGTTGATTTTGTGATCCTGGACTGCACATCAAACATGACCCATGTTTTTACACCGGCGGCAATTGAGGCGGGTGATGTGATTATCCGCATCCTGACACCTGATTTGAAAGGAATCAATTATTTGAAGGCCCATCAGCCGCTGCTGGTGGACAGCCGTTTCCGCTTTGTCGAGCATCTGACCTTTGCCGGCATGGCCAGGCCATTTCATGCTTTGGATGAAATGGGGCATATCATCGGCGGTTTTGACGGACTGCTTCCCTATAGCAAGGAGATCGACCGCTGTGCGACCGAAGGAGGAATGTTCCGGGCCATCAATTACTGCAATCCTAAGTATACCTCTGCCCTGAACAGGGTATTGGACGAACTGGAGGAACCGGAGCCGGATGAAGATGAAGCCGAGTCGGATCCGAATGAAGACGGGTGGGATCCGAATGGAGATGACTGGGAGGAGGATGAAGATGGCGAATCTGAATGATATTTTCTTCACGGCGGCGGCGACTGAGGAGCTGACCTACGACAAGGTTCTGGCAGAAGTACAAAGATATTTTGCCGAGAATTATGCCTCCACGATTGCCGGTGCCGGAGACGGAGATACGGAAAAGGCTTCAGAGTTATTAAAGGAGCTGATGGTACAGTATTGTGTGAAACGGAAGTTCGTGATCGAAGGGATCACCACGGAAGAATTATGTGAGAAGCTCTATGAGGATATGGCCGGATATTCATTTTTAAAGAAATGGATCTATATGCCGGGGGTGGAGGAGGTGAATGTCAATGCCTTTAATGATATTGAAGTAATCATGAACAGCGGCCGCAGCTTAAAGATACCGGACAAATTCTCCTCGCCGCAGCATGCGATTGACGTGGTGCGGCGGATGCTTAATGCCTGCGGTATGGTCATTGATGATACGATGCCAAGTGTTATCGGCTTTCTGGATAAAAATGTCCGTATCTCGGTGGACAAGACTCCCGTAGTAGATGCGGATGTAGGCGTCAATGCGTCGATCCGGATCGTCAACCAGCAGACCGTGTCGGAAACAAAGCTGTTGCAGTCCGACAGCGCCACCGCCGAAATGCTTCATTTCTTAAAAGCATGTATCCGGTATGGGGTGAGTGTCTGTATCGCCGGATCTACCAGTTCCGGAAAAACGACGGTTATGGCCTGGCTGCTCTCCAATGTACCGGATAACCGGAGGCTCATTACCATTGAGGAAGGTTCCAGGGAATTTGACCTGGTGAAACGGGACGGGGAGGGAAATATCCTGAATTCGGTAGTACATCTTCTGACAAGGCCACATGAGAATCCTTCCATGAATATCAATCAGGACTTCTTATTAGAGCGGGTACTCCGGAAACACCCGGACGTCATCGGGGTGGGTGAGATGCGGTCGGCAGCAGAAAGCCTGTCGGCAGCGGAAAGCTCCCGTACCGGCCATACGGTCTGTACGACCATCCATTCAAACTCCTGCACCTCGACGTATCGCCGGATGATGACATTGGCGAAAAGAAAATACAGCATGGACGATTCCGTGCTGATGCAGATCATGGTGGAGGCTTATCCGATTGTGGTGTTCACCAAACAGCTGGAAGACCGCTCCCGTAAGATCATGGAGATTATCGAAGGCGAGGACTTTGAGAACGGCAAACTGCGGTACCGCTCCCTCTATAAATACGAGGTAGCAGACAATACCATCGATGCCGACGGTAACCCCCATGTGGTCGGCCGCCATAAAAAAACAGGACAGATATCGGATGAGCTGAAGAAAAGAATGCTGGATAACGGGATATCCAATAAGGAACTGACAGAATTCTGGAAGGAGGGAAAGTAGATGCAATGGATTAACATCGTCTGTTTCGTCCTGCTCTGCGCAGGAATGTTTGCCTTGTTCGGGGTGGGGCCGGGCGAAATGCTTGACGTACTCTTTCGTTCAGGCCAGAAAAGAGCTACCCTGAGTGATGAATTAAATGTACTCAGGGGCATGCCGGCCAAGGGGTTTTTTAATCAGGAGTATGAGATCAAGCAGATCTTGAAGGATACTGGCCGCATCGGGCGGTATGAGGCAGTCAAAAGGATATCCCTTATTTTATTTGCCGTAGGAGCCGTGCTGGCACTATTAATCAACAATGTCTACATGGTTCCCATACTGGGGATAGGCTTTTCCCTGCTGCCGATGTGGTACCTGAGAAGTACGGCGGGGAGCTATAAAAAGCACCTGAACGAAGAACTGGAGACGACCATCTCGGTTATCACCACATCCTATCTGCGGACAGAGGATCTGATCCGGTCGGTGAAGGAGAACCTGCCTTATATCAATGAGCCGGTGAAAGTCAATTTTGAGACATTTGTATACGAAGCGGAGCTGATCAATGCCAATACGACCAGTGCGATTAATAGCTTAAAAATGAAAATCCCCAATCAGGTCTTTCATGAGTGGGCCAACATCCTTATCCAGTGCCAGTCAGACCGCAGCATGAAAAACACCTTGCCCACCGTAGCCCAGAAGTTTTCCGATATCAGGGTGGTTCAGTCAGAACTGGAAGCCATGATGCAGGGGCCGAGAAGAGAAGCGATTACTATGGTGCTTTTAGTCATAGCCAACATCCCGCTGCTTTATTTTCTGAATAAGGACTGGTTTCATACCTTGATCTTCACCACTCCCGGCAAGATCGCCTTGGCCATCTGCGGAACGATCATCCTTTATTCGCTGACACAGATCATGCGGCTGTCTAGGCCGATGGAATATGGAGGTGATGCTGTATGACCTTGTTGGCCTTGATAGCAATTATATTTTTCGGCATAGCCGTTTATAACTTAAGCTGTGCCTTTGTAGATGTACCGACAAGCCGGACCTCCAAGATGATGCTGCTGGCAAAAAAGCAGCAGGGAACCAGACGGGAAAAACTTACCGACGTATATATCACGAAGATAGCGGTGTTTCTGGCCATGTATGTCAAATTGGACCGGCTTAAACGCAACAAGCTGCAGTCGGTGCTGACGATTGCCGGGATAGAGTTAAGCCCGGAGGTTTATACAGCGAAAGCCTGGGTGACAGCCTGCCTGACCGGACTTTGTGCTGTTCCGATGGCCTTCCTGATACCGCTGTTTGTGCCGGTGCTGATCGGATTGGCGGTGGCATTATGGTTTTCTGTTTATTACTCAGCATTTGATTTTGTAAAAAAGAGGAGGAAGCGGATGGAGATCGAAGTGCCTCGCTTTGCGCTAACTATTGGGCAGAACCTGGAGAATGACAGAGATGTATTGAAGATCCTGATTTCCTATCGACGGGTGGCTGGCAAAGAGTTCGGGATGGAAATGGATCAGACAATCGCGGACATGAAAACAGGCAATTATGAAAACGCACTGATCCGCTTTGAAAACCGGGTGGGAAGCCCCATGCTCTCTGATGTGGTCCGGGGACTGATCGGCGTTCTGCGGGGTGACGACCAGCGGATGTATTTTAAGATGATCTGCTTCGATATGAGGCAGATAGAACAGAATAATTTGAAAAAGGAGGCCGCCAAAAGGCCAAAGAAGATGCAGCGTTATTCCATGATGATGCTGTTCTGTATTATTATCATTTATTTAGTAGTACTGTGTACCGAGGTTCTCAGCTCATTGGGAGCCTTTTTTGGTTAAGTACCGCGAACGCCTTGCGGGATACGACCTACTGAACAGTTACAATATTCCAGACAAAATTAAAATAGGAGGATTGGATTACATGAAAAGAATCATAACCAATATGAAATGCAAAATAGGAAGACTGGCATTCCGTACCCAGGAGGTGCTTTCCAACGAACGCGGGGATTTTTACATATCGGACGCGGTCAAGGTTATCATAGCCGTAGTGCTGGGGGCATTGCTGCTGGCGGCACTGACCTTGCTCTTTAACGACACGGTGCTTCCCCGGATTCAAAGTGAAATTGAAGGGTTGTTTGGTTAAAGAATATTAAATTTTAATAAAGTGGTGTTTTTGGGCCGTTTTAGGTTTTCAAATACCTAGTAATGGAGGTATAGGATGATTCAAAAGATCTGCAGTATATATCCTTTTATGGAAGCTGTCAGGGGTAACTGGCGCAATGCCTTCTTTTTGGAGTGTGCCTCTTGTCCCTATGGCAGGGCCGGTGAATGTGCAGGGTATCTGGTGACAGCAGATGCCGAAGGAAAGTTAATCCTGATGCCGGTGAATCAGTTTCAGGAGGCGACAGGGCAGAAGGCAGAGAAAACAGAGTGTGCAGGGATTATGGAACGGCGAGCTTTTATTGCGGCATTTTCTCTTTATCTGGATTGGCATACGGTGTCGGATGAAACTTGTGTCCTTTTACAGTTAACGCCAATGTTGTCGGAGAACCCATGCGGCTTCTGACCGGTCAGGTATCATGGGAGAACCGGTATGACAGCTGCACAGTTTCAGGCACAGCTTCATACAGCATGGCGCGACACGAAATGCCCCTTTACGGTCGTACCATGCGTTACATGAGAAAGTCAAGAAAAGAAAGGAGGGAGCGAGGTGAGTAAAGATCTTAAGAAAACAAGGGGCAGCCCCGTAAAGAACCAGCAGCCATTGAATCAGGAGCAGCAGGCCTTGGTGGAAACTCATTTGTGGGTAGCCCGTAGAGTTGTCTTAAATAGCATCCATGTTAATGAGACAATCTATGGGTTTGGCTATGAAGATTTGTATCAGGAAGGTTGCATCCTGCTGTGCAAGGCAGCCGTTTCCTATGATAAAGAAGTTGCCAGTTTCACTGCCTATGCCAAAAAGGTGGTGCGCAACGGTTTGATATCCTATTGCCGGATCATGTGCGGCCACCAGAAGCACTTTCAATATCTGGAAACAGGCGAGCAAGGCGAGCTGATGGTAAACGGCGAGGTACTTCTGGGACAGACCGATCAGATTGCCGAACATATTAAAGAGATGGAGCTTTTGGAACTGCTGGAACGATGTAAAGAGTATTATGCGGGAATAACCTTGCTGGGGATCGAGGCTATCGCCTGGAAGTTAAGAGGTCTTGAACTGAAGGACATCGCTGATATCTATCAGGTGCCGTCTACCCATGTCGGGGCATGGATTTCCCGCGCCGCAGCAAAGCTGAGAAATAGCAAACAGTTTCTGCAAGGAATATCGTAAGAAAGATTCAGTGGCATAAGAAAGATTCAGAACAAAATCAGAATAGAGGCAGAAACAGAAACAGAAGCAGAATGCACGGATATCATCTTTACAAATATTTTAGAACGCGGCAGGGCCGCAGATGGGAGCATGATGGAAAAGAAAATACTTTATACAGCCATCGGCCGTTTTGAACGGAGATACAATCATTGCCGGAGATTATCATGCCCGGTTATTGTAGCGGGAAAGCAAGATCATGTGGTAGATATGCAGGAATTGGTGATATGGACCAGCCTGAACTGGAGATTTTTAAAACCGTCAGAACTGGAAGCAGTTTTCCAAGAAACAGCTAGGCAGGTGGGCGGCATGGCGGAACGGTCTGGGCAGGAATGTGTCCACAGACTTATGGTACGTGGGCTGATTGTCTCGGGAAGCGGTGATACAGAATATGACGCATTGTATGATTTGCTGGGAAGCCTTTTTATCATCCCGGCTGACGGAAATCTGTTGTATCAGATCTTATCTTTCTGCCGTCTGACCGTGCTTGAGAGAATATCCTTTCGAGCCGCTAGAAAGCTGTTCCGGAAGGACAACCGGACAGATAAGGAAAAGCAGGTCATGGGGTTAGCCAATCAGGCCCTGCTTTCAACCGCAGAGATTATCAAATGTGTGGAAAACAATGTTCGCAGGCTGCCCAATGAAGAGAGTATTGTGGAGAGACTTTACAGCGACAGGGAGACTACCAGTGATAACATCAGCAGCATCATGCGTATCAGTGCGGTCTGCAGGCCGGTAACCCTTGCAGTGGCAAACCTATACTTGCGCAAGCAGATTATTTTGGAAAGGGTTTAAGAAATATATGAAAAAGAGAAAAGAATACCCCTTCCCGCTGATCCGCAGATTGATTTTGCTGCTGTTGACCGGCTTCATCTGTATAGGAATAGGGCTTTCCGGATATCTGGCAGCAGGAGACCGGATTTTACTTTGCCTTAGCATAGCAGTATGTGTTTACTCTTTTGCTAAAACCATACTGCTATGGTGGGTAATCAAAGGAAACCGCTATGAGGAGATCAAGGGAATCTGTGTAGGAGTTTCGTCGCGGCCTTTCCGAAGATACAAGAATATAAAGCTCATTGATGTAAACGGCAACGAGAACGGTCTGCTGATCCCCAAGCAGGCCCGTATTCGCATCGGTTATTGCTATCGTTTTATTTTTAGGAAAGTTGTAAACGATTTTGTTCAAAATGAGTATTTGAGTACGATGCTGGCAGAAGATAATTTTTTGGGATTCGAAGAACTGGGGGAATATATGGAACCGGCAGAGGCATCGCAGAATACCACATGCTAACAGTTACATATCAATCACATTTTTCTTAACGGGCGCCTGTGAGGGCGTCTTTTTGCGACATTTATCATGAGAGGAGCTGATAAAAGCTATGGCAATTTTTCGTGTTGAAAAAAATACCGGCTACACTGTTATGTCCAATCACCACTTGCGCAATCCGCACATTTCTCTGAAGGCTAAGGGGCTGTTATCACAAATGCTGTCACTTCCCGATGATTGGGATTATACATTGAAAGGACTGTCCTTTATTAATCGGGAGAGTATTGACGCTATCCGCACTGCAGTCTGGGAGCTGGAAAAGGCCGGTTATATTACCCGCAGGCAAAGCCGTGATGAAAAAGGGAAAATGGCAGCCATTGAATATGTGATTTATGAGCAGCCGCAGCCGGTATTGGATTATCCAACAGCGGCTGCTCCGTTATTGGAAAACCCAACAGCGGACTTACCGGCATTGGATTATCCAACACCGGATAATCCGACATCGGTAAATCCGGCATCGGCGGATCCGTCATCGGAGGATCCGTCATCGGCAGTTCCGACATCGGACAATCCAATGCAAATAAATAAAGAAGAACAAAATACAGATTTATTAAGTAAAGATTTATTAAATAATGAGGCATCAAGTGAGACATCTATCCCCTCCCTTCCTTTCTATCCTGCTTCCTACCCTGAGTGGATAGGAAAGAACGGAAAGGATAGCGATATGACCGATATTCAGATATACGAGAAAATCATCAAAGAAAATATTGAGTATAGCTGGCTCTGTCAGGATTCGCTGATTGACGTGAAACTGCTTGATGAAATCGTCTCACTGATCCTAGAAACAGTTTGTTCCAAGCGCCGGATGATCCGGATCTCTGCAGATGATTATCCGGCAGCAATGGTTCAGTCAAAATTTCTGAAGCTCGACAGCGGGCATATCCGCTATGTGTTGAACTGCATGAAGCAGAATACCACACAGATTCGGAATATGAAACAATATTTACTTGCCGTGCTGTTTAACGCAACTTCAACCATCGAAAACTATTACACCTCTTTGGTTAAACATGAGTTGCATCATACCAATTCAGATTAACGCAAAAAAATAAATAAGGAGCCGATTATGCAAAGTCAAAATCAAAACCGGAGACAAAAGAAATTACATGTTCCTAAAAGACGGAATCAAATGCTTATAGTCATGGCAGCCGTCCTGTTTGCCCTAGCAACGGTTATCGCCATCAGCAACGGAAATGACAGTGAAGAACGAACAGGAGAAACAATCTCCAGTATTAATGAACATCTGGGCGGTATTAACGAGATTGTCACAGACAGCCGTGAACAATTGAGCGAAATAAGCATTACGGAATCAGATACGGAAAAAACGCTGACCGATCTCTCAGAGACCCTTTCCGTTCTGGAAAATAATCTATCTACGATAGAAACCGGCCTGATCCAAGCTGCCGAAATATCAGAGAATGCCGAGAAGGAAAATACGGCGATCCATACGTCATTGACCGCAGTCTTTGAGCGTCAGGAAGAGATCAGGGAACATATTTATGCAACTAACCAGTCTGTTGATGCGATTCTTTCCGATACCAGAACTGAGAATCAGGACAGTTTTGCAGAGACCTATGACCAATTGAAGTTGATTCTGTCTGCGGTCGATGAGATACATACCGATACGAAAGAGTTTTATGAGGAGCTAGTAGCTGTCATCAGGATTTTTCAGTCAGAAAATAAGAAAGAACATACAGAATTAGCCGAAATGCTGACTTCTATGGCAGATGAAATGAAGCTGTTAATTGAGGAACGGTTTCTAATTTATTACGATGATACTATCATGGCATTGAATAATTTGGAAAACAATGTGACAGCGGATGCCGGACAGAACCTAGAGCAAATTTCTGATTCTATCAAGAGTATAATTGAGAACTATGAAACATCCAGCAGCGCTTATCAAAATGATTTGCTGAATAAATTCACCATACTGGACAGCGGCCTGACACAATACAACGGCAATGTTACCGAGCAGATGGAACAGATCAGTACGGATATTATCAGTCAGTATCAAGTAATAGCCAATAATATTAGCGAGAATGATAACCGCAACCAAGAATTTATGGAAAGTATAATGAACACGATTTCAGGAAAATTAGATGCGGTTTTTCAATCTGTGAGTAGCAGTAAAAAGCTGCTTGTGTCCGCGCTGCTCACGAAAACGGTATCCGTTGATCAGGACGCAACATTTCAGGAAATATATCAAGGCATCCTGGATATCCCACAGGAACTGTACATCGGTGTCCAGGAAGTGCCGGGGACAATAACCTATGATTACCATTATCATGCTGATGCAGCAGGGAATAATACTCACGCCGATACCAATGGCTCATATGGCGGCTGTTTCACAGTGCCGGTATATCACCGGCACTCAGGAAGCAGCCTGACAGGAGGAGGCTGCTATACAACAGCCATCCGCCATACTCATGACAGTTCCTGTTACACAACAACGCAATGTAACCGCCATTCCAATAAGGTCGTAGGCGGTAAATGGGTTGACCATTACCTTCATGGGCGAGTCTACGTATATGAACTTGAATGTTCTGCTGGACATACCTTCGGCTCGTGGGGGTCGAGCAGCGGTAATTGTAATGTGGCTGTCACAAGCCTGACCTGCCAAAAGGAAGATGGACAGATTATCGGTTACAGTCTGGGATGTGGGAAAAATGAAAATGCGGTTGAATGCTATAGTGCCGGCTGTGGGTTGGCTGATGGCCAGATCATCGGGGCGCATATTATCTATACTCCAGGGGCTCAAACCGTGAAGACGGCTGATTTATCCGATGGGTCTAAAGAGGAGACATCAAAATCTTCTGATATGGGTACAGACGAAGCAGCAGTAATTCCAGATGTAGTGGCTATTCCAGATACAAGTCAGGATTCGGGCGATAAAGTAAAGAAAGAAGATCAAGAGGAAAAGAAGGATGACGAAGAGAATAAGAATAGTGAAATTAACAAGGATAATGAGAATGATAATATATTAGCCCCTTCCGTATCCGACAATAATCTATCGGTGAAATAAAGAGCGTTGATTTCAAATAAGAAAGCTCACGGTACTATATTTGGTGCATTTGAGGTTGACTAATACCATATATAGTGTTATAGTGTATATGTAATTGATTTTTGTGCGTTTCTTTGAGTCGGAATTATCTGATTCCAGAAAGCGGAATAACCGCATTGCACACGCTGTCAAATTTGTAAGTAAGTGTCAGTAGTATACCATGTTTTTTGCGTGGTTTTCTGCAGGCACTTTTTTTATAGATGCTTTTATCAATGGCAGTAAATTAGCCAAATCAAAACCGCCGCAGGCAGAAAGGAGCCGTAACATATTTAATTAAATATCATCTCCGGATCAAGAACTGACCGGCAGAGACAGAGGAACCGCAGTACGTTTCAGAAAGATTGATGCGTATTGCGGTTCCTTTTTTATTTGTTCATAAAACATAACAAGAGAGGACGGTAAGATTATGAAGAATTACAAGGCTCTATGGAGCAGCATTTCTATTATGATAGGAGCAGTCATCTTCATTCTGGCCTTGATCAGGAATGGCTGGCAGACATGGCTTCTGCTGGGGGTCTTTGCGGTCTGGGCAATATGGGTGGTGCATAATATGCTGATACCTTACATGGAACAGGCTAAAAAGCAGAAGAACCGGCGAAAGCTGCTGCAAGAGAAAAGAGCTGCCAGCAATATCCGGCCTGTCATCACAGTTGATGCTATCGAAAAGGAACCGATCGAAAAACTTCTGTTGCGCCATGTAAATTACCGGATTTCGGCATATCTGCAGGCTGTTTATCCTGAAGTAAAGTGGGAATGGTGCTTAACCGACTCACAGGAAGCAGCCCGTTTGATTGTCAGCGGTGGTGTGGGCAGGATTCGTGTATTCGGGGTGCCTGACTTTAATTATGCTGATGTAGAATTGGATAAACAGGCCAATATCAGTTGTTCTATGGTAAAGGTCGTTTCTTTTTCCCAGTTACAAAACAATGGAAGCGGAGCGGAGTTACCGGCGGGCGGGCCGATTGTTGATCCACAGATCTGGTACGAGGTGCAAGGCCGTAAAGTACTTGAAAGCATAGTCGCCGACTTACATTCGCGCGGACACAGCAGCCTGACATTATTTGAGAACGGCGACATCTGCATCCGGCAGGAAGACAAGAATGAGGCGCAGGACAGCTTTCAGACCTTTCCAGAAAAGGTCTACTGGCCCCGCCTGGCACAGGTCTTGGAACAGAATGGCCTGGCGGCCCAGGTACAGGAAACCGGCATTGTAGTGTCATGGTAAGGACAGGATGGCAAAAGCCATAGAAAGGAGCGGTGAATGTAAATGAAAGCAGGTCTTACATTGGAGGAACTGGCGCTGGAAATCCGGCATCAAGATACCTTGAAAGAGGATTATCTGGTAAAGCCACAAAATCTCCGGATGGAATCATACCCGAACGGAGTATTCCTGCATCTGATCGGCGATACGCAGGAGGATCTGGTGGAACCACTTACGGTCAGCCAGATCGCCCACCGACAGATCGGCAATCAGTTAGGCATTCCGGCCGGCTACTACGACAAGATGCTTGCGGAAGATCCGGGTCTGTTAAAACAAAATGTCAATGCGTGGCTGGACAGGGAACCGGAACCACGGATGCTGCGGACGCTCGGCGGTACGGCCAGGGCGTACTTAAGCAACCGCTACCGGAGGATTGACCACATGGCAATTACCAAGGTGGTTCTTCCGATTATCGGTCAGATGACAGAAGCGAGGGTGGAAAGCTGCCAGATCACGGAGAGCAAGATGTATCTGAAAGTAGTGAATCCCCGGTTACAGGCGGAGGTTGTCCCCGGAGATATTGTCCAGTCCGGCATTATTATTTCTAACAGTGAGGTGGGTCAGGGATCGGTCAGCATCCAGCCGCTTGTTTACCGGCTGGTATGCCGCAATGGAATGGTGGTCAATGACGCCAGCCTGAAACGTCACCATGTCGGCAGGATCGTCAGCACCGATCAGGACTTCATGATTTATTCCGAGGAAACAATTGCTGCGGATGATTTCGCTTTTGTGAAAAAGATTCAAGATACCGTAAGAGCGGCAGTAGACGAAACCCGTTTCGCCAGGGTCGTGGAGATGATGCAGAATGCCTCACAGGCAAGAATGAACACCGCCGACGTACCGGGAGTCGTCAAGCTGGCCAGTAAAGAATTCCATATCCAGGATGAGGAATATGATGGCGTGCTGCAGCATCTGATCGAAGGAAACCAGTTGTCGCTGTACGGATTATCCAACGCGGTAACGAGATACAGTCAAGATGTGGATAGTTATGACCGCGCCACTAAGCTGGAAAGTATCGGCTATGATATCCTGGCCATGCCGCAGCGCATGTGGAACCGAATCAACCAACAGGCTGCCTGATAAACAATGCAGGCATCACACACCAAACATTTAACGGAGGAAAACTATGAGTACACAACAAAATGAAACAGTAAATGGAACAACCAATGTAACAGCTAACGGCACGGCAGCAGTGACGGAAAGGGTTCCATTTCAGCTTCCGGACATGGTAGAGAGCGAATTTTCGGCAGAAGAACTGGCAGAGGATATGGACGGCATGCAGATGAGCTTACAGCGGGTGAAGATTCCCGGAGGCGGAACCATCCAGTTTGAGATGGCCACCGATGATCCGGACAATCCGGAGTACACGAAATATCTGACCGGTGTTATCCTCTTTAATCATGCCACCGGTGCTTATTGGCCGGAGGGATCCGAGTATGACGACAGCGCAGTGCCGCTTTGCTCTTCTGTGGATGGCAAACAGGGCATCGGAGAACCCGGAGGCACCTGTGCCACCTGTTCCCTCAACCGCTTCGGCTCTGCCAAAGAGGGCAAGGGCAAGGCCTGTAAAAACATGAGGATCCTATACCTGCTGTGCAGCGGGGAATATATGCCCCTGCAGCTTACGTTGCCGCCCACCAGCATCAGTTCATTTAAAGATTTCTTGAACAAGGCTTTTACCTTACGGCGTCGGGCAACTTATGGAAGCGTGGTGCAGATCGGGCTAAAGAAGGCGAGCAATGGAACCAATGATTATAGCATTGCAACGTTCCAGCGGCTGCACGACTTTTCAGGCGAGCAGCTGGCGCAGATCAAGGCTTATGCCGACGGCTTTAAGGAACAGATAAAAATCAGTTTACAGCAGCGTGCCGTCGCCCATGAAGAGCAGAGAGACGACGGATGCGATTATGACAATGTGGAACAGCTTCCTGTAGAAATGAGTGATACCTTCTGCATTACGGCAGAAACGATTGACGGCGACCGGGAAAAACTGCCGGCATAAAAATGCAGGAAGCATAAAGATAAGTAACATAAGTATAATGAGTGTAGAAATGGCAGCAGCTATTTGTCAGATAAAAGGGATGCTTCGGTTAACAGCCGGGCATCTCTTTTATGCTGCTGTTATTTCCGCTTATGTGCAGGATGAAAAGGAGAGGAAGAACACATGAAGAACGTACCTTTAACAAGCGAACAGGGGCAGTTTGCCGCAGATAACCACAACCTTGTCTACAAATTTCTGAATGACCGCAGTCTTGTGGTGGATGACTACTATGATATTGTGATTTTTGGGTATTTGGATGCAGTCAGACAATATTTTATGAAACCAGCCCTCAAGAAATATGCGTTTGCCACGGTTGCCTTTCGGACAATGCAGTTTGATCTTGGCACTTATAACAAATCATTAAAATATAAGAAACGTAATGCTGAGGTGTTAAGTATCCATCAGGAACTGTTTCATGATGGCCCGATCCTGGGTGATACCTTGCCGGCCCGAGATGTACTGATGGAGCATCTGGAAGACAAGCTGCTATATCATGAGCTGGCTAAATACGTGTCTAAACAGCAGATGGATGTGGTGCGGCTGAAAAGCAGCGGCTATGGATTGCAGGAGATAGCCAAGACTAAGAAGATCCGTATGAAAGCAGCGACAGATATCTTAGAGGAAGTCCGGGTTATTTTATTGGAATTATGCAAAGGATGACACAAAGAAAAATTATGAATGGAGGTTTTCACGGATGAAGACAGAAAAGAAGAGAATAAAGAAAAAAATTGTACTTGACGGAAATCTGATTGGAACCCTTGAAACCGGGAAAAGTGCGCTGGTGTACTGCAACGGCAGAACATACTTTACATCTCGTGTTATAAAAATCCATAAAAGGAACAAGCAACACATTCATTTTGAAACAATGAATGCCCATTATTATCTTGCCTTGAAGCCTAATACGTCAGCAGTCATAAGCATGTTTCCGCCAATAGATAAGCGGCTTAAACAACAGATATTAACAAAAAGCACAACAGTCTTTCAGGAAAGGATAAATATGAGTGATATAACTATTAAAATTAAAACAATAGATAGTGTAGCTGCTTAAGTTGTTTTTTGGATCTAAATGCAGAAGAGTAACTGACGAAAGGAAGTGATAACTGTGGACAATAATAAAACCAGAGAAAAGCTGATATCCTTGCTGGATACTCTGAAGCGGAATCTGGCGGCGGTGTCAAAGGAAATATTAAAAACTAAATATAAAAAGCCGTATGATGCATTGATTAAAGATATTTCTTCGACAGTTCAGGATTATATCAAAATTCCGGTCCTTCAGGGAGTGAGAGTCCATAGAAAGTACCTGACAGAAGTGAAAGAACTCATAGAATCGGCCTGCAGGGATTCAGGGCTGCGGAAACAGATTTCCAAAGCAGCTTTCTGCCACCAGGATATTCATGAAATAGATGCTCTGATGCTCCTTCTCAGTGAACATGTTCATCAGGTTCTGGAAGAATACTATGCAGCCCACGTGGGATGGTACTTGTCGGAAGAATGCTTTGCTGATCCGCCGTCGCTGCCGGTTAAATACAATATCGTAACAGACAGTATCTGGACTGAGGGCATGTGGAAGCCGTTACAGTGGCATCAGAGTTTAACGAGAAGCAGGTTATAATTAAGATAAATTTTGGATAATTTCTATTTTATTGTTGCATTATTTAAAAACTGTGGTAAAATATAATAATCGGGGAAGCAAAAGGGAATTGCTAATAATAGTATTAGAACCCTGTGTGAGAGATTAAAGCTTCTCATGCAGGGTTTTTCTTGTATATTAAGAAATGTTAAGTAATTAAATCACGATATTAATCATGATAATAACTATTAAACTTATAACCATGCCATGATTGCAGATAAATCAGATGACGGAGCCCTTGAAATAAGCAGCCATGCAGGAAAATAAAGCGATGCCGTTAAAGGCAGGGCAGCCCGGCGCGGCAGCAAGAATACTTAAAGAAAAATGAGGAAAAGATGCTGATGATAAAGAGAGATGATGCAGAAAATGAAAAGAACGGGCCGGAAGAAAGCGGGACACCGGCTCTGTTTTTTGACGGGCTGATGGAAATATGGCTGCCCGGTGGTTTCGCGGAGATGGATACAGCGCAGGAGGCGGCAAGGTTCCCTTACCGGCAGAAGCCGCCGGTCATCCGTGCCGACAGGACCGGTACTGCCGTTGTCACCTTCCGTTTATCTGACAAGCCCCTAGCACCGGACCAGGCGGAACCGGCCGCCCGGAGCCTGGCAAAGCTGTTCATGAGGGAGTATCCTTATAACCGGTCAATCCCTGTCAGCAGGTTCCGGACCATACAGGGCATCAGCGGGAGCCGGTTTCGGTTCTAGGTCATCAAATAATGCAAAGACAGTTGAACTACTTCATGGATAAATTACGGGAAAGTATGATTGTAATAACTTTAGAGCAGGGCGGAGAGAAATATTTAACACTAGATGCAGACGACAATTTAGAAGACGTAGTACCTTATCTGAAGTAGACAAGTGGTAAACTATTAAACAGCAAAGATGCAAGATAAATTTTTATACAATTTTTGGATTTAAAATGTCTATTTTTGGCAATATATAGACAAAACCATAGAATTTATTTATTATTATCCTGAAAGGGGTTTTTACTATGCCATCAAGAATTAGTGTAGGTATCTGTGATGATGATATAAAAGTATGCGAACTGCTTTCAAATGCATTAGAGCAGTGTGAAAAAACAATGCAGGTAAGAATAGATAGTAAAATATATTATACAGGAGAGAAACTTTTAGAGGATTTATCAAGAGGTGATTATTTTGATATCTTATTCTTGGATGTCCAATTAAAAAGTATTGATGGACTACGAGTTGCTCTCAAAATGCGTTGGAGCTTACATCACAATTTTACGCATATTTATTATATAACTGCTTATCGACAAGATATAAGAAAGGTTTTACGCACAAGGCCGATGGATATAATTCCTAAGCCGATCAAGTTTAAGGATATAAATAATGCTTTACAGATGAGTATTAAGCTTATGAGCTTAACGGATTCCAAAGAAAAATGCTTTGATTACCAGATACAAAGTACCCATTATAAAGTCCCAATCAAGGATATTATTTATTTTAAAAAAAGTAACAATAAGATATTGATTGTAACAAAAAACAAAAAGCATGAATTTTATTCCACTATTGAAAAAATACATAAAGAATTGAAGGAATATGATTTCGTCTATACTGATCGATCTTACTTGGTTAACTTTTCATATATAGAGAGCTTCAGCGGGAATGAACTGAAGTTGTATGGTATGGAAGAATCTTTGCCAGTTGCTAGAGGCAGATACGCAGGGCTGTTTAAAAAATGGACATTAAATTTGTCAAAAAGAAATGTAGAAAATAAATTCTCGTCTATTAATTAAGTAATGTAAAGGCATGAAGTGAAATAATATTTTTGTTATAAACTTAATGACTGATCAATATAATAGTTAAAATATGGAGGTAGTATCATGAAAACAGTATCATCACAATTTTACAAGGTTCTATCAAACGCTGCACTTACAGTAACCAAAATCAATGTGAATTCGTGGTGTTTTACACATGGATATCAGCCTATGATGCCCAAATGTTCGGATAAGTTAAAAAAAAATATATAAAACTGAAGGCATAATAGAAAAATTATGGTAAAGGTATGGGGGATGATTAGTAAGAAATGTTTTACACCATACTTGAGCCTTATTATGCATATTCATTTTTTAACTGAGTTAAATTTACGTAAAGTATAACGTATAATGAGGGAGTATAAATGGATAATGCTTTAAGCTCCATTATTTATATTTTGATAGACA
This sequence comes from Lachnospiraceae bacterium UBA938, assembly GCA_002293475.1. Lineage (GTDB taxonomy): Bacteria > Bacillota > Clostridia > Lachnospirales > Lachnospiraceae > UBA935. The sequence goes on from DBDG01000061.1 coordinate 41,741, forward strand.
TTTTAGGCACTTACTTAATATTCTGCTATATAAGATTTTTTATTAATACAACGGCAATAAATAAAAAATTTGAAATTGGCAGTTATGTATTAGTACACATTATAAATTATATTGTAATTCAAACTGTGAAGGATATAATTCCTTTGCTAATTACAAATCTAACATTATTATTTTGTTTAACTTTAAACTACAAGACATCATTGATTAGAAAATTATTTGCGGTTTCAGTTACAACAGTGATTAACTTATCAGCAGAAATTATTTGTCAGTTAATTTTTGTTGACCTTATTGAACCGGAAATAATTTCAAATTATGTAAGTATATGCAGTAAAATAATTATGCTGGGTGTAGGGATTTTAATAAGCAAATTTTTAGATTCATCAATAAAATCAAAGAAATCCTATGTCCACTGGTATGTCCCCATTGTCTACGCTATGGCAATATTATTGTTGGATGTAATAATTGAATTTACTCAGTTTGATTTATTTCATAAAATATTGAGCGTCGTACTGATGCTATCTATGTTTATTTCTTTGTTTTATATTCATAAGTTAGATCAGGAAAAATTGAAATTGGAAAACCGACTTGTGCAACAAAGGATTGACCTCTATGAAATGCAGTATAAGCAGCTACACAACTCCTACAGTAAATTCAATTCTTTACGGCACAAATTAAAGAATCAATTTCTTAATGTAAACGGAATAATCAACGGCAATTATGGAGAAGATAATAAACTTCGGGAGCTTATGGATGATATCCTGATGGAAACGCTTGATATTGAAAGCACTCTGATTGAGACCGACAATCTGGAAATAGACAGCATCATTAATGCTAGGATAAAAGAAATTGAAGAAATCAGTGTAAAAGTAAAGTGTAAGATATTAATTCCTGAACAGATGGGTATTGAAAAAAATGTGTTTAATATAATATTGAACAATGTATTTGATGCAGTAAAGAAAGAACTAATAGAGGGAGAAAATAAGGATTTAAGCTTTATTATGAAATATGACTCTGAATATGTATGCACATATTGGATTTACTCTTATGAAGATTCAGATGATATATATAAAAGTCAATTTCTGAAAAGGAATAAGAAATTAATAAAAGATGTAAGAATTACGATAAAGCCCCATAGTGGGAGGCTATATTTTGATATAGAAGATAATAAAATAATTTGGAGCATAATAATGTATGCCGGTACGATTTAATAAAAAATCGCAAATATATTTTCTATAAAAACTACTGAAAGTTATGAAGGTAGATGTTGTTTCAGACATTATCTGAAATCAACATCTATTTTTTATACCATTTAGCATAACTTTAATGCGGTTACCAATGACTTAAGCTCAAATATATTTAAAATGATAAGGTATTATCATAACAGCTAGATCGGAGGTGAAGTTTGTTAAGAAGGACGACTTTCAAATTATCTGTAAAAGTTGGTATAAAACGTAATCCTTTTATTTTGATATTATTTTTAACTGGCTTTATTGTAATCTATACAATATTTATGACAGTATACAAAAATCCTGTTGTCGTCCTCAATAAAATTAATCAATGCTTGAGTAATGAAGGCTATGATATCGGTAATATCAATTTTGTACGCGTAAAAGGCAATACATGCAACAAACTGGCTATCTATCAATCCAGCAAGCCGTTTTTTTATAAGGATCGGAATACAGAATACTGGGAGGTGAGGAGAATCGCAAAATTAACCAGAGTGTATTACATAATTACACCATATTACGGAGAAATAACATAGCATTGGTAAGTATGCAGTCAGCAAGTTTAAAGCTATTGTTTTATGATATTGCACCGACATAAAACAATCAATTAACAGGAGGTGTGACCATGATCCGATCATATGCCAAGTACAGACTATTTCTCGGAAGGCGGAACCGAAAGTAATTATGACCTAGTAAAATCAATATCATAGTCTGAAATGCCGCCTGGCACAAAAACATCCTGAATAAGGTGCCACATGATACATGAAGACCTGACCATGATCTATTATTACAGCATGGATGTCGTCGCAAGCTATCTGCAGGAAATAGAGTCCTCGCCATCGTTTCTGAAGAAGACGCAAGGATAGGTTAAACAGCAGCTTCTAGGCATATATGCTGAGCAACAGACGCTTTTACTATGAGTCGGTCTATATATTCGACCAGGGAGGGATCACCTAGGCGTTTACTGCCAGTCCGTCAGGGAATCCTATGCAGCAGTCAGCCATGCCGGAAAGCTAGGGAAGATGATTACCTGTGGGACAGCATCTACCGATATGATGCAAACAGCGGATTACTGTCAATAATATGAATAACAGCTGATTTCCGCCGGAAACAGCTGGAAGGGAGACACAAATGAATGTTTCATACAGCAAATTTTATGATCTATTAACACTACATAACATAAACTCTTATCAAGTCTCAAAAGATACCGGGATCCACCAGTCAACGCTGTCAGACTGGAAAACAGGCCGGAGCTGTCCTAAGGCTGACAAGCTATATGTGTTAGCCAGTTATTTCGGGGTAGACATCGAATATTTCTTGGAAGAAGAAAAAATCGGGCGCAAGAAAGAAGGTGTAGTTACTTCAAATGACATTAAAAACCGCAGGCAGACAGTGAAGGATAGAATCCCTAGAGACAATGACCCTAGGAGCAGTGATACGCGGACGAAAACATCAGTCTTACACTTACACGTAAATAAACGTAGATAACTTTAGGCGGCGATTGTCAAGAAGAAATGTATAAAAGTATAAGTAGCAAAATTCATAAAGCGGTGCTCAAAAACAGGAGAAAACTGCCGTCGGACAGCATCTGCCGACAGGGATGCAGGAAGCAGGTATTATCTGTATAATGCGGAGCCGGTATTCTGGACGGCAGAATACCGTGGAAAAAGGAAGCTGTAAATATAATCATGAAAGCCATGGATCAGTAACTGTCAAAAGGCAGATCGGCTGACTGCAGCAAAGAAAAGGCAAGGTAAGACAAATGCTTAAGAAGACATATTATCGCGAAACCGCCCCATGGGAGCTGCAGGTAACGCTGAGTGAAGAACAGATGAAAACTGCCGTAGAAATCGAACGGCTTGAGAACTATCTGCTGACAAGGTTGCCGGAAGAAGACGGTAATAAAATGAGAGAGCTTATCGAGCTCATCTGGGATTATTTATTTCCGGAAGACTGCAAAGCGTTCGCCTATGGCTTTAAGATGTGCTTTAAACTGCTGAAAGAAGTGAATTTTAAAATGGAAGACCTAGTGGCAGACGTTGAACCTATTAGCGGTGCCGAATTTATAGCTGCATTGGTGGCGATGAATAAAAAAACGGAAACATGACAATTATAGGAATCATGAGATCTGACAGAAATATAAGGCTGCGGTCATCGCATAAGGGCGGTCGCAGCTGATAGATACGAATAAATTTAAAGCTACAGAAAACAGGAGTATCAGAATATTGTAAAATAATTATTGTGAAAAGTCGAGATATATGATATACTGAAATAGTAGTAGCGGTCCCTTTGAATGCAGGACATATCCGATTGAGCATGAGTGTCATCGGATATGTCCTCATTGTCTATATTTCAATCAGAAAGATAAGGATAGAAGTCACTGGATATGCCACATAAGCTCGAAATTATTCATGGAAGATGAGCATTTAAGTCACACCTTCCATGAATCTTGCCATCCGGTAGCTTGTATTGCTAATAAATCACATCAGGTCTTGAATATCCGGATGCAGTTAAGCAATGTCAGGCATAGTTCCTGGTACAGATCTTCATCAAAAAACCCGTTCACAATGGATTCCTTGATAAGCAATGGCTTGTACAGGTCAAACAGCTCAGCGGTTGCCTTTCTGTCTCCGTTTTTGGAGCGCGTCATCAGTTCTTTAAAGTTCATAGTCTGTCTCCTTTAATTTGGCCTTGATTTTACGGATTATGCGATAATAAGCGGCGGCGATGCCTTTATAACCCATGCCAAGCTCGTCAGCTAGATCTTCAAAGCTTTTGCCGCTAAGGATCCGGGCTAGAAATATGTAACGGTCCCGGTTATTCAGCTGTTTAAGGGCTTCCTCAAGTGCCGTATTTTCCAGCTGCATAGAAAGAGGCAAGGTTTCCGTTAGATCTTGTATATGCAGAAACTCCTGAAGGCGGTCAGGGCCGTCGTCAGGAGTTTCAAAGAAATGCTGTCTGTCATTGTGGTAGCGGTATAATTTCTTTTTCCTGCGCATTGCAGTGATCAGATATGCCGTGAATTGGTTCTGGATGATATTATCGGATCCTTGTCCGTTATTCTTTTGTCTCATGTTTTCCTCCATGTCTTTGATTTCAATGAATTAACTAAGAAACCAATGGAGGAGAACGGCAGTCAGGAAACAGACACATGTCAGCCAGGGTCACAAAAAAATAGCCAGGGCGACAAGGAGAGTAACTGGCTGAATGGAGCAGGAAACATATAACATAATAAAAAACATGTAAACAAAGAAGTCCGCTAGAATTTACACTACTATTGTGCCGCAGCTGATTATCCGAAAATCTCGCAGCAGTAAATAGATCAAATAAATGCATGGTAAATTCTATTGTCTTAAAGGCTATATACCAAAGTGCATTCAGACGGAGAGACTTCCTCTTAGACATGAATCCGACGGTCATGCTGGAGAGTATTCCTTTCCAAATTGCAAGTTAATGGATTCCACTCATGCAAATGGGCTGCCAGTTACCATGTTCATTTATTCCTGCTGATATGTGGACGTAAAAACGGTCTTATTCCGATAAGGAATAAGGCCGCCTGTACATAGTGATAAGATTGATAAGATAAGGAATTTTTTGAATAGATTTTTCATTTGTATTTGCTCCCCTATGATAAATTATGTTGATCATAGCATATGGAGAACATAAGTATTTTTCATTTACAGCGAAACGCAGCCAGAGTGCTTGCAATTGCTGAATATGGATCTGAATTTATTTCTGCGTCCGGTAGAACATTATTATTATCCGATACTAATTGAGGAGTTGCATGCTGCGGTCTGATATCAGCTGATTTATGCTCGATGATCTGGTTTGCAGAAGTAGCATTTTGCTGTTTCAGGATCTTTTCAACCATAATTTCAATATAAGTACTGTCTGCTGTTATTTGTTTCATGAGGTCAGGAGTCTCGGGACAGTGAATATAGTGCAGAATGGCATTGGCAATGAACTGAGCCTTTCCGCGCGGGTTCTGCTGGTTCAGCAGATCAATGGCAGCCTTATGGGTCGG
>DBDG01000032.1:0-19643 GCA_002293475.1 Lachnospiraceae bacterium UBA938
GCGGTGGTGCGGCCGGCGGATCAGGCAATACATTCGGCGGAGGAATGGGCAATTCTGGAGCTTCTGCCAAGGCCAATAAAGATGCTGAGAGACTGACGGTATACAATCTGCTGGATGAACTGGTACAGGAAAACGGAGCGGCATATAAAGAAGCCCTTAAACAATATGAGGAAGCTGTCGCGGCTGCCGCTGCCGGCTTGGATCTGGCCAATAGTGAACTCTTAGATCTTGAGGCCCAGTTAGAACAAGCCAGAACGGAATATCAGCAGGCAGCGCTGACAAATCAGGCGGATTTTGATATCACGATAGCAGAAAATCAAAATGCTCAGCAAATATATGATACTAGCGCACAGAAACTGGAAGAAACTTATGCCGCCCTTGCGGAGGCCAAGGATGAGGCGGAGGAAAACCTAGCTATTTTTGAACAGACAATTGCTGATGGTTACTTTTATACTAAAACTGCCGGAAATATTGTAATGGTTGGGGTGCGGAAGGGCAGCTATCTGTCTGGTGAAAGTCTGCTGTTGGCCTATAGTAATCCGGAAACAGTAACTGTTACGGCCGATGTCAGTCAGGAAGATATAGCGGAGATCTCAGTGGACGACAGAGCCTATGTGACGGTGGAAGGTTACGGTAGTTATGAAGGTTATGTGCGCTCTATTAATCCGGTATCGCAGAGCCAAAGCAATTCTTCGGTAACTTATCAGGTGACGGTTGATCTGGAAGGAGATTTTACCGGACTGGAATCTAATCTGACAGCTTATGTGTACTTTGGGATGACAACGGAGCAATGGCAGGGCATGCAGCAGATGCAAAGCTTTTCAGAAGGCCAGCAGTCAAGTGAAGCGGCTTCTGAAGGCGCGCAGACCGATGAAGATGCAATGAATCAGCCACAGATGCCAAGCGGGGATAATGCCGACTGGCCACAGATGCCAAGCGGAGATAATGCCGACTGGCCACAGATGCCAAGCGGAGATAATGCCGACTGGCCGCAGATGCCAAGCGGGGATAGTGCCGACTGGCCGCAGATGCCAAGCGGGGATAGTGCCGGGCAGCCGCAGATGCCAAGCGGAGATGAGGATATAGGATGATAAGAAAAGATAAGAAACTGAGACGAAACCTGATTATCGCCGGCATCTTGGTACTGATGCTGATTATGGCCGCCGGTTACACGGTGTTTTTAGAGCCGATGTTAAATCAAGAGACTTATGTTTATAAAGAAGAAACTGTCAAGCGTGGCAATCTAGTGCTGGGCATCATGGAACGCGGCAATCTGGCGATGGGAGAAAGTGCGGTCCGGTATGATTTAAATCTTAATGTGTCGGACGAAGAAGAGGAAGATAGCAGCGAAGATGAGGAAGAAAATCCCCGCTACCTTAAGGTGGCGGAAGTCTTGGCCGTGGAAGGGCAACGAATCAAGCAGGGAGATGCCCTGTTCCTTCTGACTGATGAAAGTGTGGAAGGCGTCAGAAGAAAGCTAAGCGCCGCTTTGGCGGAAGCAGAGATTGCCTTGTCGGAAGCCATGACTGATTATCAGACAGCGCTGATCAGTGCCCAACAGACCTTTGATGCCAATACCGTGACCGGCAGCCGGGCAGCGGCAGAATATGAGGCGGCATTGAGCAGAAACAGTGCCAGTGTGACCTCGCTTGAGGCTGAGATCAAAGTGTTGGAACAGGAGATCACCTATGCTCAGATGATGCTGGAAGACGAAGATCTGCTGGATTCCTATGAAGAAGCCAAGACCGCTTATACCCAGGCTAAGAATAAATATGAGGAAACCGATTTCCATAATGCTACGGCTTATGTCAGCAACCTAGCGGCCTATGAGACAGCCAGCGCGAGTCTTGAGCAACTGGAGGAACAGTTTCAGGGTTATCGGGATGTCATCGCGGACAACCAGGAAGAAATCATTATGAAGCAATCGGAAATCGCCACCGCAAACAATCAGAAAGTAGTCGGTGATGCCGAGGCTGCCGCTGACTATAAGAATGCCAGCCTAACCGGTGAGCTGGCCGATGAAATCTATGAATATTCCACAGCAGGACTGTCTGACACCGTGGAAGGGGCGCAAAATGATGTAGATGAACTGCGGGAAAAATATGATGCATTTGAAGCCTTTGTCGGTACGGACAATGTGATTTATGCGGAAGCAGACGGACTGGTTCTGGATATCGCCTATAGCGCAGAGGATCAGCTGATTAATACGGGTGCCATGCTGACCTACACCCAAGCCGATGATTATACCGTAACCATCCACATATCGGAGGAAGATATTGTGGCAGTGAAGGTCGGCAGCAGTGTAGAACTGGCCTTTACAGCCGAACCGGATACCGTTTACCAAGGTACGGTTGCCAGTATTACGGCGGCAGCATCATCAGAATATGCTACCATCAGTTACCCGGTCACCATCCATGTGGATGGGGATACCTCTAGGCTTTATGGAGGGATGACTGCTGATGTAACCTTTGTAACCGATTCTGTCGAGAATGTCCTTTATATTTCTCGGAAAGCCGTTTTTGCAGAAAAAGATAGTAGCTATGTTTACCGCAAGGATAATAACGGAAACAGAGAAAAGGTAGCAGTTGAAACCGGTTTTTCCGATGGCATCAGTATCGAGATCATCTCAGGACTGGCAGAAGGCGATATTGTTTATATAGAAAGTGTGCTTAATGTTACAGAAGGAACAGACGGCACCGCAACAGGCACTTTTTCTGAGGATAATGCCTCGGAAGAGAATAATGCTTCAGATAATAATGCTTCAGATGATAATGCTGCGGAGGGGAACGGTTCGGGAGGAGATTTTCCGGAAGGAGGCTTTTCCGAAGGAGGTTTTCCGGAAGGAAGCTTTCCGGAAGGAGGCTTTCCCGGCGGCGGCTTTCCGGAAGGCGGTTTCCAAGGCGGTGGCTTTCCCGGCGGTTTTAGTGATGGTTGATATTATAGCTTATATTTTATCAGGACTATAAAAAGATTTATTGTCTGTTTATAATATTTACTATATTTATCGGACATGGGGGTAAGGATGAAAAAGGCAGCAGTCATAATAACAGCGGCAATACTGGTCATAGTGGTAGCAGTCGTATTCTTATTAAATAATAACGAAGAAATAACCTACCAAGAGACAACCGTTATATCAGGTCGGCTGTCAGTAGGTGTCACAGAAAGCGGAAGCCTTGCAGTAGGAACCACAGTACAAAGCTTTGATTTGGACATCAGTGAGTACAGCGGCGAAAGTACTTATACCTGGGGCATGGGCGGCGGCATGGGCGGCATGAATTTTGCCATGCCGGGTACAGAAGCCGGTAACAGCGGCAATGACTCGGCCAGCAGCGACCGCCAGTTGCTGGTGGAAGAAGTGTATGTGAAGGACGGTCAGGAGATTGGACAAGGAGAGCCTTTATTAAAATTGACCGATGAAAGTGTTAACAGTATCCGGACCCAGCTAAGCGAGGACGTGGCGGCGGCTCAGAATGTTTATGATCAGATGCAGACCGGCGGAAAACAGTCCCGCCAGGAAGCAGAAGGCGAACTTGAGCTGAATGTGCTGTATGGTACCTATGCCCAGTCTGAATACAGCCAGTCCGTCACTGTCGCACAGAACGATGTGACGCTCAAGGAAGACACACTGACAGCGGCACAGGAAGCTTTGGCAGAAGCGCAGGCTGATCTGGCCGAAAAACAGACACGGCTCACCGCCGAACGGCAAGTGCTCGCCAACGCAGTCTATGCCGTTGGAGCAACCGACCGGGAAACCGATCCATACTGGTGGATCATCGCTGTCCAGACCCAGACCGATGCGGAAGCAATGGTTACCGAACTGACCGAGGAGATAGAAGCGCTGTCAGAACAGATCATCACAGACGAAAAGTCGGTACTTCAAGCGGAAACAGAGTTAGAGCTGGCCAAAAAGCAATGGGAAACCGCGATGGTTCAAGCAGATACCCAGTTGAAGAAAAGAAACTATCAGGCAGAAAACAGTCAGGAAATCTATGATGTAGCTATTGCCCAAAGCAATTTTGACGAAGAAAAAGCTCTGGCTGACCTGAGTGAAGCTGAGGAAAAACTGGCAGATTTTGACGCAGTCATTGTCGAAGGCATTATTTATTCCACTTATCGCGGTCTTATTATGGAAACTATCGTAGCCGTGAATGACGTACTGAATCAGGACACGGAATTGATCGAATTGAATGACTATGATGCCGTTACCATTACTCTGTCAATAGAAGAAGAGGATATGGCAGCAGCAGGACTTGGCGGACAGGCCAATATAACGATTGCCGCTTTCCCCGATCAGATCTTCCAAGGCACGGTTACGGAAATCGGCGATGCCATAATAGACAGTAATACCAACAAAACCCTTACCGATGTAACCGTTACATTAGCGGGAACGGCCGATATCCTTTATCAGGACATGACCGCAGAAGTGACTTTTATTACCGAGGAAAGTGCCGAAGTGCTTTATATACCCAACAAAGCGATCGTCCAGGAAGGGGAAAAGAGCTATGTTAAGGTGCGCGAAGAAAGCGGCAAGATCGTTACGAAAGAAGTAGCTGTCGGTTTTACCGACGGAATCAATACGGAAATTATCCAAGGGCTTTCTGAAGGCGAAACGGTAGTATGGGAAAGGCAGGTAACAGGTAGATGAGATGGTCAGAAATATTCAGATTGGTTATCCTGAATCTTTTTCAGAATAAATTCAAAGTCTTTCTCACATCCACTGGTATCGTAGTCGGCACTGCGACGATTATGCTAGTCATAGCCATCGGTACCGGCGGGCGGATGGAAGTGGCAGAGCAGTTTAAAAACCTGAACGCAGGTGCCATTGATATCTATTATGAATATAATGACAGCGGCGGCCGGTTTGGCGGCGGCTTCCCAGGAATGGGCGGTGGCATGCCCAGCGGCGGCAACTTTGGCGGCGGCAATTTTGGCGGAAATGCTAATTTTGGCGGTGATTCTGGTGGCGATGGACCGGATATGGGGATGTTCGTTGGCTTTGGAAATCGGACCAATACGGAAAACATCATCCTCTCCACTTCCGATATTGCGGAATTGGAAGAATATGTGCCAGGGATTGCCAACAGCACGATTTCTTATACGGTCAAAGCCGATACCGAAGGCGGTAACTTGGAAGAAAGCGTCAGCTATACCGTCGCTGGCGTGAAGGAAAATTACGACGTAATCAGCAACCTGGAACTGGCAATCGGCGATTTCCTGACAGAGGAAAATGATGAATACAAAGAAAAGACCTGTGTGCTGGGCTATGGCGTGGCTAGGGAAATGTTTGACAGCATGCTGGATGCCTATAACGCACCGGTCTATATTGATAACCGCGTCTATGTAGTAGCCGGCGTGCTGTCAGAAATGGGGACCGTATCGTCGGGAATCAGCCCGGATGAAACCATCTTTATCCCCTATGCCACCGGCATCAAATACTTGACCGGTAAAGATGTCAGTCCTACGATTACCGTAGTGGCCGAAGAGATCGGCCGGGTAGCCGACATGATGACGGACATTACCGCTGTCCTAGCTGATAACTATGGAAGCAATGCCGTATTTACTATTTCCGATGCCGGGAGCAAGATGGAGGCGGCGGAGCAGTCAAACCAGACTCTGACCCTGCTGCTGATTGCCATGTCGGTGATTGTTTTTATCGTGGGCGGAATCGGGATTATGAATGTTCTCTTCGTATCCGTCAAGGAAAGAACCAATGAAATAGGCATCTTAAAAGCCATCGGCTGTGACCGGAAAGATATTTTATGGGAATTCTTGTTGGAAGCCAGCTGTATTAGTCTGGTAGGGGCGATTCTGGGTGTTCTCGTATCGCTTGGCATCACGCCGATTATTGAAAGTTTTTCGGTCAGGATGGAGCTCTCGCTATGGGGTGGTATGTTGTCCTTGGTGTTTGGCGTGCTGACCGGCAGTCTGTTCGGTTTCTATCCGGCCTACAAGGCTTCGCGCCTGATACCGGTAGAAGCGTTGAACCGAGAATAAATATAAGATAAAGTAACCTAGGCAGAGTGATAGTTTAAGCAGAAGCCATTATGATACGGAGGCAGGGATGAATCGAAAGCAGTTGAAACAAAATCAGATAAAACAAAATCAGATAAAACAAAATCAGATAAAACAAAATCAGATAAAACAAATTCCGGCAGAGCGAAACCAATCAAAGCAGAACCAATCAGAGCAGAACCAGTCAGAGCAGAATCAGTCAGAGCAGAATCTGATAATCAACATGAGCGGAATTAACAAAGGCTATCTGTTGGGAACAGAAAAGATCGCGGTGCTTCATGATGTGGATTTTCAGGTTGCTAAGGGGGAGTTTGTTGCCATCTTGGGGCCGTCCGGCTCAGGAAAGACGACATTGATGAACCTGTTAGGCTGTATGGACATCGCTGACTCCGGCGAGTATTTTCTCGAGGATCAAGCCATTCATCAGATGCCTGAAGAAGAGATGGGCAATATCCGCAACAGCAAAATCGGCTTTATTTTCCAGAATTATCAGCTGATACCGACCTACGATATACTACAGAATATCATCATGCCGCTGATGGTGCGCGGAATGACCACCAAGGATGCGGAAGAACGCTGTATGCCGGTCATCCGGATGCTGGGCATCGACAACCGCTTGCGGCATCGTCCTGCCGAACTGTCCGGTGGCCAGAAGCAGCGGGTTTCTATTGCCAGAGCCTTGGTCGGAGAGCCGGCCTTGCTGCTGGCGGATGAACCTACCGGTGCCTTGGACAGCAGCAGTGGGAGCGATGTATTGAAATTATTCGGGCAGTTAAACGAAATGGGGAATACGATCGTGATGATTACCCACGATATGAACGTGGCAAAAGTAGCGCGCCGGATCGTCCATATCGTGGATGGGTACTTGAAAGTCTAAGGACAGTCACGCACTGTCTTATCCTCCGCCTTGCATAATGAAAACCCATCCATAATAACACATTACCGCTTTCCAGTCAGATAGTACACCGCCAGTTGCGTACGATGGGAACAATTGCATTTGTCCAGTATAGTACTGATATGATTTTTAATCGTTCCTTCACTGATAAAAAGCTTTTCCGCGATTTCCTTGTTAGTCATGCCGCCGGCTATCTCCTTGATAATATCCAGTTCCCGTGCCGTAAGAAGCGATGTGTCAAAAGCACCATGCGTATGAAGGGCCTGGTCGGTAAACCGGGTAAAAACTTTTTCGTCTAAAACATTGACACCCTGATGTATGGATTTAATCATCTGTTTTAAGGTTTCCGGTGCATGATTTTTAATCAAATAGCCTTTCGCACCGTTCTTCAAGGCCTTATTTACTAGGTCATAATCGTCAAAGGTGGTGAGAATCAGTACTTTGCCCAGATTCTGCCGGACGATTTCTCCCGTTGCCTCAATTCCGTCCATAACCGGCATCTGGATGTCCATCAAAATCACATCGGCCGATTGGCTCGCCGCCAGTTCTAAGGCCTCTTTTCCGTTGGAGGCACAGCCGGTCACTTCAAATTCATCGTCTACATCGAAGATGATCCTCATGCCATCCCGCACGAAATCACTGTCGTCAGCAATAATGACTCTTATTTTCTCCATCTTATCGTTTACAGTCTCCTTCCTCGCTATTCATAATTGATGTATGTAGCTGCTTAATAGGTCAATGACCCTCGGGATCATCATGGCTTGCATCTAAAATTCAAACGGCAGGATCATATTGAGCGAGAACCCGTCCAGCGATTCTACCGAAAGTGTCCCGCCCAGTTCCCGAGTACGCTGTTTCATCCCCTGCAGCCCCATTCCTTCAACAATCTCCCCGCAGCCTATACCGTCATCGCTGATGTGGCAGCGGATAAACTGATTATGAATCATAATGTGGATGCGGATATTTTGGCATTGGGCATATTTTAAGGCATTGGATACCGCTTCAAAGGTATTGTCAAGAATAACTTCCCAGATGGATGCCTTGATCTGAGTCGGATCATAGGAAATACTGTCCTCTAGGATGACCTCAGCGTGAATCCCGTACTTTTGCCGGCAATTTTCACAGAGTTCTGTCAGCTGTAATAAAGCCATCTGTTTTTTATCGGGCTTTTCATTCCGCAGGATAGCCCGGATTTCATCCATGCTTTCCCGCAGGGAGAGAATTACCTGGTCAATCCGGCGCTGGATTTCCGCCGGTTCCCGTTCACTCAACACCTTACAGGCTTCTAACTGGTAAATACTGCCGTTGATGCTGTGTCCCAGTTTATCATGCAGGGACTGCGACAAACGGGCTTTTTCTGCCAAGATATGATTTTCAAAATGCAGGCTGTTCTGTTTCAGTTTGTTTTGCAGAAAGACATCTTTGTGATCTAGGGAACGTTTCAGCCGGCTCTCCTGCTGTTCGAAATCGTCCAGATAGGTCCGGTATTCCTTAATGATGACATGATGCTGGATATACAGGATGATGATGAACAGGCAAAAGGAAGCATAAGTAAAAGCAGAATCCAGATCAAAGGCGGCAACCAAAAGAGGCAGAAAATAGGAAGCCAAAGGTGCGGTAAAAAAAGTCAGCCCGTCCAGAAATACGATCGGCAATAGAAGAATGCAGTATGTTCCATACAAGAAAAGCAACACCAGTAGTAAGGACACTTCCGCAAGTAAAATAAACAGCCGGTTGTTCTTTGCTACTTCATAATACATCGAAACAGAAAGCAGGCATGCGAGCAAAAATAGCTCCATGCCGGTTTCCCTTGACCATTCCCGGTTTGACACTACAAAATAAGCAATCAGGAATAATACCGATATAAATTTTACTACTGGGAAATAATATTCTTTCATAATACGCTTACTTCTGCCTCACCTTGATTCCCAAATATCCCGTTGATAAAATGATAACAATAAAACCCGATACAATCAATAGGAAAGTAGAATAAGCACCGCTTTGTCCTAACATCACCATCTCACAGCAGCGGACGACCCAATGTGCCGGCATTAACAGTGCGGCACGCTTCCACAGTTCGCCCACCGATTCCAGAGGAAAATACAGCCCGGATAAAAGGCTGGAAACCGTAAAGACAAAAAAGCAAAAATAACTGGCACTCAGCAGATTATTGAAGATGGCACTGATTACGACGCTGAGCAGATTAAAAATGAGGCCGGCACCAAAAACAAAGTACAGAAAATGCCAGCTCGGCAGTCCGAAATCGACCTTAACAAACAATAAGATACCGATTCCCATAATAACAACTTGAATCAACGTCACCAACATCGACAGAATCAGTTTGATACTGGTATAACTGGCAATATGGGTACCAGTCAGCAATATGCGGGTAAAGATCAGGTTTTGCCTTTCATCAACAGCTATGGAGCCGATAAAAATACCGGTAGATAAGAAGGCAATGCTGACGATGGCCAGTGCGTAGCCGATATTACTTTTATTATTGGCCTGTACGTCCGTTAAAGCGTTATTATCATTATTACTGATGAAAGCATGCAATTCTTTTTCTGGCCGCTTCGCTGCCATGTCTTCCGCCAGTTCTCGAAATGCATCCGGTTTTCCGGCAGTGGCGGTATTCAGGGCCGCTAGGCTGGTTGTCGTAGCCTGCAGGCTTTCCTGCAAGAGGGTCATCCGCCCGTCATCGGAAGTCTTGAATAAATAGACGGCATCAACGGGCTTACTGCCACGGATATTCTCTTCCAGGCCCGGCGGGATATACATGGCAGCACCGACCGTATTGCGATTCACATAAGCAGTCGCTTCGGCGGCGGCATCTTCCATATTGTCGATGTCTGAGCGAAAGCGGTATATGCGATAAGTTCCGCTGTCTGCCAGCTGTTGTAAGATAAAATCAGCCAGCCAGGATTGATCCGCATCAATTACCATAATACCTAATTGATGGTGATCCATACTCATCGGCAGACGCTTTCCTATGTCTGTTTCTTGGACGGAGTGCGGATCAAAATTACCGGTTTCCATTTCCGTACCAAGCTGAAGATTCAACATCAACACAGAAAATAACGGTAGTATGACCAAAATGCAAAGAAATCCTTTATTTCTTAAGAGTAACTTCAAATTGAATTGTAACATAGTAAGAAATCCATTCATGTTTGAGAAACCTCCTTTCGGCTGGCAATGGGAAAGCCGATAACAGTACACACCAGAAAAATGGTTAGCAGTATGATAATACAAGGAATCATAGTATCACTGCGTCCCTGTGTGGAAAATTCCACCAGTGTCCGGTTAACATAATATTGCGGCGACAACCGGATATAAGCATCCGGCAGAACAGAGTACATGTAGGTCATATAACTGCCGCCGACAAACCCCATGGCAAATAAGATGACCCATGCCGCTGCCATACTGATGGCAACATGGGAAAACACCGTAAAAAGAATCATGCCAAAGGCAGTTGCTGCCAAAGAAAGTAAAAACAGAATCAAGATGGAACCAGGCCAGTTTCCCCAATGGACATCCAGGAAAAAAATGCTGATCATCAGTGCCACTGCCATTTCCATAATGGTTGCCAGCCAGCAGGGAATAAATTTCCCCAGATATAATTGCAGACTGGAGGCGGAAGTCAGCCGCAGGCGGACGCCGATTTTATTCTTCCGTTCACTGGGGATCACGGCAGCCAGAGAAATACAGCCGCACCACATAAAATAGACAATTTCGATGATGCCATAATAATCCTTGGCCGACGGAACTGGATCCGTTTCAATATTGACGGTCCGTAGCATTTCGGCATCAGCGTCGGCAAGTCCTTGAGCGGCAGCAGAACCGTTTGTGGTCAGACCCTGCTCGGCCTGCCAGGTTAGGATTGTTTCGGCTTCATTTATCTTATAGGAAACGGCACTGAACATCGCTTCCACAATGGCACTTTCTGCTTCGGCCTCGTCATGTCGGTAAATGATCAGCTTGTCATCGCTGATATCCACAAAAACAGTTACATTGCCGCCGATAATCAGGCTTTCGATGTCGCCTTCCGGATACTCGGATAACGTTATGTTATTTTCCTTCGCGATATCAGAAAGCAAGCCGACCGTATCTTCGTATTTGCTGTTTTCAGTCATCCGGTAGCCGGTTACAAAAGGCTTGATGCTATAGTCAATTGCCATCATTGCTTCAAAGACATTTGCCAGCAAGGAAATTATCACCACCGGTGCGACAATCATAAAGACTAATATCCATTTGGAACGTAACATCAGTTTTAAATTATTTTTTATCAGTCCCCAAGCCATTGCCATCACCCCTCTCCATAATCCCGCAGTTTTTTGCCGGTCAAGGTAAGAAAAACCTCTTCCAATGTCATGACGTTATCGGTGCGGTCGGTCACCAGCCGTATCAGTTCTTCTTTGGTACCGGTGGCAATGATCTTGCCGTCGTCCATGATGGCGATTCGGGAGCAGATCGCCTCGATTTCTTCCATATAATGACTGGTATAGATTATCGTTTTACCTTGTTTATTGGCATATTTGATTTTTTCCAGGATAAAGTTTCGGGACTGTGGGTCAATCCCGACAGTAGGTTCATCAAATATCAGCAGTTCCGGATCGTGGCCGATGGCGCAGGCAATATTCAGCCGGCGCTTCATGCCGCCGGAAAAATTTTTGGCATAGCCGTTTCGTTTGTCTGTTAAGCCGACAAAGGAAAGGGCCTCGTCAACCGCAGTTTTTAACGCGCCGCCGCGGATACCGTAAAGAGACGTAAACAGTTCGACATTTTCCCAAGCTTTCAGGTTGCCGTGAAGTGCCAGTTCCTGCGGGATATAACCCAGTCTCCTTTTAATGGATCGTGCATTCGTAACTTTCCGGTCGACAGCTTTCATAGCCGTGTTTATGTTGCTTCCAAACAGCTCAATGTTTCCGGCGGTGGGCTTAATTAAAGAACAGAGCATGTTCATGGTGGTGCTTTTGCCGGCTCCGTTGGGCCCCAGAAGACCAAATATCTCGCCTTCCTTGATTTCCAAGGAAATATGATCGACAACAGCCTTGTTTTCATATTTCTTGGTTATTTCTTTGATTTTTACGATAGTTTCACGCATCGTAGCCTCCTACAAGTGTTTTATGTGGATCCGTTTACATCATAGCAAAACGCGTAATTAAGCAACAGTGCCAAAAGAAATAATGTCTTGTTACTTTCGTCATGATTTTAGGCTGGAAAACGTAATATTATGTTGTCCAGACTCTTATTATTTACGTTTTTTTGCCGATATAGTAAATGAAATAGGTAAGTTGAGTCAGGTGGCAAAGAATTTACCGTAAATTTTTATAAACTTTGAAAAAACCGCTAAAGTCTTTGGCAAAAAAACCGATAATAAATATAGTGAAGTATAGTCCATGGATAAAAATCCATAGAGAGAGGAGTCACATATGCGTATAGAAGCTTATAACCAGGTACAACAGGCATATAAAACTACGTATACCGGGAAGACGGAAAGCAAAGCCAACGTATCCAAGACGGATAAAGTCCAGATCTCCAGCATCGGCAAAGATATTTCGACAGCCAAGCAGGCCGTGACCGGTGCCAGTGATGTCAGGGAAGACCTTGTAGCGTCTCTCAAAGAACGTATTAATAGCGGGACTTATGATGTCAGCCCGGAGGCTTTTGCCGACAAATTAATCGAAAAATATGCGGAAATGAGGTAATCCAGTGGCAAGTTTGATTGATAACTTGATTGATGTATTGAATAATATCAATTCAGAATATGAGAACTTGCTTGGATTATCCATGAAAAAAACGCCGGTCATTGTTGCCGGCGATTTAAATCAATTGGCTCAGATCACGGATGAGGAGCAGAGCGTTGTAAGCAGGATCAATCGGCTGGATAATATCATGAGGACAGCCATGAAAGATATTGCCAACGTAATCAACAAGGATGTTAAAGAACTGAAATTGACGGTTTTGATCGATTTTTTACAGTCGCGGCCGTCAGAACAGCAGAAACTGGCAGCAGTCTATGATAAACTGCAGGCGATAGTGCATAAGGTGGCAAGGGTCAATGAGCAGAACAGTGAGCTGATTAAAAGTGCACTGGAGATGGTGGAATTTGACATGAATATCTTGCAGGCGATGAAAGCGGCGCCGGAAACGGCCAACTATAATCGCGGTGCACATAACGCCGGGGATTCCATTGGTATTCATACCAAGGGATTTGATGCCAGACAGTAACCCTTTTGATTGTTGAGGTGATATTATGTCGTTAATGGGAAGCTTATATGTAGGATCATCCGGCTTGCAGACCAGCCAGAATGCGCTTAATACCACGGCGCATAATATGTCTAATGTGGACTCCCCTGGCTATACCAGGCAGATGGTAATGCAGGGTGTCAGACAATATAATACCATATCAATCAACGGATCTGCCGTTGCTCCGCAGCAGGTCGGTCTTGGCGTAGTCTACGCCGAAGCGAAAACAGCAAGAGACTATTTTTTGGATAAATCTTATCGCCGGGAGTCCGGGCGCAGTGCTTTTTATGAAGTATCAGCCCAGACCTTTGAAGAAGTCGAGAATCTCTTTCAGGAACTGGAAGGGGAAGATTTTGCCTCGGCGCTGAATAACCTCTGGTCCTCAGTGCAGGATCTGGCCAATGTTCCCGATCAGGCCGCCAACCAGAGTATTTTCGTGCAGCGCTGTTATGAATTTATCACTAGGGCGGATGCCGTATACCAAGGTCTTGCCGATTATCAGGATAACATCAATGCCACGATTAAGAGCGATGTGGAAAGAATCAACGAGATTGGCCAGCAGATCAGGTCGTTAAATGAAAACATCCTGCGGATCGAAACCGGCAAGACAGAACGTGCCAACGATTTACGGGATCAGCGGAATCTTCTGCTGGATGAATTGGGCTCCATGGTCAATATTACTTACTACGATGATGTGTTTGGCAATGTAAATGTTAAAATAGAAGGCAATGATTTCGTTAAGACCGATTCGGTTAATGAAATCTCCCTATATACCGATCCCGAAACCGGTTTTCACACACCCTACTGGAAGATGCTGGCGACTACTTATATCGACGCCAATGGCGACAAGCAGGTAAATATTGAAGGCGCTACCGTGTTCGACCTAGAACGTACCATCTCTTCGAGCATCAATACCGATGTCGGAAGCCTCAAATCCAAGCTTCATGCCCGGGGCGACCATCGGGCCACTTATGAGGATCTGCAGGATCCGGCGGCATATGACCGGGATATTTCCCAGTCGGTTCTGATGAACGTACAGGCGGAATTTGATCAGATGATCAATCTGGTCACGACCGGAATCAACAATATCCTGAAAGAGGCGGCGGAAGCTGCCGGCCCTTATCCGGATTCCGATTACCTCCGTGACAGCAGCGGTAATCCGATGCAGATGTTTAACCTGATATCCGAAGACGGCACTTGGTCGGTGCAAAATATTGCTATCAACAGTGAGCTCCGCCAGGCTCCGACCTTACTAGGGTTCCGCCGGGAAGACGGCAAGGCGGATTTTGATACGGCGGAAAAGCTAAAGGAACTCTTTGATGAGAAAGCCCATACCTTGAATCCCAATGTGGCGACCAAAGTAAACCTATCAGGCTATTATAACAGCATGATCTCTCAGGTAGCTAATTCGGCGTCAGTAGCCCGGGAGAACTGCATCAACCAAGAACTGACCGTAGATCAGGTATACAGCGCCAGGGAACAGATCGTCGGCGTGGCCTCCGATGAAGAGATGAGCAACATGGTCATGTTCCAGAATGCCTATAACGCTTCCAGCCGCTATATTAACGTGATCAGTGAGATGTTAGAGCATATAATAAGTACGTTAGGCAGATAAAATACGGGCGCAGCTCGCAGCGGAGAACGCAGCGCGTTCTTCCGGTACGGTTTTAATGATTCCAGTAATGAAAGGAGGGCAAAGGGATGCCATCACAATTTTTCGGATTATATATTGCCGGCAGCGGTCTTAGGGCTTCCAATGCCGCTTTGAATACAACCAGTAACAATATCGCCAATGCCCAGACCGTCGGCTACAGTCGCCAGCAGGTTGAGCAGCAGGCCAGTGATGCCTTGCGGACGTTTACCACCTATGGATGCGCCGGTGCCGGTGTGGATACTATCGCAATTGAGCGGGTCAGGGATCATTTTTATGACGTG
The DNA here is from genome assembly GCA_002293475.1 of Lachnospiraceae bacterium UBA938. Taxonomy (GTDB): domain Bacteria; phylum Bacillota; class Clostridia; order Lachnospirales; family Lachnospiraceae; genus UBA935. The sequence continues at coordinate 15,089 of DBDG01000032.1, forward strand.
AAGTATTGGAATAACGGTTCCAGCCTCGGCCAATATGAAGTTCAGCAGTATTATATGAAGACTTTGGAAGATTATTTTGATGATGAAGCTTCCGGATTCAGTTCTTTGTTTGACAATATGAGCGCCGCTTTACAGTCGGTGTCAACCAATTCCAGCAGCACCACTTCTAAAACCGATTTTATTTCTTCTGTTAAAGCCTTGACGGATTACTTCAATAATATGTACGGTAATCTTCAGGAGCTGCAGAATGACGCTAACCAGGAAATCAAACAGACCGTAGACCAGATCAATTCGATCGGAGAAAAGCTGGCTACTTTGAATAAACAGATCAATGTCATTGAGTTATCCGGCTCCAAAGCCAACGAGCTGCGTGACCAGAGGGAGAAGCTGATAGATGAGCTTTCTTTACTGGTTGACGTGGAAGTGGATGAGATTCCTATCTATGATGTCAATGACCCGACCCGGCTGACCGGGGGCAGTAATTACATTGTCAAGATTGCCGGCGGCCAGCTTCTGACCAGCGGCAGTGATTACAAACAGTTAGTCTGTACCGCCAGAAAAGATTATGAAAAAGTCAATCAGAACGATATAGACGGTCTCTATGACGTTCAATGGAGTAACGGTAATAGTTTCGGGCTTAACAGTTCGACTGTCGGTGGCAAGCTGAAAGGTTTGGTACAGCTGCGGGACGGCAATAACGGCTTTTACTTTAACGGCACGGTAAGAGAAGTCGGGATGACGATAGCCAACGGCGTGCGTACCTCTACGGTGACCCTCGACGTAGCGCATCAGGATCTCAAGGATATGAAGCTGTGCGGGCTGTCTGATACCGGTGGCAAGATGACCATCGGCGGCCAGATTTATTATTATTCATCATGGTCGTATGATGAGACTCTAGAGCAATATACCTTTATTATGGATAATGATAAATGCGACGAAATTATCACCGCGACCAAGGTGGGGAGAGAAGCATCTAGCGGAACCGCGACGAATTTTCAAGGTATTCCTTATTACATGACCCAGATGAATGCCTGGCTCCGGGGATTTGCAGAAAAAGCGAACGATATTTTTACCAGCGGATATGATAGCAATGGCAATCTGGGCTGTATCATGTTCAGCGGCGAGATGCCTACCGGCGGCCAATATACGGCGGCAGATCTTGATGCCGGCAGCGGCAACGGATATTACGAGCTGACGGCGGGCAATGTAGCTGTGTTGGCCGAACTGTTTGGCAATGCCGACCGTCTGGGAAGCCGGAGCAGCGCTTCGGTGGGTGTGGAAGAATGTGGACAGGTCGATGAAATGAAGGATCTGCTTACCAGCAAGGAAAAATTCAGCTTCCGGAACGGCAGCGCCAAAGATTTCCTCGAAATGATACTGGGTGACGTAGCTCTGAATGCCAGCAATTCCAATACTTTTTACCAGACCTATAAGGGTCTGTCAACTTCCATAGATAACCAGCGGAGCTCCGTATCCGGCGTAGATGAGGATGAAGAAGCGGTTAATCTGGTAAAATACCAGAATTCCTACACCTTAGCATCGAAAATGATCCAGACCCTGACGGAGATCTACGACCGCCTGATTCTGGAGACGGGAGTATAACAGAAACCTTTAGTGAGTGTGGGGTTTGGGGCGGAGCCCCATTTATAATAATACAAGAGGAGGAATGTTCAAACATGAGAATGACGAATAAGATCATGCAGAATAATTCACTATATAATATAAATAATAATAAGATTCTACAGGATAAACTGAGCACGCAGATGGCGTCGCAGAAAAAGCTGACGCGGCCTTCCGATGATCCGATTGTGGCAATCCGGGCTTTGCGGCTGCGCTCGAGTGTCTCCGAGCTTACTCAGTTTAAGGATAAAAATGCCAAGGATGCCGATGCTTGGCTGACGGTTACCGGCGATGCCCTGAGTACGGCAACGGATGTCGTCACCGATATCATCAGGCAGACGACCAAGGCGGCCAACAAGGATCTGGGCAGCGATGACCTGACGACCATAATGCAACAGATCAAATCCCTGCGTGACGAAGTCTATGCCACAGCCAATGCGGACTATGCCGGCAGATATGTTTTTACCGGTTACCGTACCGATACGACATTAAGTTTTACTGATGAGGTAGAAGCGAAAGAGCTCAGTTATTCGATCACTGAGCAGGTCAACCTGGATTCCTTTGATTCGGTTAATTATACCGACCTAGGCGATGTAGAAGGACTGAGTAAAGGCAATTATCAGGATGCTGCCAGAGCGGGCATCGAAGAACAACAGGTTACCAATGCAGATATCCACAGGCTGCGGTTGGCCTATGACGATACCACGGCTGGCATCCTGCCGACGTTTCAATATGTAGATAATACCGGGACACTGCAGAATTTTACATTTGCCGTTACCGAGGTGTCGCTGTCAGACACGCCGGATCCCTATCAGACGGCTATCGCGAATAACGCGGCTTCCCAGGCTGTCTATATACCGGAAACCGGTGAGATACTGCTTACCGACGCCGCTTATGAGGAGATCAAAGCAGCAGTCGACACTGAAACGGAAATCAGAGTAACCTATGAGAAGGATCAATGGGTAGACGGTGACCTGCGTCCCGAACACTATTTTTACTGTACGGCGAACGAAGTCGGAGCCGGCGGCATTGCTCTCCCGCCCATTACGTATAATGACGACTACCTGACCGACAATCCAGATAGACAAAAAATAGAATATGATGTAGGATATAATCAAAGGATTGCGATCAACACGACAGCCGATGAAATCTTTACCCATACGATGGATCGCAATGTCGATGATCTGGATCGGGCCGTGGCGGATCTGGTGGCCATTGAAAAGACCGTTGAAGAACTGAAAACGATAAAAGACGGCCTTGATGAGGGAACCGCCGATTATGACTTAGTTCAAAAACAGCTGGATGCGGCCCAGAAGGGTTATGACAGCATCCGTGAAAAGGTTCACAATATGTTTGAGCAATCCATTACCGTGATGCAGAAAGCCTTGGATGATATTAATGTGGCGGTTACCGACAATGGGACAAGGAGCGCCCGGCTGGATCTGATCAGCAACCGGCTCACCTCCCAGAAGACCACCTTCGAGGTTCTCAAGTCGGAAAATGAAGATGTGGATATTTCTGAAGTGGCGATTAAGCTGACCAGCACGGAACTTTCGTACAATGCCGCCTTGATGGCTACCGGAAAGATCATGCAAACGTCACTGATGAATTATATCTGACAAATGATTGAAAATATATTAGCATTAATTAATATAGAAAGCGAAAGCGGAGGATAAGCTATGGTTATAGTAACTAAGAATTTTGATACAATCGAAATTGATGACGAAAAAGTCATCCAATTTCCGTCAGGTATTATCGGGTTTCCGGATCTGACTGATTTTGCCTTGGTCCATGATGACGAAAAGGGCAGCGGCAACGTACACTGGCTACAGTCTGTTCAGGAGCCGGCCTTTGCCATGCCGGTGATGGATCCCTTGATTGTATGCCCCGACTACAATCCGGTCATTGATGATGAAGTATTTGCGCCGATTGGCAATCTGGTGGAAAATGAGATGCTGATCCTGGTTACGCTGACCGTACCTAAAGACATCAAAACCATGTCAGTTAATTTAAAAGGGCCTGTTATCATTAACGCCGTGACGAAGAAAGCATGCCAAGTGATTTTGGAAGATAATCGGTACGAGATAAAGTTCCCGATTTATGACATCTTAAATAACAAGAAAGAAGGTGAGTAAATGTTAGCTTTATCCAGAAAGAAAAATGAAGCGATTATGATCAATAACAATATCGAGATTACCATCCTGGAAATCAAAGGCGAACAGGTAAAGCTTGGCATCAGCGCACCCAAAGAAGTACCGGTATACCGCAAAGAGGTATATCTTGATATCCAGAAGGCTAATCAGGAAGCCACCAGTGCGGAAGGTATGGAAGCACTGAAAAACCTCTTAGGTTAAAGCAGTTTCATATTAAGCAGGCAAATTTCCGGGAAAGTAATTTTCCGGAAATTGATTTTTATCGAAAATTATTTTTCTCCCCTCTAAATTTTTTGTGATTTAAGCCGATATAAACACTAGACGACGTTAAGACTCGAAGTAACTAGTATTATATGATCCACTTATTACATGATATTGTAGGATTCACATGGAGGTGACACAATGGCTATAGAACCATTAGGAAGTGCTATGATTTATCAGGCACAGCCAGTTCAGAAGCAGGCTGCGCCGCAACAGCCGGCAACCGTAGAGAATAACGAGGTTCCTACGCCGGAGCAGGCAGCAAATGTAGATGCCACGACGGTATCTGTTGCCAAAGCGGAAAACAAGGACGAACAGGGAAGTTCACAGGAGCAGGAAAATTCACAGGCCACTGCCGAGCAGATCAAAAAGGCGGTTGAGAGGCTTAATAAGAACATGTCTCATTCAGAAGCCGTGTTTGGTATTCACGAAAAAACCAACCGCATTACAATCAAGATTGTTGACAGAGACACGAAAGAACTGATCAAAGAACTTCCGCCGGAAAAGACTTTGGATATGAT
>DBDG01000032.1:19665-23697 GCA_002293475.1 Lachnospiraceae bacterium UBA938
GGAAGAACGCAGAGCGTTCTTCTCAGTATAGATGCAAGCTCATTTCGCGAGCAAGCTGGCAAAGCGGATAGAATACGCTTGGAGGAACGCAGAGCGTTCTTCTTCAAAGAATTTAAAGTAATTTAAGATATAGATCGGCCAACCGGTCAAAGGTATTTNNGGAAGAGGAGGAGAAAAGATGGCAATAAGAATTACTGGGATGAATTCCGGATTGGATACGGATGCAATCATATCTGAAATGGTCAGCGCGCAGCGGACCAAGGTGCAAACCTATACAAAGCAGCAGACATCGCTGGAGTGGAAGCAGGAGATCTGGAACCAGCTGAATACTAAGGCTCTGAAACTGTTCAATGGCACGTTGTCAAATATGCGTTTTACCGATGCATACAGCAAGAAAGCCTCGACAGTTTCCAATAGCGATGCAGTCAGCGTGCTGACCGGCGGTAAGGCCGTTAACGGCGTGCAGAAGCTGCAGATCAAAGAACTGGCCGAAACCGGCTATCTGACCGGAGCCAAACTGGGGAATTCGGTTACGGATTCAACGAAATTAAGCGAACTGACTGGGATCGGGGAAGATGAAACCCTTAACTTTTCTGTCACGTCAAATGGCAAAACCACCGATATCAGCCTGAGCGGCAGCTCGAAGATATCCGATGTTGTCAGTAAGTTAAAACAAGCCGGCATCAATGCCAACTTTGACACAGCTAATAAACGGATGTTCTTGAGCGCGACATCCACAGGAAAAGACGCTGACTTTGCCCTGTCGGCCAATGATGATAACGGATTTAAGGCTCTGACGGCATTGGGTATTAATATGAGTGATTCCTATGCATACCTAGCCAAAATGAGCGATGGAGAAAAACAGGCATGGATTGAAAATGAAACAGCAATACGGGTAAAGAATACTAAGAGTAGTCTGGATAAAGCCCAGGCAGATCTGAAGAAGGCCAATGCTTCTGATGGGGCATTAGCCAAATCCTTAGCTGCTCTACAGGATAAAGGTTATGCCGATGATATGGCTATTATGGATGCATTTGTCTCACTAGGTGAAGAACGCACGGAATTATTAAAAAATCTGGAAGAGCCTCTGGATGATGACGCTACGGATGAGCAGATACAGCAAAGAGAAGAGTGGGAGAATCGCCTTGCTGAAGTGAATAAAGATTTAGGTCAGATAGAAGCATACCATGGTGAAGTGAAAAAGGTCTATGACCTTGAACAGAGCATAATCAATTATAATAAACAGCTGGCCAATGACAATGAGAAAATAACAGAGGCAGTAACTGCGGAACTGGAAAGCAAGGTTAATTTTGCCAAAGACGTCGTTGCTGATCCGGCAGCTTATACATTTTCCGCGGCCAACAGAATAGCAGGCCGGGATGCCACTATCGTGCTGAACGGTGCGGAATTTACATCTAAGAGCAATACCATCGAGGTGAACGGGCTGACCTTTACGGCCAAGCAGGAAACCGGCGATGAGGTCATTACCGTGACCACTCAGGATGATACCGAAGGCATATATGACATGGTAAAAAGTTTTATCAAAGAATACAATGCCCTGATCAATGAAATGGATAAACTGTACAATGCCGAGTCAGCCAGAGATTACCAGCCCCTGACCGACGAAGAGAAAGATGCGATGTCAGATACGGAAATCGAGAACTGGGAAAATAAGATTAAGGATTCCCTGCTGCGCCGGGACAGTTCCCTTTCGTCGATCTCCGGGATCATGAAAGATGCCATGGCATCGGCGGTAGAGGTCGGTGGTAAGAATTACTATCTTTCTAGTTTCGGGATCGAGGCGATCAGCTATTTCCTGTCAGAAGACAATGAGAAAAATGCTTACCACATCCATGGCGATGCCGATGATTCTTATACTTCCGGCGAGACAGACAAACTAAAGAACATGATTGCCAGTAATCCGGATACCGTAACCCAATTCTTTACCGGTCTGGCCAAGAACCTATATGGTAAAATGCAGGAAGTATTCTTGGACAGCAGCCAAGATTTTAAGAGTGTCAACAAACTGTATAACGATAAGAAGATGAAGTCGGATTATGATAATTATACCAAGCGGATTGCGGAACAGGAAGCCAAAGCCTATGCGCTGGAAGAGAAATATTACAAGCAGTTTTCCGCCATGGAAGTGGCTATGGCCAAAATGCAGTCCAGCCAGAGCGCCCTTAGCGGCCTGTTGGGCGGCTGAGCAGGAATCTGACGGAATCTGAAGCTTATATAAAGACAAATTCAAGGATGAGGTATCGCTATGGCAATGATGAATGCATATGCACAATATAATACAAGTAAAATACTGACGGCCTCTCCGGCCGAGCTGACTTTGATGCTTTATGAGGGTGCCATTAAATTTGCCAATATAGCGATACTGGCAATTGAACAAAGGGACGTTCCCAAAGCTCATGCCAATATAATCAAAGTACAGAGGATAGTCGATAATTTCCGGGCGACCCTAGATATGAAATACCCGGTTGCCCAAGACTTTGACCGAGTCTATGTTTATCTGCAGGAGCGCATTGTAGAAGCCAATATCAAAAAGGATAAGGCGATCCTGGAAGAAGTAAATAATCATCTGCGTGCTATGCGTGACACATGGAAAGAAGTTATGAAATCGAATAGGGAGAGAGGTATTTCATGATTGAGAACTATCTTCAGATACTGGAAGAGAGTCTGTTTAAGAAAAAGGATATCTTAGGACAGATTACCGCTGAAAGCAAACATCAGGAAAGCGTCTTAAAAGAAGATAAGATTTCCTTGGAAAAGTTTGAGGAAACGGTAGACCGGAAAGCTACCCTGATCGAAGAGCTGGAGCGCCTTGATCAAGGCTTTGAGAGGCTGTATGACAGGATCAGGGATCAGCTCATGGAAAACCGAGAGCTGTATCAAGAGCAGATTGACAGATTTAAGCAGCTGATATCGGATATCACAGATGCCAGTGTGTCCATACAGGCGCAGGAAGCCAGAAATAAAATGCTAGCAGATAAGCTTTTTGCGGATAACCGCAGTGGGCTTAAAGATGACCGCATTCGCTCGAAACAGGCTTATGATTACTATAAGCGTATGAGCGGCAGTATCGTTTCGCCGCGTTTCATGGATAAAAAGCAATAAATATTATTTTTGCTATTAACTATTTTTATGACTGACCGATATATGTATTGTAACGACCTAAAACAACCGCAAGGATGCGGACCGCAGGGACTGCGGAATAAATTTCAAGGAGGAAATTAATATGGTAGTACAACACAATCTTACAGCAATGAATTCAAACAGGATGCTGGGAACCACGACAGCGTCACAGGCAAAGTCAACTGAGAAGTTATCATCCGGTTACAAGATCAACCGCGCAGCGGACGATGCCGCCGGCCTCGCAATATCTGAGAAGATGAGACGTCAGATCAGAGGCCTTACCCAGGCGACAGCCAATGCCCAGGACGGAATATCCTGCGTACAGACAGCAGAAGGTGCTTTGAACGAAGTTCACGACATGTTACAGCGTATGAACGAACTGGCCATCAAAGCCGGCAACGAGACCCTGCAGTCAGTCGACAGGGAATATATCCAGTCCGAGCTGGATGCGCTTCATACGGAAATAAACAGGGTTGCGGAAACCACCACTTTCAATGAGCAGATGCTGCTCGACGGAAGCTTTGCTGACGGCAAGAAAGTACAGGTAGGTTCCGAAGTACAGTCCGCCAACCAGATCGCGATTACCATCGCTGAAATGAACTGGGAATCCATAACAGAAGACGCAACTGAATATGGTGTTACCGGAGCTACATTGGATGTTACCGCTGATGATGACAGTGCGAGCATCAAGGCTACTGTTTCCACCATCAAGTTTGCGCTCAAATCGGTTTCCAAACAGCGTTCCGATCTCGGTGCGATCCAGAATCGTTTAGAGCACACGGTAAACAACCTGAAGAACGTTGTCGAGAACACCACGGCAGCAGAATCAGCCATCCGTGATACCGACATGGCGACGGAGATGGTCAGATATTCGAATAACAATATCTTGGC
>DBDG01000046.1 GCA_002293475.1 Lachnospiraceae bacterium UBA938
CCGCTGAAACGGTTGCGTATTTTTAAATGCTTTTTCGCACGGACTTTCTGTCTTGATTCTTTCTTAACCATTCTGCTACTCTCCTTATCTATTTTTTACCGGTCTTACCGACTTTACGTCTAATTACTTCATCAGAATACTTGATACCTTTGCCCTTATAGGGTTCCGGTCTTCTCTTATCCCGAATCTCAGCGGCAAACTGGCCGACTTTTTCTTTGTCGATTCCTTTTACGGTTATGGAATTGCCTTCCACGACGCTTTCAATGCCGTCAGGATCGGTCATCTCCACGGGATGGGAGTAGCCCAGCGATAATGTCAGCTTATTGCCCGCTTTAGCGACTTTGTAGCCGACGCCGTTTACTTCCAGTTTCTTGGCATAGCCTTCGGTCACCCCGACGACCATGTTGTTTAATAGGGTCCGGCTCAGTCCATGCAGGGATTTCATCCTCTTTAAGTCATTGGGACGGGCAACGGTTATGACGCCGGCCTCCAGTTTGATCTCCATTTCTGCGGGAAGGACTCTTTCTAGGGTTCCCTTAGGACCTTTTACGGTTACCTTGTTATTTTCTGCAATATCCACAGTTACGCCTGCGGGTACCGCGATTGGCATTCTTCCTATCCTTGACATGCCCGTACCTCCTTACCAGATGAACGCTAAAACTTCGCCGCCTACCTGAAGTTCTCTCGCCTTTTTATCAGTTACAAGCCCTTTATTAGTGGATATAATGGCAATACCCAGCCCGCCCAATACTCTGGGCAGCTCTTCCTTGCCCGCATAAACACGCAGACCGGGTTTCGATATTCTTTTAAGTCCGGAAATGATTTTGGCATTCCTGTCCATGCCGTATTTTAAGGTAATACGGATGGTCTTAAAACTTCCGTCGTCAATTACATCATATTTTTTAATGTATCCTTCTTCCAAAAGAATCTGGGCGATTGCCATCTTCATCTTGGAGGATGGTACATCTACTGTATCATGTTTTGCAGTATTTGCATTGCGGATTCTTGTAAGCATATCCGCAATAGGATCGCTCATTGTCATCTTAATTGACCTCCTTCTTTATTCGCTCCTACCAGCTGGCTTTTCTGACGCCGGGAATCTGGCCTTTGTATGCTAATTCACGGAAGCAGATCCGGCAGATTCCATATTTTCTTAGATAAGCATGAGGACGACCACATATCTTACAACGGTTATATCCTCTGGTAGAAAATAGTTGTTTCCGCTGCTGCTTAAGCTTCATTGCCGTTTTAGCCATGAATTTACCTCCTTATTTTGCAAATGGCATATTAAATAACGTTAACAGTTCTCTTGCTTCTTCATCCGACTTTGCAGTTGTCACGATAATAACATCCATGCCCCTGACTTTGTCTACTTTATCATATTCGATCTCAGGGAAAATCAGCTGCTCCTTAATGCCCAGGGCATAATTTCCCCGGCCGTCGAAGGCATTGGGGTTGACGCCACGGAAGTCACGGACACGGGGCAGCGCCAGATTGACCAGACGATCTAGGAACTCATACATCTTTTCGCCGCGGAGCGTGGTCTTACAGCCGATGTTCATGCCTTCCCTGATCTTAAAGTTGGCCACGGAATTCTTGGCCTTGGTAATCACAGCCTTCTGACCGGCGATAGTTTCCATATCCTTCATGGCGGATTCCAATACCTTGGCGTTATCCCTAGCTTCGCCGACACCCATGTTAATAACGATCTTCTCTATCTTAGGCACCTGTAAAACGTTCTTATATCCAAACTTCTTGACCATCGCTTCGGTGATTTCACTTCTATACATACTTTTAAGTCTGCTCACGTTTTCAGACCTCCTTTCAGCCAATTATATCACCCGTTGATTTTGCATAACGCACTTTTTTGTCCTTTTCAAATTTGAAGCCGATCCTGGTCGGTTTTCCCTTATGGACATACATCACGTTGGAAATGTCAATAGGTGCTTCCTTGTGGACTATCCCGCCATTCTGATTGGCGGCGGAAGGTTTGGTATGCTTCGTGATCATGTTGACGCCTTCCACCAGTACGCGGTGGCTTTTGGGGTCAACGCTCATTACTTTTCCTTCTTTTCCGTTATCTTTTCCGGCAATTACCTTGACGGTATCGCCTGTTTTAATTTTCATTGTCGCCATGAGACACCTCCTACAATACTTCGGGAGCCAGAGAAACAATCTTCATAAACTGTTTTTCACGCAGCTCTCTCGCTACCGGTCCAAAAATACGGGTTCCTCTGGGGGTCTTGTCATCTTTGATAATTACGGCGGCATTTTCACTGAACTTAATATAAGAACCATCTTTACGCCTTGCTCCCTTAACAGTCCGAACCACGACGGCCTTCACTACGTCACCTTTCCTGACAACGCCGCCTGGTGTTGCATCCTTGACCGTAGCAATAATTATATCGCCGATATGTGCATATCTTCTTGTGGATCCGCCGGTTACACGGATGCAGAGGATTTCTTTTGCACCGGTATTATCGGCAACCCGCAATCTGCTTTCCTGCTGAATCATTCGACTTCCCAACCTTTCTAAATTGTTTACTTGACTAAAACTAGACTCATAATACCTTAACGCGAAGAACGCTCCGCGTTCTTCTAGGCGAGACTTAGTAAATCTTAGGCGGCGTCTCATGACGCCTTAGATTTTCTTCTCGCCTTTTTATTTGGCTTTCTCCGTAATTTCCACAAGACGCCATCTCTTTTCTTTGGATAAAGGCCTGGTTTCCATTACTTTGACAGTATCACCGATCCGGCACTCGTTATTTTCATCGTGCGCTTTCAGCTTATAGGTTCTCTTTACGATCTTTCCATAAAGAGGATGCTTAACATGGTTTTCAATCGCTACAACAATGGTTTTATCCATCTTATCGCTGGTGACTTTTCCGATACGTGTTTTTCTTAAATTTCTTTCCACGTTATATCTCCTTTCCTATTTCTATCTTACTTCTAGCTTAATTCTATACTTAGTTCTAGCTGTAAGTACGGCTCTAATTAAGCAGGCCTACTTATCAATTACATGAATCTATAAGGTCACGTTATTACTGTGCCTTCGCTTTCTGCGTAATAATGGTCTGGATCCGGGCAATATTTTTCCTGACATCTTTGATTCTCGCCGTATTATCCAATTGATTGGTGGCATTTTGGAATCTTAAGTTGAAAAGCTCTTTCTTGGCATCGACTAGAGCCTTTGCCAGTTCCGCCTCGGTTTTATTTCTTAAATCTTCCACATATTTGTTAGTTTTCATTTGACACACCGCCTTCCAAATCTGCTTTCGATATGATCTTGCACTTGCAGGGAAGCTTATGCATTGCCAGACGCAATGCTTCTCTGGCGACTTCGTCCGACACGCCGGCGATTTCGAACATTACGCGTCCCGGCTTAACAACCGCCACCCAGTATTCCAAGGTCCCTTTACCGGAACCCATACGGGTTTCCGCTGGTTTACTTGTTACCGGCTTGTCAGGAAATATCTTGATCCATACCTGACCGCCACGCTTTATATATCTAGTCATGGCAACACGGGCCGCCTCAATCTGGTTTGATTTGATCCAGCAGGGCTCCGTTGCGATAAGACCATACTCGCCATAGCTGATGGTATTGCCGCGGTTAGCTTTGCCTTTCATAGTACCGCGGAACTGCTTACGACGTTTTACTCTTTTTGGCATTAACATTATTTATCGCTCCCTTCCTTCGAAGATGCCTTGTCTTCGCTATTTCCTTTAGCAGGAAGAATCTCGCCTTTATAAATCCAGACCTTGACGCCTACCTTTCCGTATGTGGTAGCCGCTTCGGCAAACCCATAGTCAATGTCCGCGCGAAGCGTCTGCAGCGGAATCGTGCCTTCGCTGTAAAATTCAGTACGGGCCATGTCAGCACCGCCCAGACGTCCGGAACATGCGGTTTTGATTCCCAAGGCGCCGGACTTCATCGTCCTGCCCATGCATGATTTCATAGCACGCCGGAAGGAAACCCGGTTTTCTAGCTGCTGGGCAATATTTTCCGCTACCAGCTGGGCGTCTTTATCAGGCCGTTTGATTTCTTTGATATCAACCGAAACTTTCTTGTCGGTAAGCTTGGAAATCTCCTTTTTAGTCACTTCAATCTCATTGCCGCCTTTGCCGATAACAACACCGGGCTTGGCCGTGAAGATTATCACCTTAACACGGTCAGAGGCTCTTTCGATTTCGATCTTAGAGATACCGGCACTGTATAACTTTTTTTTCAGATATTTTCTGATGTTGTAATCTTCCACCAGATAATCAGAAAATTCCGCATCGGCATACCATCTGGAATCCCAGTCCTTGATAATTCCGACTCTGAGGCCGTGAGGATTTACTTTCTGTCCCATTCTTTTTCCTCCTATCTTTCATCCAGCACTATGGTAATATGGCTCATTCTCTTCTCGATCCTGTAAGCCCTGCCCTGTGCCCTCGGTTTTATTCTTTTCATCGTGGGACCCTTGTTGGCGTAACATTCGGCAACATAAAGGTTCTCCGGATTAGGATATTTCGCGGGATCCTGGCCATATTTGTACTCAGCGTTGGCAATAGCGGATTCCAGCAGCTTCTTGATGATGCCTGATGCGTAGCGGGGATTGTAAGCCAGCACCGCCATCGCGGTATCGGTGTTCTTACCCCTGATGGCATCCAGTACAAAACAAGCTTTCTGTACCGACACTCTGGCATAGGATAACTTCGCCGAAGGTCTTATCGCTTTTGCATCTTGACTTTTTTTATTCCGTTCTCTTTTAATTTGTGATCTATGTCCTTTTGCCATGTTAAAACCTCCTTTCTGTTACCTTACTTTCGATTTCTTTTCATCTTTGCCATGTCCTCTATAAGTCCTAGTTGCCACGAACTCACCCAGCTTATGGCCAACCATATCTTCCGTCACATATACGGGAACATGTTTCCTTCCGTCATGAACTGCAATTGTATGTCCCACAAAAGAGGGGAAAATTGTCGAACGACGGGACCAAGTCTTGACGACCTGTTTCTGTCCTGAAGCATTCAGAGCATCTATTTTTTTCAGTATGCTTTTGTCTGCAAAAGGTCCTTTTTTCAGTGATCTGGACATTGTCACTCCTCCTAAAATAATCTTTATTTGATAGTACGGCCATCCCTTCTTCTTACAATCAGCTTGTTGGAAGCTTTTTTCTTCTTCCGGGTCTTTAAGCCCAAAGCCGGTTTGCCCCAAGGGGTACTTGGTCCGGGCCGACCGATACCGGTCTTGCCCTCGCCGCCGCCGTGCGGATGATCGTTAGGATTCATGACCGAACCGCGCACCGTAGGACGGAAGCCCATGTGGCGTTTACGCCCGGCTTTCCCGACATTAATAAGGTTATGATCGCCGTTGCCGACCACCCCGACCGTTGCCCGGCACAGAATCGGAACCATCCTCATCTCGCCTGACGGCAGACGCAAGGTGGCATATTTTCCTTCTTTGGCCATCAGCTGTGCCGTATTTCCCGCTGAACGAACCATCTGGCCACCCTTACCGGGAATCATCTCAATATTATGAATCTGTGTACCAACCGGAATCTTCTCCAAAGGCAAACAGTTCCCTACTCTTATCTCCGCTTCCGGCCCGTTCATGACCTTCATGCCGTCCGTCAGCCCTTCCGGTGCCAAAATATACCGCTTCTCCCCATCCGCATAACACAGCAGTGCTATATTTGCCGACCGGTTAGGATCATATTCAATCCCGATTACCGTAGCCGGTATCCCGTCTTTATTTCTCTTAAAATCAATAATCCGATATTTCCTCTTAGCCCCGCCCCCACGGTGCCTAACCGTAATCTTTCCTTGATTATTACGTCCAGCCGTCTTCGACAAAGGTGCACACAACGACTTCTCCGGTGTCGTCTTCGTAATCTCCGAAAAATCCGAACCGGTCATCTGTCTTCTTGAAGGTGTATATGGGTTATAAGTCTTGATTCCCATGATTTTCTCCTTTCGGGTTTCTGTTACTGTTACTGCATATCTATCGTTCTATTTCTAATCGATGCTTCTATCAGATGAATCATTTATGAACCAATATCTCAATATGATACCTATTCTTCATCTTGCCCATCCGATGCACTTCGCCCAAACTGCATCCAGTTAGTTGATGCACCCGGAAGAACGCCCCGCGTTCTTCCCGTCGAAGCTTTAGTTACTCTTAGCCGCGGTCCTCTCGCAGCTTAGTGTAACTCTTCGACGTCTTATAAGCCCGTAAAAATCTCGATATCCTTACTGTCCGCCGTCAGCTGCACAATCGCCTTTTTGGTCTTAGCGGTCCGGCCTACGATATTGCCGCGCCGTTTCTTCTTGCCGTCATAATTCATGGTATTGACTTTCGATACCTTGGTTCCGGCAAACATTTTCTCCACAGCCTCTTTGATCTGGGACTTGTTGGCTTCCGGATGAACCAGAAAAGTATATTTCTTGTCGCCCATACCTGCCATGCTCTTTTCGGTGATAACAGGTTTGAGGATTACGTCATAATATTGTAATGCTGCCATTATGCATACACCTCCTCGATTTTGGCGACCGCGTCCTTGGTAACGATCAGGGTATCGCCTCTTAAGATATCATACACATTAATTGTGTTGGTCAGCGCTGTTTTTATTTTCGGGATATTTCTTGCGCTCATTACCACGTTTTCATCCTTGTCAGCTAAAACCACCAAGGCTTTGCTTACTTTCAGGTTATCCATCACGGCTTTGAACTGCTTGGTTTTGATCTCATTGAATGCCAGCTCTTCCAAAACAATCAGCTTGTTTTCCTGAACCCGGCTGGTAAGGGCCGATTTGAGTGCCAGTCTTTTTTCCTTTTTATTGATCTTAAAACTGTAATCTCTCGGGGTGGGGGCAAATACGACACCGCCGCCTTTCCACTGGGGCGACCGGGTCGAACCTTGTCTGGCATGACCGGTGCCTTTCTGTCTCCAAGGCTTCCTTCCGCCGCCGGATACTTCCGCGCGGGTCTTGGCCTTCTGGGTTCCCTGACGATTGTTGGCAAGCTGCTGAACAACTGCCATGTGTACCAAATGTTCGTTTATTTCGACTCCGAATACGGCATCGCTTAGCTCCATCTTGCCGACTTCTTTGCCTTCCATATTATAAACAGATACGTTTGCCATCTGAGTGGTCCTCCTTTCATTCTGCGGAACTGCTTTCTATATTTATACGGTAGCCTTAACCGTTTCTTTCACGGTCACTAATGCTTTTCTGGGGCCGGGTACCGCACCTTTTATCAAAAGAAGGTTTTTCTCGGCATCTACTCTTACCACTTCAAGATTCTGCACCGTAACTTTTACACAGCCCATGTGACCCGGCATGCCTTTTCCCTTAAAAACGCGGCTGGGAGAGGAGCAGGCACCATTGGAACCCTGATGACGATGGAACTTAGAACCGTGCGTCATGGGGCCGCGATGCTGGCCGTGTCGCTTGATCGCGCCTTGAAAACCCTTACCCTTCGATATGGCAGAGGCATCGATCTTATCTCCGACCACAAAAATATCCGCTTTGATTTCATTGCCAAGGGCATAATCCGTAGCGTTCTCAAACTTAAACTCTCTGATATAACGCTTGCAGGACACTCCCGCCTTTTCAAAGTGACCTTTCAAAGCCTTATTCACGCCATGTCGGCGAATCACTTCTTTCTTTCCGCTCTTATCTCTGTTGACGAGCTTTTCCTTCTTATCAACAAAACCGACCTGAACCGCACTATAACCGTCGTTTTCCGCCGTCTTGACCTGAGTCACGACACATGGCCCAGCTTGGAGCACGGTTACGGGAATCAAGGAACCGTCTTCATTGAAGATTTGAGTCATTCCGACTTTTGTTGCTAAAATAGCCTTTTTCATTTCTACCTCCATTTTTTCTACAGCGGCCCGGGCGAACCCGTGCATCTAGTAGGGGTGTAATTGTTTAAATCTCTTCTTAGTTATACTTAGGTTATTTCGCACCTTAGTCTAACTCTTGGCGGTTTTCGCGGTTTTCATCTTAATATCGATGTAAACGCCGACCGGCATTTCCAGTCTCTGCAGAGCATCTACCGTCTTCGGGGTAGGGGTGATGATGTCGATCAGTCTTTTATGGGTCCTTTGTTCAAACTGCTCGCGGGAATCTTTGTATTTGTGAACCGCTCGTAAAATCGTGATGATTTCCTTCTTAGTAGGAAGGGGAACCGGTCCGCTTACCTGAGATCCGTTCTTTTTTACTGTCTCGATGATTTTTTTCGCAGATGCATCAACAAGCTGATGATCATATGCTTTGAGTGTAATCCTCATTACTTGACTTGCCATAAAAAAAGTCGCCTCCTTTTCGCACTTTTTGATATAAGTACGACAAGCGGTGACTGTACACTCTCCCGTGTGTGTCATGTATTGTGACAGAGCCAACTTCTTTCTCTGGTCCAACACCTGCATCAACACGTCGTTTCTGCGCTTTGGCAGACATAGGTTTGTACAGTGACTTGCCGTCAGATTATAGCGCTAATCCTAATGATTAGCATTGACATTCGCTCCACGGAAAACCTGCCGCGCCTCTCGGCACTGCAGCAACCTCACGCTTCACAGCTATCATGTCACAGCAATAGGTAGTATACATGATAATTAGAACAGTTGCAAGTACTTTTTTCATATTTTTGCATTTTGTTTCTATTAACCCTTTTCGGCTCTATGTTAAGACATTATAATGCGTCACGGAGATTTTCATTAGTGCAATATTCAAAAGCCATGAATTAACTTCGCTGTCCGAGAAGCCGATGAATGTCGGACTGAGGGATAGCCTTTAAAATAAATCGCCATATTCTTCCGTTGACACCCTGCATGGATTCGAATATAATATCCATACATGAATTTACGATAAAGGAGATTCCCGAATGCCCACGATTACCCCTTTCCGAAGTGTCCGGCCTGATAAAGAGCTGGCTAGTCGCGTTGCCGCGTTGCCTTATGACGTGTATAGCCGCCAAGAAGCCTGTGAAGCCGTATCCAATGAACCTTTGTCTTTTTTACGGATTGACCGGGCGGAGATCGGCTTCCCGGATGACATGGACATGTATGACGACCGTGTCTATGCCAGGGCAAAGACCCTCTTGGAAGAAATGATAGCTGACAAGACTTTTATAATAGAAGATAAACCTTGTTATTATATCTATGAACTGACCATGGAAGGACGCGCACAGACCGGGATCGTAGCCTGTTCTGCGGTATCGGATTATGAAAACGGACTGATTAAGAAACATGAGAACACAAGAGCAGATAAGGAAGCTGACCGTATCCGCCATGTCGATACTACCAATGCGCACACCGGCCCTATTTTCTTAATATATCGCTCCCAGCAATTGATTAATGACATCATCAAGAACACAAAGACCGCCGCCATGCCCGAATATGATTTCACTTCTGACGACGGGATTCGGCACCGGATCTGGGTGATTGATGATAGCCTAAACATTGCCGCGTTGCAACAGGTTTTTACCGCTATACCGTGTACATACATTGCCGACGGACACCATCGCTGTGCCTCTGCTGTCAAGGTGGGCATTGACCGAAGGGCAAAAAATGAATATCATACCGGTCTGGAAGAATATAACCGCTTTCTTTCCGTCTTATTTCCCGACGACCAATTATATATCATGCCCTATAACCGGGTGGTGGCCGACCTGAACGGCCTGGATGCTGATGCCTTTATTGACGCTGTGAAAGTAAACGGGTTTACCGTAGAATATGCCGGAACCGAGCCGCTTTCCCCGCCTCGGAGGGGTACTTTCGGTATGTATCTGGAAAACGGCTGGTATCTGCTGACCGCCGAAGAAAGCATCCTGTCCCGTGATCCTGTCGCCGGCCTAGATGTTTCCCTCCTGCAGGATCATCTACTGAAACCAGTACTGGGAATTAACGATCCAAGGACCGATAAGCGTATTGATTTTGTCGGCGGTATCCGCGGTCTTAAGTTTCTAGAAGAGCGTGTGGCGGCGGATATGACGGTGGCCTTTTCCATGTATGCCACTTCGATTCAGGAATTGCTTGACGTAGCCGACGCCGGACAACTGATGCCGCCCAAATCGACCTGGTTTGAGCCCAAGCTGCGCAGCGGGCTGTTCATACATATGCTTGAAGGATGAAGGTCGTTCCGATGGATATCCTACATATGTATTTTAAATCTAAACAAGAGAGGTGTAACAAGTATGTTTTGTGTTAAATGCGGATTGGAATTAGATAATACTGCGAATTTTTGCCCCAAATGCGGTTTTAAGGTTAATACGAATTCCCCGGAACACTCAATCAGGCTAAAATGCCAAGATTGCGGCGGAGAGTTAGCAATAGATGAAAAGCAGGAAGTCATGTGTTGCCCATACTGTGGATCCACAAGAAAGTTTTTCGTAAGCGACGAAGTTAAGATTGAAATGATTAAAGGTCAATCCCAAGTTGACATGATCCGAGCCACTGGGGATCTGGCTGAAAGAAAATGGGAACGAGAACGAATTAACAATAAAGATTTTTGGAAATTATATAGAAAATTTGTGATATCAATTATAATTTTCTTAGTTTTAATTCTTCTTATGACCTCAAAATAAGCCTATGGTTTATACATAGACTTACCGGTTATGCCTTGAATAAAGTACCGATCTGGATACCTTCTAAGATATCCGGAATATTATATACCCGGTCGCCATTGGCAATGACCATGTCGATCCCGGCTTCCATGGCGATCTTGGCCGCCGCTATTTTCGTCACCATGCCGCCGGTGCCGACATTGGACTTGACGCCCTTCGCCATTTCCTCCAGTTCATGGTCGATCTGTCGGACACAATTAATAAAAACCGCATTCTCATTGACCCTCGGATCATCTGTATACATGCCGTTGATATCCGTCAGCAGGATCAGCAGCTCCGCGTCCACTAGCTCGGCCACATATGCGGAAAGAGTAT
This sequence comes from Lachnospiraceae bacterium UBA938, assembly GCA_002293475.1. Classification (GTDB taxonomy): domain Bacteria; phylum Bacillota; class Clostridia; order Lachnospirales; family Lachnospiraceae; genus UBA935. The sequence goes on from DBDG01000046.1 coordinate 10,927, forward strand.
CATTGTCCCCAAAATTATCGTTCTGAATCTCGTCTGTTGAGATTGCATCATTTTCATTCAGGATCGGAATCACTCCCATTTTTAGCAGTTGCTCCAGCGTCCGTTGAGTATTCATACGGGTAGACTCATTGGTAATGACATTTTTAGTGACCAATATCTGGGCGATCGTCTGGTTATACTCGGCAAACAGCTTCTGATATATCATCATCAACTGAGCCTGCCCGACTGCCGAACACGCTTGGGTGACTGCCAGCTCCTTGGGTCTTTCTTTGATGCCCAGCGCCTTGCGTCCCGCCCCCACGGCACCGGAAGAGACTACGATCACTTCTTTATTACGGTTACGGATATCGGTCAAGACCCTGACGTATTTTTCCAGCTTAACTAGGTTGACATGCCCGGTTTCTGCATGGGTTATCGTTGAGGTGCCAATCTTGATAACCACCCTTTTCTTATTATTTATGTAACTTCTATCTATAATTGTGTCCACTGCTTATATCCAGCCTTTCTGCTCTGATTGTATGGCCGTCTTGGCCGAGTCCTTCTTCTTCAATCTGTCGGCACTCTGGCTCCGCCTGACCCATTTACATATTGTAGCACATGGGATTGTGCTCTGCAATGCTTTACGAATGTGGCTTTTCTTTTTCTTTACGAATGTGGCTTTTCTTTTTCTTTTTTTATATCCGGTTTTATGCGGTTTTAGTGCTTTAATCACCAAAAAGCCAAAAAAGCAGTTAAATGGTCGTTTTAGGCATTTTTATAGTTTTTATTAATATATTTTGCTACAATTAGTTAAGAAATCATTATATAAAAACAAAACTGGAGGAATCACCATGATTATTTCATATGCTAAGTACAGTGCTTTATTGAAAGCCAAAAAAGTGAACTCTTATAACGTTTCCAAGGCTACCGGCATCCATCAGGCCACCTTGTCAGACTGGAAAACAGGCAGAAGCGCACCTAAATCAGATAAACTATATCTTTTAGCCAAATACTTTGGTGTTACCATGGAGTATTTTGTCGAAGAATAGGTTTTGTAGATTTAGGACGTAGATTTAGGACGTAGATTTAGGACGTAGATTTAGGACGTAGATTTAGGACGTAGATTTAGGACGTAGATTTAGGGCGTAGACTTAATTAGGGAATTTGATGATGACTTAACCATTTTATTGTGCTAATATATAAACAAGATTATTCTAGGCTGTTCTTTAACAGAATAGACACTATATATCAGAAGAGGAAGTTTCATGGATACAACCCCGCCCCCCAAAACTGATGTCCGGAATATGACCCAAATTGCCCTGTGCATTACCGTTCTATGTGTTTCGTCCTATCTGGTCATACCATTGCCGTTTACTCCTATCGTACTGAGCCTCCATACTATTATGGTTAATCTGATCGGTCTCATCTTAAAACCGAAGTCGGCGGGATATGCGCTTGCTGTCTACCTGCTGATGGGTTTGGTCGGCCTGCCGGTTTACTCAAACGGAACTTCCGGTCCGGGAAAGCTGTTTGGTCCGGCAGGCGGGTTTTACTTTGGCTTCCTGATTGCAGTGACCGTTATCAGTCTACTTAAAGGCAAGAAAATTAATTTCTGGCGGTATGTACTGGTGACTACTGCCTTGGGCTTGCCGATTCAGCATGCCTGCGCGATACTGGTGATGTGTTTACATAACGGCTTCAATATTGCCGCTTCCGCAGCAACTGTATCATTTCCCTTTATCCCCGGTGATATTGTGAAATGCGTTATTGCGTCCGCCCTTGGTATCGTGCTGAATAAAACTGTGCGGCCGGCCACGTCAGATTATAATACATAATTTTAGCCGCAGAAAGATTAATCCTGATCATCTCTACATTCTTACTTATATCAATTGGCATTTCCGATTTCCTTAAGGAAATCCAGCATAATCCGGTTAAACTCTTTAGGCTTTTCCCAGGTCACGGCATGGCCACAGTCCTCTACTACGAGATAGCGGCCGTTGGGACACTGCTTGGCAGCATATTCCGCGTGTTCCCATGGAGCCATGGGGCTATGACTTCCCGCAATGAACAGGGCAGGAACGGAAATCTTCGGCAGTACATCCAAGAAATCCGCATCCGCCATGCCAAGGAGCATGGGCCTTGTGGCTGCGAGATCTGACTTGGGATTGAGCAGCACTGACATAAAGAGGGTAAATTTGGCCTTCACGCTCAGAGGAGCATAAATAGGGTTGGGCAGGGCCTCAAAATAGGCGGTTTTTGTTTCCTCTGTCAAGCCTCTGAGACCGAATTGCCACTTATCGTCGTTCAGTGCCCTCACGGTTGAATCGATGTTGACAAAGCCGGCGGTCTCTACGTCTCCGTATTGTCTGAAATACTCCATTACTGCCGACCCACCCATAGACTGGCCGACTAGAACCGGCTTTTTGTCCAAGGCTAGATAGGTTAACAATTCGTGAATATCCCGGCCCTGTCGCTCTATGGACTGATCGCCGGAGGTCATGTCGGATTTGCCGTGACAGCGCCGGTCATATTCCAGCACACGATATCCGGCCTTAACAAGAACCTTCGTTTGCATAGCCCAGCTGGTTGCCGAAGCGCCATAGCCGGCGATGAGAATCACAGGCAGGCCGTTTCCCCGATCAGTGTACCTTAGTGTCAGGCCATCACTAGACTTATATTCTCCCATTTGTCTACCTCCATTTTCATACTATCAAACTTGCTTGCCACCTCTGGTACAAGCATATTTGATTGTGTTTTAATTTAAGCCACCTAAACTATTTCATCTAGACTATTTCACTGAGGAAGTTTAACAGCTCAGCATTAAATTCATCAGGCTTTTCCCAGTTTACACAATGTCCGCAACGGTCTAAGATAACTACCCGGCCATTTTGAGCGCGGAAAGCCATTTGCTCCGCATGCTCGCTGGGCCAAAAGGGGCTGTTGTTCCCCGCCATAAAAAGGGCGGGTACACGAATCTGCGGCAGGATGTCCAGCCAGCTGGCATAAGCATGATCAAGCAGAAGCGGCTTGGTCAGCTCCAGATCAAACCCCGGCTCTTGCGCAGCGATGCGAGCAATTTCCGCGGCAACAAATTCCGGCAGGGGCTCATAGATCGACGCTGGTATGGGCTTATCAAAAAAAACTGCCATGGTCTTCTTATCAAATCCGTACATGCCATGGGGCCAGATTTCCGTTGTCAGCATCTGCGGCGTCTGGTCAACTGTAACCAGAGCCTTCATATCCTCATCACCGAACAGGGAAATGTAGCAAAGCAGGCTGGCAGCACCCATCGACTGCCCCACGAAGACTGTCTTGCCGGACAAGCCGCTGGCATCGACAAATTCCTTGAGGTCGGCGGCTAGGCGTGACAGGCGAAAGCCGTAAGAAGGCCTATCGGAAAAGCCGTGGAATCTGGGGTTCCAGCCTATAACCCGGTAGCCGGCGGTAAGCAGAGCCTTCTTCTGATAAAACCAAGTCTGTGCCGAGGCCGAATATCCGGCAATAAGCAGAATAGGCGGGCCGCTTCCCTCATCAAAGTATTTAAGGACGGCGCCGTCAGAGGCCCGGAAGCTTAGAAAATCATTCTCACACATGTGATTCCTCCCATTATATATGGAAAACACTATCAAAATAGCAATCTCAGCGGGAAAGCTCACCACAGGCAACAAAGTGCCCACTTTCAATCTCACTAAGCTGTGGATCCGCCCCTTTACAACGCGGGCAGGCCTTCGGGCAGCGGGGTGCGAAGCGGCAGCCCGGTTCAGGCGCCACGGGACTTGTAAGCTCTCCGGACATGGGCTGATGGCTGAGCTTTTTTCCCCGCAGGCTCGGCACCGGAATCGCGTTCAGCAGCCCTATGGTATAGGGGTGCCGGGGATTTTTAAAAAGCTCCTTGGACGGAGCGCGCTCCACGCACTGGCCTAAGTACATGACGGCTATTTCGGAGCTTATATAACGCACAACACTCAGGTCGTGGGTGATGAACATATAGGTCAGTCCTCGTTGTTCCTGAAGATCCATCATGAGGTTCAATATCTGCGCCTGTATTGAAACATCCAGAGAGGAAACCGGCTCGTCACAGACTATGAACTCTGGATCCAAGGCTAAGGCGCGGGCGATCCCCGTTCTCTGCCGGCGGCCGCCGTCCATCTCGTGAGCGTAGCTCTCGGCAAAACGGTGGTCAAGTCCCACACTGTCCATAAGCTCCTCCACCCGCTCATACAGCCGTGACTTCGCGGAATAGGCTTTAGCGATGCGGAGCGGTTCGGCGATAAGCTCCCGCACGGACATGCGCGGGTCAAGCGAGGCATAGGGATCTTGGAAGATCAACTGCATGGATTTTTTTAGCTCGGCCATCCGGGTCTTATCATAGTCGAGAATATTCTCGCCCTTGTAAAGCACCTGGCCGGCGGTAGCCTCTAAAAGGCGCAGGGTAACGCGGCCAAGCGTTGTCTTTCCGCAGCCGGACTCGCCGACGATACCGAGAGTTTTGCCTTTTTCTATGGACAGATACACATCGTCAACGGCATGGAGCATACCGTAGGGCGTTTTAAAGTATTTTTTCAGACCCCGCACCTCTACGAGGGGTGCGGACTCGTTTTTTACTTGCGTCACGATTTTGCCTCCTTCCTCGCTTCCCTATATAGAAAGCATTTTATCACATGTCCCCCGGCAACGGCTATATCCTCCGGAATATTTTCCCGGCACTGCTGTGTACACTGAGGACAGCGGGGAGAAAAACGGCAGCCCTTCATCTCGACCGTCGGGTCGGGCATCAAGCCGTCAATAGCAACCAGCCTCTTAGCATCCCCGGTCAGACTCGGAATTGCTCCGAAAAGCCCCTTTGTATAGGGATGATGCGCTTCGCCTTCGAATATATCGACAGTCGTTCCCGACTCGATAATCTCCCCGGCGTACATGACAGCTACCCTGTCACAAGTCTGCGCAACTACACCTAGATCGTGGGTAATAAGCAGCATGGCGGTGCCCAGTTTCTCCTTAAGCTCCGCTATCAGGGACAGAACCTGCGCCTGTATTGTTACGTCCAAGGCAGTCGTCGGCTCGTCGGCCAGAATAAGCTTGGGCTTACAGGCTAAGGCGATGGCTATGACCACGCGCTGTTTCATGCCACCGGAAAACTGGTGCGGATACTCCTTCTTACGTTTTGATGGTATGCCGACCATCTCCAGCAGCGAGTCTACCTGCGCATCAAGCTCAGAGACGCTTTGACCCTCAGTATTATGAAGCTCGAGAGCCTCTTGAATCTGCTTGCCAACGGGGATAACAGGGTTAAGACTGCTCATGGGATCCTGAAAAATCATTGACACCGTGCTGCCGCGGAGTAGGCGCATGTCTGCCTCGGTGGCCCGGGTGATGTCAACGCCGTCAAGAATTATACTTCCAGCGGTAATTATTCCCACCTTATCGGGCAGGAGACCCATGACCGAAAGCGCAGTTGTTGTTTTCCCTGCGCCGGTTTCCCCCACAAGTCCCAAGGTCTCCCCATAGCCCAGGCTAAGATTAACGCCGCTGGCAGCAAAAACCCGCGCATCGTCAGTCTTATAGACGGCGGAAAGGTTTTTAACTTCAAGTAATTTATCCGACATATGACCGTCCTCTACTTTCTTAGTTTTGGATCAAGTGCGTCGCGCAGGCCGTCCCCTAACAGGTTAAAGGACATGACCGTGATGGCGGTCGCCGCGCCTGGAAATAGGATGAGATATGGGTAGTCGCGTAGATAGCTCTGCGCCTCGCTCATCATGTATCCCCACTCTGGCGTGGGCGGCTGAACGCCCAGACCCATGAAACTGAGTATAGCTATGGCAAGAATGCTTCCGCCCAAGCCCAAGGTCGTCTGTACGATAATGGGAGCCATGCAGTTGGGCAGAATATGCCGTGTTATGATACGTGAGTTTTTTGAGCCAAAGCATCGGGCGGCTTCTATGTAGTCTTGGCTGTTGACACCCATTACTGCCGCGCGGACGATGCGGCAATAACCCGGCCAGCCCGCTAAGGTAAGGGCAAGTAGGACGTTGAAAAGGTTCGATCCTAGCGCAGCCACGATCGCAATTGCCAAGATTACTACGGGAATGGACAGGAAAACGTCCGTTATCCGCATGATGATAAGATCCGTCATGCCACCAAAATAACCCGCAACAGCTCCGGCAATAATGCCGATAATCATCGCCGAAAAAACGCACAGAAAGCCCCAGACCAAGGATACTCGTGCTCCGAAGAGTACCCGCTGAAATACGTCACGGCCATTGTGATCTGTTCCGAACCAATGCTCAGGGCTCGGCGTTTTTAGCTTATCCATGACATTCATGTCGATGGCCTTCGAGTAATCCCCAAAGAGGCTGACGCCGATAGCCAAGACAAATAACAGGACAAGGATGATGAGCCCTGCCATGGCCAGCCGATTCTTCTTGAAGCGAAACCACACTGAGCGCAGCATCGTTCCACGTTTTTGCTTACTTTTTTCCATCTGTCTCACCCCTTTATATATTGTGTTTTAATGCGCGGGTCAATGAACGCGTACACAATGTCGACCAGCAGGTTTACCACGCACGAGAACAGCGAGATGACGATGACAACACCCATGACGACCGGTACGTCTTTTCCCCGCACCCCGGCTAAAACATAAGTCCCTATACCGGAAATCGAGAACACCGACTCGACGACCACGGCTCCGCCCATAAGGGCGGCAAAGCTCATGCCCACCTGCGTGACTATGGGCAAAAGCGAATTGCGCAGACAGTGGCGAAAAATAATCCGACCCTGGCCGGCTCCCTTGGCCTTCGCGGTTCTCACGTAGTCCTGACGGATAACCTCAAGCATCGTTGAACGGGTCATGCGCACATAGCCGGCCAGCGTGGCCGCTGTAACGGCTAACGAGGGCAGAACATAACTGGACACCCCGCCCTGCATCGTGGCCGGAAACCACTTTAAATTAAGCGAAAAGGCCAGAAGCAGCAACATTCCCACAAAGAAGGCCGGCATGGCCGACAGGAACATGGCCAGAACCTGGCTTCCGATGTCGATGATACTGTACTGTTTCACCGCCGAATAAATCCCCAGCGGCACACCGATGATAAGAGCCAGTACCAGCCCGAAAAAAGCGATGATAAAAGTATTGGGAAACTTGCGGACGATGTCTTCTATGACCAGGAGCTTAGTGCGATAGGATTCGCCTAAGTCGCCCTGGACGGCATCGCCTATGTAGCTTACGTAACGCGTCAAAAAGGGTCGGTTCAGTCCCATTTCCTCGCGCAGGGCATCCACATCCTCTTGTCTTGCACCCTCGCCGAGCAGACTTCTGGCGGGGTCTCCGGGAGATAGTTCCATGATGCCAAACACCACAAAGGTAATACCCAGAAGCACCGGAATCATCAGCAGGATACGTTTGATTATATATTTTGCCACGGCTCTCACCTCTTTTCTGTACTTGGGCGCGGGAGAGCCTAAGCTCGCCCGCGCAATGCTTTTACCAGCTAAAATTGTAGATGAAGTAGTCGTTCGTCTGGCTTATCTCAACGCCTTTTAAATTGGCGCTGGCCACATGCAGGCCGTAGGTCGAGTAAACCGGAATAAGAAAAGCGTCCTCAATCATGATGCGTGAGGCTTCGTCGTAAAGCGCTTTACGTTCATCAAAATCAAAGGTCTGCTGGGCACCTAAAACCGCCGCATCGTATTCCTCGCTCTTGTACTGGTTGTAGTTCTGGGCATCGTTGTTGCTGAGCCAATAAGAGTAGCGCGAGTCAGGGTCGGGAATAAAGCCCTGGGCGGGGATGACGATGACGTCAAAGTTCTTATTGCCCATAACATCTTCTACGAAGGACAGGTATTCAAGTTGCTTGAAATCAGCGGTAATACCGATCTTGGCCAACTGAACCTGATAGATCTCCGCGGCCTGTGTAAGGTCGGCCAGAACTGGAACAACGGAGAAGGTCAGGGAGAAGCCATCAGGATATCCAGCCTCAGCCAACAGAGCCTTGGCTTTTTCAATATCAGTTTCATAGCCCTTAATGTCAGGGTTATAGTAGGGGGAGACGGTGGTCATAAGCGTATCCGCAGGCTGACCGAAGTCACCCATAACACCGTAGGCAATCTCTTCCTTATTCATGGCATAAGCCATGGCCTGACGCACGCGCTTATCGCTAAGCGGCCCCTCCGAACAGTTAATATAAGCTGAGTTGAAGATGGATACCGGAACCATGTGTATCTTAAGCTCCGGCATGGTTTCAAAGCGAGCCAGATCCTGAGGAGTAGCACTGTAGATCATATCTACTTCGCCGTTTTCTAAGGCTATGGTCGCCGCGTTACGGTCGGGCTGAACAAGCCAAGTAACGGTCTTGATTGAAGGCGAACCCTGCCAGTATTCTTCAAAGGCAGAAAGCTCAGTCTTTTCCCCGCTGGCCCAAAGATTAAGCGTGTAAGGGCCGGTTCCCACAACGTTGTCGGCGGAAACTTCGCCGCCGCCGGCTTCCACAGCTTCACGATTCAGTATCGCAAAGGGCACGGAGGCTATGTATTCAAGAATGGGACTGTAAACCACGTTCAAGTGCAGGGCGACAGTATTCTCGTCGATGGCTTCAACGCTGTCAATATAATCTCCCTTAGCTCCGATGTAGGGTGAGGCAAAAAGCCTTTCCCAAGAGAAGACAACGTCATCGGCGGTAAATGCTTCGCCGTTGTGAAACTTAACGCCCTGGCGCAGGGTAAAGGTAATCGTCATCTCATCCTCAGAAATAACCCATTCCTCGGCAAGGCCGGGAACAAGGCTTCCATCTGGCTCAATCTTAATCAGGGACTCATAAATCTGCATGTTCATCAGGATGGAAACGGCAGTGGCATTGATGGTATCAACGGTGTCGTTGTCAACGGGCATACTGATAATCAGCGTGTCCTTGGCGGGTTCCCCAGAGCCGGCGGCTTCTGTTTCGGTCCTTGACTGAGAATTGTCGGGTGCTTCGCTGCTTTCGCCCGCGCAGGCGGCAAACATGAGCGTAAGTATGGTAAGAACCATGGTCAGAGCAATAGATTTTGTCAGTTTTCTTTTCATTTTTTCCTCCAAGTTTTTTTATTTATACTTTTTTTAACCTTCAGTCCTATTCCTGCCACGGCTCGACGATGTACTTGCCTCTGGAACGCTGAACTGAGTCAGCCAGAAGGGCCGGCAGCTTTTCAAGGGGGATTTTCTCGGCCACCATGGCGGAAACGTCAATCCTCCCTACATTGATGAGCGCTGTAGCACGACCCGTGGTGTAGGGATTGATATAGGAAGCCGTAACGGTAAGTTCCTTCTTGAAGACTTCGTAAGGCAGAAGCCGCATGCTCTCTTCGGGGGCTGTCAGACCGAACATCATGACGACCGCGCCCTTTCCGGCTATGGCGACCGCCTGCTCGATTGTCTGGGGCTTTCCGACGCACTCAATGACGGCGGATATATTATCAATCCCGGCAGACTTAAGAGCAGCAGGCACGTCCTGTGTCATGGGATCAACGCAAACGCAGGATCCCAAGGTCTTTGCCATCTTACGCTTTTCGGCCACCGGCTCAATCATCGCGACTCGCGCGGCTCCGCCAAGAAGCGCGAGCTGGAGCATCAGCATACCGATCATACCGCCGCCGATGACGGCCACGTCGCTTCCGGGCTGCACCCTGCACATGTCAATTCCGTGTATGCAGCAGGCCAGAGGCTCCGCCATCGCACCCTGTGCAAAGCTGACATAATCTGCCAACTTGTGCAGCTGGCTCGCCGGAACAGCGCAATATTGGGCAAAGCCGCCGTTTACGGTCGTGCCGATTCCCGTCATATTCTCACAAAAATGCCCTATGCCCGCCTGACAGAAGCGGCAGTGCCCGCACATGACATTCGGGTCAGCGCAAACCCTGTCACCGATGGAAAAACCCGAAACACCCTCTCCCAGTCCTTCAATAATACCGGAAAATTCGTGACCGAGTACTATCGGCAAGGGGTTGTCCGCTGCGCCCTTATGGCCTTCGAAGATATGTATGTCTGTGCCGCACACGCCGCAGGCCATGACCTTTAGGAGAACCTCTTCCGATCCCGGCACCGGCTTTTCAGTCTGTGTGACAGTCATCTTACCTGTTTGGAACAAAACCGCAGTTTTCATTATTTTCCTCTACATTTTTCTATTGCATTATTTAAAATAGTTTTATAAAATGAATTATATCATCTTTTTTATAAAAGTCAATGATATTTAAATATTTATGTTTTTTTTCGCCATTTTTCTTTACCACTTGACAAAATCTACTTAGTATAATAAATTCATTATGAAGAAAAAGAATAACTATTGTTATTAAAAACAGTTTTAACAACTAATTTACAGGAGACATAAATGACTATCAATAATCATGTCGCGCTTGATTTAAAGGCCGCCAACCGAAACCGTATTTTTCGTGCGATTATCAGCGCGGAGCGCATTACGAAACAGGGCTTGGTGGAGCTTCTGGGTCTGAGCCTGCCGACGGTCACGCAGAACCTTAATGAGCTGGTTGCCCAAGGGCTGGTGTGCGAAAATGGAGCCTTTCGCTACACCGGAGGCCGGAGTGCGAAGGGCTACTCGATTGACAGCAACTCGCGAAAGACGATCGGCATAGATATCAACAGAAGCCATCTGTCTGTAGTCGTTATCAATCTCGCGGGGGAGATTATCTCAAGCCTGCACGAACATAGACCTTTTATCAAATCCGATGAGTATTACCGGCACATGGGCGAGCTGGTAGTCGAGACCGTCAGGAAATTCACCATCTCAGAACAAGAGCTTCTGGGCATCGGCATAAGCGTCCAAGGCCTTGTAAGCAGTGACAAGTCGCAAGTAAAATACGGACCCATACTCGGCAACACCGGCGACACGGTCAATGAGATAGCCAAGTATATCCCCTACCCCTGTGAACTTTTTCACGACGCGGACTCAGCTGCCTTTGCTGAGCTCTGGGTCTCGCCCGATACGGACAACGCTGTCTATCTTTCCCTGAGCACCAATCTGGGCGGCTCAGTCATTATTAACCGCCGGATCCGCACGGGGGATAATTTTTTCGCCGGCAAAGTCGAGCACATGACCCTGCGCCCCGGCGGAGAGCTTTGCTATTGCGGAAGGCGCGGCTGCGTCGAGGCCTATTGCAACACCTCAAGGCTGACCGAGGGTATCTCCGACGGCAGACTGGATCTGTTTTTTCAGAAACTGGAGTCCGGTAACCCCAGAGCCATAGCCCAGTGGGACAATTATCTGGAGAATTTGACCATTCTTATCAGCAATCTGCACATGCTGTTAGACTGCGAGGTCATCTTGGGCGGCTACATGGCTCCCTTTCTCGAAAAACACTTGGACGGAATCATCCGTCGCGTGCGCGGGATAAACTGCCCGGACATTCCGGAAAACCTGATCACCCTTGCCAACTATAAAAATGAGCCTATCGCCGCTGGTGCCGCCCTTTACTATTTGGACCGGTTCATCCATAAGGTATAGCGGTAAACCGCCTCCTGCAGCATTTTTAATATCAGCTGCCGGGAACTAGATTGAAGATGGGATTAAATAGGAAGGAAAAACCATGTGGACTGCCGATGAATGGAAAGATTATGAATTAATAGAAGCCGCTTCGAAAGAAAAACTGGAGCGCTGGGGCGAGTATATTCTCGTACGGCCGGATCCGCAGGTCATCTGGAACACCCCTCGGAAACACCCCGGATGGAAGCGCAAGAACGCCCATTATCACCGCAGCGCCCAAGGCGGCGGAGAATGGGAATTCCTCGACCTTCCGGAAGAATGGAGCATTAATTATAAAGACCTGACTTTCCGCTTAAAACCTTTCGGTTTTAAACATACCGGTCTTTTCCCCGAACAAGCTGTAAACTGGGATTGGTTTACCGGTAAGATAAAAGGTGCCGGACGACCGCTTAAAATACTGAATCTCTTCGCTTATACCGGCGGCGCTACCTTGGCCGCCGCCGCCGCCGGCGCACAAGTGACCCATGTAGATGCCTCGAAAGGCATGGTCAGCTGGGCAAAAGAAAACGCCATAGCCTCCGGACTTCAACATGCACCGGTCCGCTGGCTGGTAGACGACTGCGTGAAATTTGTCGCCCGGGAAATACGCCGCGGTAATACTTATGACGGCATCATCATGGATCCGCCTTCCTATGGCCGCGGTCCCGGCGGCGAGGTCTGGAAAATCGAGGACGACATCTTCGCTTTCCTGGAACTGACTTCGCAGATCCTTTCCTACGATGCCGCCTTCTTTCTGATCAACTCCTATACCACCGGTCTTCAGCCCGCTGTTTTATCCTATCTGCTGAATACCGTACTGGTTCCGCGCTTTGGCGGCCGGGCAGAAGCCGGGGAGATCGGTCTGCCCGTCACATCAAACGGCCTCATCCTACCCTGCGGCGCTTCCGGCCGCTGGGAGCCAGACAACTGATTTGCATGGTTTCTAAATCTTGCGTCATGTTGCTGACCCTGACGAAAAGTCAGTCGGTCACTTCTTCCAGTGCCGCGCAAAAACTCTGATACCAGCTTTCAAATTCCGCCTCAGAAAGAAAACCCGCTGTCGCCTCATCAAGGCTCATGCCGCCCGCAATACGGGCCTTGACGGTTTGCCGGTCGGCTCCCGCCTTCTCTTGGAGATGATACTCCAATATCATAGCCGCATCGCTGCCCCTCGCAAAAACTTGACCGGCGTTAAAACTCCCTTTCTCCCCATATTGAAAAGCCGTTAACAGGCTTTCATAGGTTTGCGGTGTCACGTCCAGTTCTCTTTCAACAATCGCTAGGTCTAGTTTTAATTTTTTATAGGCACTTTCTTTTACTGGCAAATAGCCCGACGGGCAGCCGAAAGTTATATTTTGTTCATCCTCAGTAAGCCATTTCAGGAAAGTCACCGAGGCGTATTCTTCCGCTTGGGATGCTTTCACGACTGCCATCCCCGTCTCCGCCTGTGCTATATAATCAGACCCGCCGGCAAAAAGCGGCGCCGGCATCACCGCATAGTCAATCGGATAATGATCCGTGCCCCGCTCTGTCTCTTGGGGGAAAAACATGGAAGCCGCTGTCGATCCGGTGAAAGCGACAATCTCACCGCTCCTTACGTCATCAGAGCGGAAGTTCCCGAAAGACTTAAAATATCCTTTAATATAGGACGTATAGTAAAAATCCCAGATATGCCTCATAACATTCCGGTCAGCTTGCATACCAGCCTGTCGGTCATTGATCCGTAAAAGCTCTTTTCCCGGCGGCAGGGAATCGTTCAGCAATAGACTGGCAACTGATTCTTGACCATAAAAAGCCCGGCCGTCCTCAGCTATATCCGGCGTCCGGTCATCCGTCCATTCATAGTAAGACTGCGCCACAGCCGCCAGCCCTTCCCTGGTTCCCAGTTGTGACAGCATCGCACCGGTCTCTGCCGCAAAAAGATCCCAGTCTGTTTTATTGATCATCAAAACTTCGGTTGCTATCGCAATGGGAAACAGCCTCAGTTCACCGTTCCTGCCGAGCCTTCCTGCATCTATAAAAGCATCCACATATCCGCTTATTTCCGCTTCCGACAAATATTGGGAAATATCAGCCAGACATCCGCTCTCCTCAAACTCCCAGACAAAATCTGCCGAAACCGAGATAAGGCTGGGCATCGCTTCGCTGCCTGCTTCCTGGTCTAAAGCGGCACTGATCGCTTCAACATCCTTATATCCATACACGGCCACAAAAATGCCTTGTTCTTTACCTTCCGTACCGTTAAACTCTTCAGCCAGTTCTTCAAAGACAACCCGCTGGGTACTGTTAAAATCATGCCAAACAGTGACTGTTACCGGATTTATCTTCATCGTTTGAATCGAACTACATCCACTGTTTGACAACAACACAGCAGACATAATAAACAACCATATTTTTTTCTCATAACCTAGCCTCAATTATAGCCGTTATCTCCTCTCTGCTTCCGCCTCCAGCTCATTCACAAATGATTTGAACAGGCTGACCACAGACATATCATCAATACCTATGCTCATGAACACAGCCACGATCTGATAGTCCGGCACCACTATAATATACTGTCCACCAAGGCCGGCCGCATAATACATCTGATAATCCTGCTGCCCATCCGGGACATCTATCCACCAGTTATAACCGTATTCCCCGTCCGGACCTTGCGGCTGAGTAGACGCCGTTATCCATTCTTCCGATATTATTCTTTCTTCGCCCCACATGCCCTTATTCAGATATAACTGTCCGATCCTGGCAGCATCTCTGGCTGTCATATAGATACCGAATCCCCCGAGCGAAATCCCTTGGCTATCCCCCCACCATATATAATCCTTGATGCCAATAGGGGCAAACATATTCACATCGGCATACTCTTTTGCCGACATCCCGGTGGCCTCGGTCAGAAGCGCCGAAAGCAGATGCGAATCACCGGAGTTATAATTGAACACCTCACCCGGCTTATTCCGCATATTGCTGCCAAGAATATAATCCACCTGATTCTCCGCCATCATCCAGTCAAGCATAAGCATCCCGTTGGCAAGCGTTTCCGTCCATTCAATCCCGGAAGTAAGGCTCAGCAGGTTTCCGACCGTAATCTCTTTCATATCCGCATCAATATTACCAGCGGCAACACCCTCAGCAATGGCCGGTAAGTAAGCTTCAATCTTCGTGTCTATCCCCGCCAGATACCCCTGATCAATTGCTATTCCCACCGTCGCCGACAAAATGCTTTTCGTAATCGAATAAATGTCAAACCGGGTACCCGCACTGTTCCCTTCCTGGTAATATTCATATATCATCGCGCCGTCTTTTATTACCAAAGCAGCCCGTATCGGCCTAGCCCCGATCTCTCTGTCCAAATCATCAATCTGTGTGCGGCTGACTCCATGGTTTTCCGGTGTATCCATCCCCCATTCCCCAGTTATATATTCCTGCCCCCCAGTGGCCTTTTCTTCCTCCGTACGAGAACCCTCCGTCACTATTTCTTCGTTCCCTGTTAGTATTTCCTCGTTCTCTGTCAGCATTTCCTCGTTCCCTGTCAGTATTTCCTCCTCCGACACTTCCGATTCCGTCCGTTCTCCATCCGCTTCTGCCCCTTCATCCGCATCAGTCATATTATCTTGCCCGATCAAATCCTTTATCTGCTGTTCACTGATCCTACATCCCATCACTAAAGCCAAACACAAAACCACCCCAAAAACTTTCCAGCCACCTCGCCTCATGTCGCCTCCTTCCGCCGCTGCCGGCCATCTCTGCCTTTCCCTCAGCACTTATACAAAGAATAAAAATCCGCCTCGGCATTATCCATCAGCCTCTTAAACCACAGCTGACTATCATCCAGAGCTTTATTATATATCATATCACCCATAGTCCCTAAAAAGAAATCCATAATTTTATCAGTAGCTATGATTCCCCATTCCTGCTCCATCTCATCCCGGAAAAAAGCCGTTATTTCAGCACGAAGTTTCTGCTTTTCTGCTTCACTGAACCGATATTTCGACAAAGGCTCTCTGTTCATTTCGTCCCTCCTTATCATAAACCCAGTTAACTATTTTATAATATCACAGGCATCCAGCTTTTGTCCATGTAGTTAGCAGTTACTGTTCCCTTTCAAATAAAAGACAACGTAGACTTTAAGCTCCCTCTATGCTATACTGAACTATGCCATCACGGCTCTGCTGATGCGTCGGAATTCACATATTTTTTCTCAGGAGCAGCCCCATGAACCGGATAAAAAGACACCGTGAAAAACAGAATAATAAGCCGTCAACAATATCCGGTGCCCCCAAGATAAAGCGAGGAGCAGTTGCCCGTTTCCGCAAAATCAACACGCTTTTGCTTGTCATCATCCTAGTACTGGTAACCGGCGGCGGCGCCGGGCTTATTATCAATATCGTAGAGGAAACCTCCAGCAATTACGCGCGCTTCTACTCTATTGAAACAGTAGAGAAAATAGGTTCTTTTCTGAACCGGGAAATCGCCCTTATCGAGGAAGTAAGCCATTCTAAAGCACTGCTTGACTGGTTTGCTGATGAAGCCGACCCTGTCAAAAAAGAGGCGGCCTACTTCGAGATGATGGATTATGCCAATATGCTTCAGATAACCAGCCTGTACTTTGGCATCTATGATTCCCTGAATGAATATTCCATTGAAAGCGATGCCCCCTTTGAAGAATTCGCCCCATTTGATGTTTTTGACCCCCATGACCTGCATGACAGCTGGTACTTTGACAGCGCGGCATCCGTGAATGATTTTGAACTGAATATCGACGTGGATAAAATATCCAAGACCCAGCGGGTTTGGATCAATTACAAGGTGGAACAGGACGGAAACGTCCTTGGCGTATTCTGTTCCGCCCTGCAGTTTGACGACGTGTTCTTTGATCTGTTCGGCCAATACACGGATGAAAATATCCTAGGCATGATCATTGATGCCGACGGCTATATTCAGATGGACAGCTCCGGTTATGAGGATATTACCTATTACGACGACATCCAGGACTTTGATAAAGAGGAGAAAATACACATATTCTCGGTCAATTCGGAACCTGCTTTTGAAGAAACGGTAGAACTGCTCCTGGCACAGACCAATGAGCAGCGGATGGCTCATGGCAGCCCGGAGGTAATCAATCTGGACACCGGCAACTACGGATATGCTTCAATTGCTCCGATCTCCAATACGAACTGGATGGTAGTAACTTTCTTTAATTCCCGCTCATTGTTTGACGGTACCCTCTTTATTCTGCTGATCATCGGAATAATTTCGTCTTTTATTATATATACGCTGTTTAGTTCCTCCCTGCTCCGCCGCTTGGTGCTGATACCCCTCAATCACCTGACGGTCAGTGTTGCCGGAGCCGATGTAGGCGATACACATATTGACAGCAAGGATCAGGACGGCGAATTCGGGGTGCTGGCTCAGGCGATCAACAACATGCTGGAGCGTATCAATTCCTACCATGCGGAACTCCTGATCACTACCGGTGAGTTAAACCGTCTGGCAGAATTGATGCAGGTCATCAATGACGTAGCGAAAGTACTGCTGGCAGCGGCAGAAGAAGAAGAATTTGAATCGTCTCTCCTTGAAGGCATGGAACTGCTGGGGAGCTGTATCAATGTTGACCGGGTCTATATCTGGCAAAATGAATGGCATGACGGTCTTCTTTACTATACCTTGCAGTATGAATGGCAGAATGAGATCGGACGCCATAGCAGACACGTCGCCTCCAAGGCATCGTTTTGCTACCCTAAAGATAACCCCGCGTGGGAAGCCAAGTTCAGGAATGGTGAATGTATCAACGGACCGGTTACCCTGCTGACACCAAATGAGCAGCAAGCCGTCAATGCCTATGAAGCAAAGTCGATCCTAGGCATCCCGATCTATCTGCGGGAAACTTTCTGGGGCTTTATCAGTTTTGATGATTGTCGGCTGGAACGCAGTTTTACTGATATAGAGGTCGATATGCTCCGCTCTGGCGGCCTAATATTGGTTAATGCCGTCAACCGTAACATGCAGGCCCTAGCTGTTCGGAAAGCACACGAACGCACCCAGCTGATGTTGGATGCGACGCCGCTATACTGCCAGCTATGGGACCGGAATCACACTCCGTTTGACTGTAACGATGAAGCGGTACGGCTGTTTAACCTGAAAGATAAAGCAGAGTTTTTAGCCCGCTTCTTTGAACTTTTACCGGAATATCAGCCCGACGGCCAGCTTTCTGTCGCCAAAGTATTCCGGCTGATTGAAGAAACGTTTGCGACCGGACGCTGTAAATCCGAATGGGTCTTCCAGATGCTGGACGGCACTCCGCTGCCTGCCGAGGTGACACTGGTCCGCGTAAGCTACGGCGATGATTATGTCATTGCCGCATATGCCCACGACTTGCGGGAAAACAAACGGATTATGACGGAACTTGAGACAGCTATGATCAGAGCCCAGGAGGCCAGCGTAGCCAAAAGCAATTTTCTGTCAAACATGAGCCATGAGATCCGGACTCCTCTGAATGCCATCACCGGAATGACCATGGTCGGCCAGTCAGCCGCTGACCTAGAACGGAAAGACTATGCTTTTGAAAAAATAGAAGGTGCCTCCTATCATCTACTGGGTATTATCAACGACATCTTGGATATGTCCAAAATAGAAGCCGGCAAATTCACGCTTTCCATTGTCGAATTTGACTTTGAAAAGCTCCTCCAAAAGGCTATAAATGTCATCCATTTCCGGCTGACGGAAAAGAAACAGCAATTTAGTATTAAGATTGACAAGAATATCCCTGCTGCCCTGATCGGTGATGACCAGCGGCTCGCACAGGTCATCACTAACCTGCTGTCCAATGCTATTAAATTCACTCCCGAGGAAAAGGAAATCAGCCTGACCGCCAGCCTTGCCGCCGAAGAAAACGGTATCTGTACCTTACAAATCTCCGTCAAGGATGCCGGTATCGGCATCAGTCCGGAGCAGCGCAAAAGACTCTTTGGTTCTTTTGAACAGGCGGAAAATGACACGACACGTAAATTCGGCGGCACCGGCCTCGGCCTTTCCATTTCCAAAAACATAGTTGAGATGATGGGCGGAACGATATGGGTCGAATCCGAATTTGGGAACGGCTCCACTTTTACTTTTACAGTACTTCTGGAGCGAGGCATAGAACTGGATATTGATACAGCGGCAGTTAATGAAGCCGCCGCTCCGGCTGAAAGCCAGCTGTCCTTTGCCGGCCGGCACATCCTTCTAGCGGAAGATATTGAAATCAATCGGGAAATCGTTGCCTCGATGCTGGAATCTGTACAGCTGGTGATTGATTATGCCGAAAACGGGCGCGAGGCAGTGAATAAATTTACCCAGACCCCGGAGCTCTATGACTTGATATTTATGGATGTCCAGATGCCGGAAATGGACGGTTATGAGGCTACACGCACGATCAGGCAGATGTCGCTGGAAGAGGCGAAAACTGTTCCTATTATCGCCATGACTGCCAACGTGTTCCGAGAAGATATTGAAAAATGCCTGCAGGCCGGCATGAATGACCACATCGGGAAGCCGCTGGCATATGGTGAGCTATTGGAGAAACTGCAATTCTTTTTATCTTAAATTCTACATAGAGTTTTAACTGAAGGAAAATAAGTTTTTTTGATTTTTTCTCATCCGGAAGGCAACGAACTGTTCTTCTTCCAGACAAAAGTAAACATTATTTTGCTTCACGCTCTTAAACGTCTGTCCTGGTAATATATTATATGTATGAGCGGGATATATCTTCACATCATTCTCTACCCTAGCCTTAATCTTCTGGAAACTCTGGTACATACTTACTACCGAAGCTCCGGCACCAATACAGATACCACATCCCTCGATAAAAACCGTATCCCCGGTAAACAGGCTGTCCTCCAACAAAAAACAGGCGCTGCCTATTGTATGTCCGGGCGTAATAAGGCAAGTGATTTTTGTATTTCCGACCGCCAAAATCTCTTCGTCATCAAAAAGCATCATATTGGGGCAGTTAAAACAATAATAATCGGCTTCTGTTCTCGAAATATAAACACTACAGCCATAATGATACACGAGATCACCGATTCTCCTGATATGATCCGGATGGCTATGCGTAATAAGCACCTGTTCCAAGACAATACCCGTCCGGGAGATCATATCGGTAATCTGCCGCATGTCACAAGCGGGGTCTATTATTGCCGCCTTCCGGGTTATCTTATCAACGATTGTATAAACATTATTTTTGGTAAAACTGGTATCTTTTAAACTGATAATATCATAAGTATCTTGGTTCATATTTATTTCTTCTTCCCCGTATAAAATAGAATGACGATATAATATATAATATCTTACAATTTAACAAAATACAATACTAATTTTCATATGTATCCTACCCTGCGGGCGATACTTAACCGGTTATATAAGGAAAAAACCTTTTCCTGTTTTAACGGGCTATACCGGTCCCACTGGCGATACCGGTCCCACCGGCATGTCCGCCTACGAAATTGCCGTTTATAACGGTTATGATAAGTCGGAAAAAGAATGGCTCGACAGCCTAGTCGGGACGACTGGCGATACCGGGCCGGCCGGCCCCATTGGACCTGCCGGTGCCCTAGGTAGCACGGGGCCAACCGGGGCGACTGGCCCGGGCGGGATGGCTGGTTCGACAGTGATCGGGGCATTGGCCGTCACCGGAGGAAGCACCTTATTTGCCGCTGCCGGATCCGATACCAGGATCCCGATGGACTTAGTGGAATATGGCATAAATATCACGTATAACTGGGGAAATATAACCTCAATGACCGTCTTGGAAAATGGTGTTTATGAAATTATCTGGTATTTGATCGCTACAACAGCTATGGATGATGTGGATCTGCTGGTTAAGATCGGCAAGAACGGAATATACTCTAATCAGCTATCTGTCCAGAAGACTATGAGCATTAATACAGAATATACTTTCATAGGCTGTTCCATTCAAACGGCTTTTGCCAATACAGTTTTTGATATGATTATAGCTCCGCAGAATAAGGATGCGATAATATCGATCCCCGGAGGCGGAACAAGCGCATATCTCTCCGCGAAAAAAATCAGTGACTGGAACTGATTAAAATAAAATTATGCCCCGGCTTTCATCAAAGATACAGCAACCAAAAGAGCTTTGCTTGCTTATCAAAGATGAAAAGCCGGGACTGCTTTTTTATAAGATCTATTCAAGGCGAAGCCACCCGGCCGGCTCCCGGTCGGTGCCGACATAGAATCGTCCGTCTTGCATGGTAAGGCTGTATGTACTGCGCGGTTCCCCATATACGTTTTGTTGGATTATCTCCACTTCATTTTCCGTGACTTCCGTTATGATTCCCATATGTCCATATTTCGTATCGGTAAAGACCAATAAATCATCTTTTTGGGGAGCGACATCTCCGCCATTATAATACTGGATCATCCCCCTCTGCCCATTAAGCTCTCCATGTTGCGTTTCAAAATCAAAATAGTCCTTGGCATTCCCATACACATCCGGCATCTCGTGCCCTTTGGCCTGATAATAAAACCTTTTGACAAATTCAACGCATTGCCATCTTTGCCCAAGGTAATAACCGTTATCAGCAAAATTCCTGCCATAGGCCCTAGTATAAAGAATCCCGTTATAGTACACTTTCACATCCTGATAGCTGTCCGTTTCCGTTCCGACTTTGGACCAATCCCACAGCAAATAAACGACCGCGGACATTATTATCATAAAGATGACCGTGAAAGTGCCGATTAATAATTTTCTTTTAAATGATTGCTTTTCTTTCAACTTTTATCCTCTGTTTCCCTGCTAAAATACACTGCCTACCGCATAAAACTTCTCATAAAGTTCTTCGCGGAAATCCCTGTCCCAAGGATATAAACTATTGATCACTACCCCGTAACTGTCTTTGTGTGCCGTGGCATGGATATACTTACCATCGCCTAAATAAACAGCCACGTGCCCGGGGAAATATAGTAGGTCTCCCTTATCCATCATATGATTGGGGATTTTTTGAACCGGAAAACCTTCCATTATCTGTGAATCCCGGTAAATAGAAATCCCGTTTTCAAAATAACTCATAAAAGCAAGCCCTGAACAGTCAATCCCTAAAGGCGTCTTCCCGCCCCAACGGTACTGAACCCCCAGATAAGCCATCGCACTGTTTACAATAGAGCGGCGAAATTCGATGTCTTGGGAAAACAGATCCCGTTCCGGTTTCCTAGCCGGCGTAATCTCTTTAAACAGCACATCCTGTATATAGCCGATACTGCCGTTATTTAAAATAACTTCCCGCCACCCGTCTTCACCGCAAAAAGAATCGGATATCCTTATATAGCTCCCCCGGTATAAAGTCATCAGGACTTTTCCCTGAACCCTAGGCATACTGAGGATATCCACACAGTTCCGGCAGATATACCGGATCAAAATATTTTCGGGCATACATGGCTCTTTGTTATATATAATCAGATCCTCCTGCCGCACATACCCCGTATATCCATATTCGGTCGTTACCTCCAGGCATCTCTTCCTTTCTTCCTGTAACCGCTGCCGGTTATATGCCGAATTTTCTTCTGCCTCCTGGGGATATTTCTCAGTTTCATCATGAATCTGACAGCTCCATCCATATAATAATTCATCAGCTATCCCCGCCACCGCCTCCGGCCACCCTTCGGCAAACTGCGCCGTCTCATAGAGCGGAACTATCGGCTTATTACATATTCCAACCCGCATATCTTTCTCCAAAACTATTTCTTCTTTTACAATATGCGTTTTCTATGTAAACGTACATAAACATTCTCACCCCGGCCGGATGCCCATCAGGATGCCTGCTTCACTGTCTTATAAACATACAGATCATAAGGCGAATCATAATCCGTTCCGGACAGTTCCGCAATCAGCCTCACCCCCGCTGACTCCGGGCTTTTGAGCACCAGCCGGGAAAAAATATACTTCCCTCCCAGTGCCATAAAGGCATCCGCATCCATATATAGTTCGTCCTCCGTAACCGGAAGGCTGCGAAGCGGACTGATCACGGAAGGATGATTTCCGGAGTAAAGGTTCACTCTCGCTCCCCATTCGTCATAATAGACCCGGCTGGCCGGGACACGGTCTAGGGCCGGCGCAATGACTTTGCGGAATGCCTCTTTATATTCCTGGGGATAAAATCCCAGATACCCGTCCAGACTAGCGATTCCGTTATAATTAAGCACCGCCGGATAAAACCCGTAAGCCGCCGACCACTCCCCCTGATAACCGATCACTTCCCGCGCTGCCGCAAACAGTTCCGCCGAATAAAATGCTTCATAACTCAACTGATCGGACTTTTCCCCTTTCACCAGCTCCCAAGCCTTCTGATAACCGGTATGATAAAGATCATTGTATCGCGTTCCTGACAGCAATATTACGGCAATAGCCGCCAGTGCCGCCACATTGGCATAAAGCTTCCGCCACTTCTGCCGGCTGTCATACAGTCGTTTCAGCACTAGAAAGAAGGAGGCATACCAAAGAAAAGGACTGAAAAAAACCGTCCGGTTAAACTGCCATCCCGTAAGTGGCGGGATAAGCGTCTCCACCACATCGCGGAAGCCTTCCCAATAATAAAGGCCATAAATAATACTGTTAAAAGCAAGCAGCAAGGCCAGCAAGTTATAAATATCGTGAAAAATACCTTTACCGTTCTTCTTCCTGATATAATGGATGTTCAATATTAAAAAATATCCGGCACATACCGGCAGCACCAGCCAGGTATGCACACTTTCCGCATGGAACATCCCTTGGAACAGTACCGTGACGATTTCCCTCACGATTTCATTAAAAGTAAAGGAGCCGGCCACTAAGGTAGCGCGGATCGTTTCCTCCCCGCCAAACAACATCTGCCTGAACAGGCGGTATTCACAGCCAATGTACCCGGCTGCCAGCACCAGTAAAGCCAGAATCAGCTTTCCGCATATTTTCTTATCCCTGATACTGAGCCAGATGATTCCGGCTGCCAGATAGGCCAGAATAAATAACCCAAAATAAGAAAAATAAGATAACAACGGATAAAAAAGTAATGCCAGATACCATTTTCCGGCCCTCTTTACCGATTCCGCGCGATAGACCCGCAAAAGTACAAAGACCGCCAGCGGTATCGCAGCAAAGGGGATGCCAAAATTGGGAAACAGATTCAGTATTCCATAGGCAAAGCCGACCAGTACGATAATCGGCCGATAATGCCGGTACTCTCGCCGCAACCATTCACTGGCCAGCAGATTGCAGGAAACAACCGCAATTACAATCTTTAGAAGATAACCCGTAATATATGCCGCAAAATCCGGCAGTACCATATACAGCATAGTATACAAAGAAAATTCGGCAGGCAGAAGATCCCTGCTGACCCCGCCCAAAAAAGGTACTTCCCCATCTCTGGCCCAAAATAATCCGCCATCCCGCATTAAACGGTACTGCGGAATAAATAAATCCAGATTATCATGGATCGCTATATAGCTCCCTTCGCCAAATACAATAAAAACACCGGCCGCAAACAGCAGAAAACCCACTATCAATATCCAGTACCAGTATTCTTTTACTATCTTCATATCCCCATATCCTCGCGCTATCCTTCCAGTATCTCAATCATGCCGATATTATAATTCATCAAAAAAGCCACCCGCTTATTTCCCAGCGCCGGAGCCGGCAACGGCGCTTCGATCAGGGTATAACCGTTCCGGCAAAGCCGTTCCAGCTCGGCCTCAAATCCGTCGCTGACATAACAAAGATGGTAAGGAGAATTACGATGCTTTTTCATCAGGGAATAGACCACGGAACTCTCATCCTGCGGCGCAATAAGCTCAACCCGATAACCATCCTTTTCTAAGAACAAGATGTCGATCACCCTGGCCGGATCATAAACCTCCTCACCCACTGCTGAAAAACCCAGTTTTATAAACTCCGCTTTGGCGGCGGCCATATTCTTGACCAGATAACCGATGTGGTGTATTTTCACGGCAACTCCCATCTGTACGCTTCAGCGCCATACAAATATCTAAAACCCTTGATATATAAATTCAGCGGCATCATAGTCCGGTCCGTAATATCCCAGTAAAATCGTATAAAACAATAGGGCATACCATATCAGCCAACGAACCGGCAGCGGCTTTGCCGCAATCCGGTCACGGATGCTGCCGCCCTTTTCCCTAAGTACCGACACGACAATCAAAATAGCCAGGGAAACGGCACCGACCGTAAACTCGATCCAGTCAAGCCCCAAGCCAAACAGCGACCCGTCAAACAGTACCGCCGGGTTCCATACCGTAAACATGCTTTTCCAGATATAAAAACCAGCCCGAACGCTGTCTGCCCGGAAAAATACGTCGGCCAGGGTAACCAGCAGAAAGGTCCGCAAGATGCGGAGACCTTCCAGCACCTTATGACGCGGATCCCAGCCTTTTTTGCCCATCCAGCGGGCAAATACCGGTTCAGCCAGTTCTCCCGCTACGATGAAGCCCCAGTGAAACAAGCCGGCACCTAGGATATATTTCCATCCGCCGCCATGCCAGATTCCCACCGTAAACCACAAAACAAACATAGCAATAAAGGTGGTGAGCCGCTTCCCGTTCTTCTTGCCTATCTTGGCGCGCAGGTAACTGCCCAGACGCACGAACAGCCCCGAACGCAGCAACGGATAAAACACATAATCCTTCATAAAACTGCCCAGTGTCATGTGCCATCGCCGCCAGTATTCGGCGATGCTCTTAGAAAAGAACGGCGTCCGGAAATTTTCCGGCAGCTTGATGTCAAAAGTCTGCGCCAAGCCCAGAACAATGTCCATATAACCGGAGAAATCCGCCGCCAGCTGAATCACAAAACAAACGGCACCGATCCAGAAATAAGCCCCGGCATAATTTCCATAGTCATCATAGACCGTATTCACGATCAAGGCTGCCCGCTCAGCGATTACCAGTTTCTTAAAAAATCCCCAGACCATCCGCTGCATGCCTTTGGTAACCTGGCCATAACTAAGCGGGTGGGGGCGGTACAACTCTTCCTCCATCTCTTTGTAACGCATGATCGGACCGGAGACCATCGCCGGAAAAAACATCCCATAAAGGAGAAATTTGCCAAAATTCCGGCTCACCCTGCCGATTCCGTAGTAAATATCCAGCACATACCCAAGCAGTGAAAGTGTATAAAACGAGACCCCAAGCGGTATCAAAAACTGCAGGGCATCAAGTGGCCTGCCCTGAAATCGGAATAATAAGCCCAATAAAGAAACAAGGCCGTTATAAGTATATATCCCAAAATTAAAATAGATCAGTACAATCAAAACCCCCAGCGTCCCCGCCAAGGAAAATAAAAGCCAGGCTTTTTTCAGGCGGCCGTCAGCCGCCTTGGATAACATGTAACCGCCGCCAAAGCAGACCGCCGAAGCCGTCATGGGATACAGGAGCAGCCAGCCGTTGCCGCCCAGCAGATAAAAAGCGATGCTTCCCACAAGCAAGACCAGCCATTGCCGCTTCTTGGGCACTGCATAATATAAGACCAGTACCGCAACATAAAAGCACAGAAAATAAAAAGAGGTAATGTTCATCTTACACCTTAACCGATTGATGCTGCTATGACATCAACCATCTCTCCAACGTTCTTCATGGAGACCACCTGGCCCATAGTAAACTTCATGCCCATTTCATGCTCAATCGCGTTTATGAGATTGATATGCTCCAGAGAATCCCATTCCTCGATATCATCAGCGGTGGTCTTGTCCGTCACCGTAATCGACCCGTCATCAAATACATCCCGGAAAATGATATTGAGACGGTCAAATATTGCTTCTCTGTTCATGGCTTTTCTCCTTGTTTTCTTACTTATTATTTTCCTATTTATTATTTTCCTATTTATTTTTTACCCATTTTTATCTAATTCATACTGCTTCTAATCCACTATCTTTATCACTTGATTCTTATTTACATAAGGCTCTGTAATATGAAACTCCCATGCCGTATTGCCTTTTGCGTCTTCCTTTATCTTTGTAAATCCCATATTGCCATAGAACTCCTTAACCATAGCATTCTTAGCGGTCGGATAATAATACCCTCTGATGACATCAATCCCTCTCTTACGGCACTCTTCCGCCACCCTATCCATCATGGCATATTCCATATCCCGCTTCAGCACCCGGCAGCTCATAAGCCACAAGTCTAAGTGCAGGACAGCCGCCTCAATCCGGCCGATCACCACCGATACGACGCCGTTGTCCCCGAACCGGTCGGCCAGCCGGCCACAGAGCGTAATATATTCCCGGTCGGCTGCGAACTGTTCAATCTCACTCTGGGTAAACCGCTTGGTCGTCAGATTGAACTGGTTGCTCTTATTGGTCAACTGGGCGATCCTGGCCATATAGATCGGTTCAAACGCTTTGGCCGTTCCCGTCATCTTAAGCGACAATAAGTATTCCCGGTAATCCCCAAAGCCAAGTTCCTGCTGTTTACGGGCAATATTGGCCTGGTACATGGCATTGCGGCTGCTGTCTTCCTCCGACAAAGCCGTTACTTCAAAATAACCGTTCCGGTCCAAGACTTGGATCGTCCTTTCCGGCGCGCCGATCTCCGGCACCGCTGTGCCTTTCACCTGTTGACGGACGATCTCCCGCTCCGCCGGATTATCATCAATAAAAACCAAAGACTCCGGCAGAAGTTCCAGCTCTTTGGCTATTTCCATCAGATTCTTACTCTTGGCTTCCCAGTTGGCCTTTAGCAGCACAAAATCATCCGGCCTTAACATCCCATCCGGATGATTCAAGCCGGCAACGGCATTTTCCTGCTCATTCTTGGAATTGAC
The DNA here is from genome assembly GCA_002293475.1 of Lachnospiraceae bacterium UBA938. Lineage (GTDB taxonomy): Bacteria > Bacillota > Clostridia > Lachnospirales > Lachnospiraceae > UBA935. Next base: position 38,215 of record DBDG01000046.1, read on the forward strand.
TGTCAGTAATATCCCCAGTTCCTTATGATTCCGAATATAAGCCTGGATCTCCGTATAAACCTGCCCCATAGCGGTTTCCGGGCCGATTTCCAGCTGTTCCGGTCCGTCGTCGCCGACGACACCGCCCCAAAGTGTATTATCCAGATCCAGCACCATGGCTTTTTTATTCTTACCAAACAGCGATTTGATAATATGGGAGAGATTATAGGCATATTCCGGGATCGCCTGCATATTCAATGCATATTTGTACATATGCCAGTAAGACGGCGCCGACCATTTCTCTAAGCCGTATGCGGCGGAGATATAGTTAATATCGTGGATATAGAGATCCTGATGCTCCTGGGCATACTGGGCAAATAACAGATTCATCCGGTTTACATAATAATTTCTGCCGTGGATATCGCTTGCTTCACGGTTACCCATCAGGCGATAAAAAGGATATTCAAAATTATTCTGGATAACCGGACAATGATAGACCTCGCGCAGCCTGTCCCACATAACCGTAAAATGTGCGGCTTGTTTTCGAATCAATTCTTCCACTTCCGCGGCGGTATCCGCCATGGACGGCCATGCGGTGATATTACGGCTGCTAGTATGTACAAAAATAACATCCGGGGAGAATTCACCCAGCTCCGGATTATCAAACATAGCATCCTGCCAGTACTGTCCATATTCTGACTGATAAAACTCTGCCTTGATGCCTTCGTTAAGCAGAAACAGCTCCAGTACCCGGACAATGTCATGAGTCGTGCTGCCGCCTAGAACGGCAATCCTTTTAGACAAAAAGGAGGCGCCTGCCGACTGATCCAGCAGTTCACGCTTAATTTTCTTGGCTTTTTTTAATATAGCCTCACTGTTGAAAGGATATTCCAATTCCCGCATACAGCACCTCATAACTGAAACTATAATATACTGTGTATATTATGCATATGTGTTTATGCCCTAAGCATTATGATATATTTTTTTGCGGTATGCGTCAACATTATTGACTATTTTCCGTGCAATAATTTTATTAACTAAGGCGTTCTCGGTATAATTGAAAGTTTTCTATGTAAGTTACTTCCATAGTACTAATGGTCGTGCAGTGTGCATTAATGACATTATTATAAGTAAATCACCTATAAAAGTCAATAAAAACAAGGGGTTGTCTATTTACGCTTTCCTCATTATAATATTGGTTAAGATGCAGAAACAACCAAGGGAACACCTCAGATGGGAGCCGCCTATGCCAATACCAGACATGATCCCCATATCCGTTTGTATGATTGCCAAAAACGAAGAAAAATATATCGATAAATGCCTACATCTCTTATCGCCACATTCCTTTGAGATCATCGTCGTAGATACCGGCTCGACGGACCGGACTAGGGAAATCGCCCACAGCTACACAGACAAAGTATTTCATTTTGACTGGGTGAATGATTTCAGTGCCGCCAGGAACTTTTCGATTACCCAAGCCACGCATGACTGGATCCTAGTTATCGACTGTGATGAGTTCCTCGAGACAATCGACAGGGCTGCGATTGACAAAGCGATCCGGCAGCATCCCCACGGCGCAGGCATGCTGATACGCAACAATCCTTATGTGGCAAACGGACAGCCGGACAGCGCTTCCAGTTTTCTCACTGAACGGGTCGCCAGGCTTTTTTCGCGGCATGAATATCACTACCGCGGGATTATCCACGAACAGGTGGCGCGGATCGACGGCAGTGAACCGGTTTATTTTCCGATTCCATTAAGCTGTTATCATGAAGGCTATGTAAATCAGGACATTGCCGCCCAAAAAGCCCGGCGCAATCTGGATCTTTTGCTGCTCGACCTAGATAAAAGCGGCCCGGATCCTTATACTTACTATCAGATCGGCAAGTCTTATACTGCCCTGAAAGATACGGAAAAAGCCTGCCATTATTACCGCCTCGGCCTTGCCTTTGACGTCAATCCGCAGCTGGAATACGTCCAGTCTATGGTGGAATCCTATGGCTACTGTCTTCTGGAACTAAAACGTTATGAAGAAGCCCTGCAGTTCGAGAATATCTATGATGATTTTGCCGTCCGGGCAGATTTCCCTTTCTTAATGGGATTGATCTATATGAACAACGCCATGTTTACACAGGCTATTGCCGAATTTAAAAAAGCTGCCGATTTTCCGGTCTTTTCAGTCGCCGGGGTGAACAGTTACAGCGCATACTATAATATCGGTGTTATCTATGAATGTACCGGCCACATAGACCAGGCCAAAATCTACTATAAAATGTGTGGCGCTTATGAACCCGCTGTCCGGCGGCTGGCGGTGCTGTAATGCTAATCACTGATTACCTGGAGCATCTTAGCCACCCTGTGTCGGTAAGTATGAAACTGTTTGACTTTTTCATAGCCGCTTAGGGCGATTTGCTTCCGCTCTTCTTCCCGGCTCAGATAATAAGCCACCTTCTCTGTCAGATCTTGCCGGTTTTCATAATAAACAAAATCTTCACCAGGAATAAAATGCTCCATAAAATCAGCCTGATAATTGGTCAGCAGGAACCCGCCGCAGCCCATGATATCAAAGACACGCTGCGGAATCCCGCTCTGGATGCTCCGCCGGGAGATATTCAGATTGATTTTACTGTTCTTATATACCACGGGTGCCTCCCGGTAATAGTCAACCATGCCCATGTTATTAACTTCTGGGTACTGCGCTGTGGATTTACCAGAGTATAATTTAAAGGAAAAACGAGAGGATAAGCCCCGGATGATTTCGGCGCGTTCCCTGGCCGTCACTTTAGGAGCCAAGTAATAATTGGCATACCGCCAAGCCAAACTCTCACTGCTGTTTGCCGGCGGCAGCATACAGAGCTTTTGCATTTTAAGCACTATCTCCGGCGTAAGCGCCTGTTCCAAGAAACTACCGCCATAAATCTCCTTCTGGGCTCCGATCAGACCGTCCAGATAGCCTTTCAGATAGCCTTCCGCTTCCTCTAACGGTGCAAACTGCTCCCCGGCTTTCGTATGCAGGGAACCGACAAACGAAACATCGGCCTGATACTTTTCTTGATTTTTTACTTGGTCTTTAACTTGGCCTATTAAACCGGATCCGGCCATCATGCCGTCATAATAGTCTGTATCGGCAGCCATCGGCAGGTAGGCGACGGTGCGGACACCTTTTCTGGCCAGCTCCATACAGGTATGACTGTCAAAGACAAAAATCGCATTGGTTTCATAAAGCGCTGTCTCTGAATAGAGCGTGGCGCACGGACAGTCATATACCCATGAAAGATAGCGGATCCGGCAGGCCTTGCAGGCAATCGCCACCACCGGAAGAAAATTTACCGTAAAAACAAAATCATAAGAACCGGCCAGCATCTTCTTTACCAGCCGCTCCGCCAGTTCCGCTCTTTTCTCGGCATCAGGCTCTGTCGGCGGGAACGGCAGGGGATCTGTTTCATATCCTTCCTCCGCCAATGCCCTGACTATAAGAGCCTGTCTCCGACTCCCCCCTTGGGGAAAAAGCACCTTACCCATTTTAACATTCCTTTTCAATAATTTAGATTAATACCTGCATCTATTGACCGAACAGCATTGACTTCCGGATTAGTGTAATATTAATTCTTGCCGCTGTCAATTATTCCCATAATATTCTTTACAGAATTATTATTTGTAGTATAATTTCTATAAAGGATGGGCTTTAATAATTTAGTCCGCTGAAGACACGGAATATAACTTATGAGGATTAAATTAGTGAAAATCCTACTGTATGACATGGGGGCTTACACCCAGAATGACCTGATTTATTTCTTAAAGAAGCAAGGGATTGCCTGTAAAAATATCTATTACAGCTTCCCGGACATCTATGAGGACGAGTTCTTTTGCCGCCGCTTCGACCGCTACCTTGCCGCCGATCAATATGACTGCGTCATGAGCATCAACTATTTTCCGCTTGTCGCCGCATTGTGCTATAAGCACGGCATAAAATACCTTTCCTGGAGTTATGACAGCCCGCTGTCTTATAAAAAGCTGCGTACCTTTCATTATCCCACCAATTATATCTTCCTGTTTGACCGGCTGGAATATGAGTCGGTCAGAGACCAAGGTTATGACACGGTGTATCACATGCCGCTGGGAGTCAACATTGACCGGCTGGCGGCGGTTTCCCTTTCTTCCGAGGAACAGAAGCGATACCGCTGCGATATCTCTATGGTCGGGCAGATATACCGGTCTGACTTGCCGATGATTACTGCCCCGTTATCGGATTATGACCAAGGATATATCGACAGTATCGTGCAAGCGCAGTTGGTCTTATATGGTTATTATATGGTCAATGACCGGATCACCGATGAACTGTTGGATAAGATACGTAACGCGCATAGGGCCGCCGGACAAGAGATCGCCATCAACCGGCCCGAACTTTCCATTGCCATCGCCACCCAGATCACCCGGCTGGAGCGCCTTAATCTGCTACGGTTATTGTGTTCCCGTCATCAGACGGTACTGTACTCACGTCAGGTACCGGAACTGCCGCCGCAGCTCTCCTATCGGGGCACCGCTGCTTACTTTGATGCTATGCCCAAGGTCTTTAAAGCAAGCCGGCTCAACATCAATGCCACCCTGAAATGCATCCGTTCCGGGATCCCGCTGCGAGCCTTGGACATCCTGGGCTGCGGGGGACTGCTGTTTTCCAATTATCAGGCGGAACTGACCGAGTATTTCGTCCCCGGCGATGATATCGTAATCTATGAAAGCATGGAAGATGCCGCTGAAAAAGCGGCTTATTATCTCGGACATGAAAAAGAGCGGCAACGGATTGCCGCCAGCGGCTTATGCAAGACCGCCGAGCTGTTTTCCTTCCCCGGCCAACTGCGTAAAATACTTAAGACTGCCGGGCTGACATAGACTGGCATAAAGCACCTCGCAGAATACTGTCTATTAACATCAACATTAACCGGCTCATTACTTCTAGTTGGGGAACTCTAAATCCGTCAGTTCGCGGGGATTATCCACCGCCGTCTTCATAATCCGCCACATCCGTGCGGCATATTCATCACTGAAACCGTTTTCCGCCACATACCTAGCCACCGGCGACAGATCACCCAGATACTCCAAGATCTTTTTCCCTTGGAAGCCGCTTTCAATATGACCAGCAATATCATCGTCGCTCATTCCGGCGAGCCGGGAGTAAAATACGACGCTCCGCAGCCTTGTATAGGCATGGATCGGAAGAAAATCCGGCCGGAAACCGAGGGCATCATAATAAGTAATCAGCGCTTCAAACGTGGCCGCATACACTTCCGCCAGGTTGCTCCGTTTGGCCACCGTATAGACATTGGAAACCGACCTCTGATAGTAATTATAGAAGCCGCCGGCGATATTGGCTACCTTAGAGATATGAGGCAGCAGCATAAAATTAAACAGCGTATCATCCCCCAGCCGGTATTTTTGGAAACGGATCCCTGAGCTCTTAACCATATCGGTACGGTAGAGCCGGGTCCATATATAATTATTGGGCCGGGGGCAGGCGCAATTGCGGTAAAAATAGGCCGCCGTATCGGCAGCGATATCGATATTTTCATCCCGCGTCGAAGAGTAACACAGCTCGGCATGATCGTCATATACCAGATTGTAATCGCAGACCGCCATGTCGGCTTGACTGGCTTGAATGGCCGCGTACAGCTTTTCATACATATCCGGCTCCAGATAATCATCGCTGTCCACAAAGGTCAGATACTGCCCGCTGGCCGCTTCGATACCGGCATTCCGCGCCGCCGATACCCCGCCGTTTTCCTGGACAATGTACCGGATCCGCGGATCACCCAGATAAGTTTCAATAATGGCCGGCGTGTCATCCGTGGCACCGTCGTTGACGACGATGATTTCTAGGTTGCTATAAGACTGTGAAACCACCGAATCTAAGCATTTTCCGATATATAGTCCGACATTATAGGCCGGTATAATCACCGATATCAAATCTTTCATCAGAAACCTCTTTCTTTGATACGCCAGTACTCAAAATCCCCCACACAACCGTGGAGGATTTTATTTCTAGGTAGATTTTAACAAGTATAATTATAAAAGTCAATATGACCGCCAATGAATTATTATCTAATAATAATATTGCACTTCCCACAAAACTAATATATTCTGAAATAGTCAGATATAATAAAGCAGGAGAGTTAATCTATGATAAACGATCTTAAAGGATATATCCTATATGGAATCGGTGCCACATGTGAGCGGATGGTAAAAACATGGAGCAAAGTCAATCCCGATCTGTTTCACAGAATTATTTGTTATTCCGACAGCCGACCCGAAACTTGGGGTGGTTCATTTTGTGGCAAGCCGGTCATAGCCCCTGATGACATCACAAGATATGATTATGATAAAATCATCATTGCCACGGAACTGTTTGCTGAGGAAGTTTTTTTGCGGTTAACGGAAATTTACCGGTTGCCTGCCGACCGGATCGTGATAGCGTCTCCGCCTTCTTCCGGAATGGCACTCTCTGCTCATATGACGCCAGCCGGCACCTCTTTTAGCATGGATTGCGGTCAGCCTTACCGCTACCATCTCTACCTTGAGCGAACACCTGAGATAATGGAATGGTGCACCCGTGACTGGTTTATTGATGAGCCGGCCACTGCACATACCATCCATAACGCGATTATTTTACCGGCGCGACACCATGCCGGCTTAGAATGGCAAGGAGGATTATGCGATGAAACCGGCTGTTTTTTGGAAGGGCACCGCAGGATTAACGATTCCAGCACTGTTTTAGAAGAAATATTATCCGGCTACCCGATACCTGAGGAAATAATACGCACCAGTGAAACCGTAATATATGGCGGACTTTTGTTTGCTCACTTCGGACATATCATAACAGAAAGCCTTTCCCGGTTATGGTATTATCTGGATTATCCGGACTGCCGTTATCGATATGTTTTCTTGTCGCAAGGAATCAGACCGGAATATTTAGAATTTATTTATATGCTCGGCATTCGTCATGAGCAGATCTTGATTATTGACGAGCCCATGCAGTTTGCAAATGTGATCGTGCCAGAGCAGACCGTCTTTTTTAACGGCGGGTATCGGAAAAAGGCTTTAGGTATTTACAATACCATCCGAGATAGTGTCGTTCCGCAAACCCATGAAAAGATATATCTGACACGGACAGGCCATGACGACCGTACCGTTAATGAAAAGTATTTTGAGAATCAGTTCCGCAATATGGGATATCAAGTGATTGCCCCGGAACAGCTTTCCGTCCGCGAACAAGTGGCACTGATGGCCGGGGCAAGACAGATTGCCTGCATCAATGGAACCCTGCCGCATCAGATCCTGTTTAGTCAAGATGATGTCGAAATCACGATATTACAGCGGACAACGGCGGTTCTGGCGGGTCAGTTTTGGATTAATCAGGCACGCAAGGCGCAATGTCACATAGTAGATATTTCATTGAACTTCCTGCCTGGCTCCCATATAGGCCCCTGTTTCTTGTTGCTACCTACTGTATTCTGGAAACAATATCTATCTGGCTGCGGTGTCCAACTCGGCGCTTCGGCGAACTGTTCGGTGCGTGATTTTGCTCCAGAAATGTTTGAATATATGGAAAAGTGGGCGGCCGGAGTGAAACATTTTCCCTTTTTTATGTGGGTTCCGTCGTTTTCAATTGCCGCCCTGTTGGCCGAATTGACCGCTAAGATTCACGATGAAGTGACCCAAAATACATTAGGTGAGCAGGAAAAACTGCGTCTGCGCGCCCGGCTGGGGCTTACTTTAACCGAGACTCCGACCGGGAATTCTCAGGATTTAGTGAAAAAGCTGCGGAATTGACGTTGACAGAACGTGAATCTGCTATCTATAATTAATTATAGTCAGTCCATAACCAAAAATGCCTGTGGGAGGTTAGTAAAATAGCGATGAGTGTTGACATTTCCGTTATTATACCGGTATATAATGCCGATAAATATCTGGCAGCAGCGCTTGATGATATCGTCAGACAGACGCAGGAAAATATCGAAATTATCTGTATCAACGATGGTTCCACTGATAACTCGGCAGATATCCTGAGACAATATGCCCGGCAGGACAGTCGTATCAAAGTAGTGGACAAGGCCAATGAAGGTGCTGCAGTTGCCCGCAACATCGGCATTGAACTGGCCGAAGGCAAATATCTGTCGATTCTTGACGCTGATGACTTATTTGAACCAGATATGCTGGAACGTGCTTATGTCGAAGCGGAAAGACATCAGGCGGAAGTTGTTATCTTTGATAATGACCGTTTCGATAGTGAAAGCGGGCGGATTCTTTCTAAAAATCAATACAGCAACGCATATGTTCCGGCGGAAAACCCTTTTTCCTCAGATGATGTCTGTGAACACCTTTTTACTTTTAGTTTTAATGTTTCTTGGAATATGCTAATTAACCGGCAGTATGTTACAAATCACCATATACGCTTTCAGAATATTGAGCAGCATAACGATGCCTTTTTTTCGGTTTGCTGTAAACTTTCGGCCAGACGGATCTGCTTTATTGAAGAAACGCTAGTACATTACCGGAAGAACCTGAAAGCCAGCATTTCCAGCGGTCATACCGGGCAAAAAAATATCTTCCCGGGTGTCATGGCACTAATTGCAATTCATGATAAGATAATAAAGATGCCGGACTATGATAAAATGCTCCGTAGCTTTATTATATATTCATCTAATCTTATTTTATTTAATTTGAATCAGACTAGGGGAGAAGATTATTTTAATGTTTTTCAGACTGTTAAACAAGACTGGTTTACCCGCTTTTCCCCGGATGTGATTTGTCCGGCCAATTATAACTCACAGGTATCGTATCAATTATGCAAGAGCATCATAGAAAATGATGCTATAACGCATCTTTTTTTGCTTTTAGATACGAAAATGAAAGAAAACCAAGTGATGTCGGCCAATAAACAATGGATATTTTCTGATCCGCGGCTTAAGCCGGGGAATCGTCTTGTTATATATGGAGCCGGTGATATCGGCACTGATTATTACCGGCAATTATCTCCTAACTATTGCGTAACGCTAATAGACAGGGCATTTGCCAGATATCCTGACCGTAGCCTGCCGGTTGACTCCCCCGAGATACTGACGGAACTTGAATTCGATTGGGTCATCATTGCTTCTCAGATGACTAAAAGTGTTTCCCAGATCAGAGAAAACCTAATAAAATATGGAATCAGCGAGGATAAAATACTATCCCCATTTGAAAAAAGCGTCTATCTGAAAGGAAGCAGCTATGAATCCGATTGCCGTCGTCATATGTAATTACAATAAAAAAGATTATGTCATTAAATGTGTGGCCTCTGTACTTAGTTCCCATTTCCATCAGTTTGACCTGATCGTGGTCGATAATGCTTCGACCGACGGCTCAGCTGCCGCCCTTACAGAACATTACGGCAATCGACTGACCCTGCTAGAAAATGAGGAAAATACCGGTGGCTCCGGCGGCTTTCACCGGGGCATGCAGTTGGCTATGGATAAGGGATATCGCTATATCCATTTACTGGATAATGACGTGATTCTGGAACCGGAAGCCATCGGCGCGTTATATGAGTTTATGGAGTCGCACCCGTCGGCAGGAGCCTGCGGCTCACTGATCGGCCGGATAGGTACCGGACAGATTCAGGACTTTGGGGCGATGATTGATCAGAAGCATCTTGTGACGATACCGCTGTGGGGTGGACAGGATATCGAGGGTGAGCTGCCGGAGTCAGTTGAATGTGATTATGTGGCCGCCTGTTCGGCCATGTACCGGACAGATGCGTTAAAACTTTCTGGTATCATCGACAAAGATTTTTTTGTATATTGGGATGATGTTTCCTTATGCTGGGAAATCCGCTGGTCTGGGAGCCGTGTCTACGCCTGTTCCCGTTCGGTGGCCTGGCATCATAGAACCAGCGCGGTCCGTACCGGATTTAACCGCTATTACTCCCTGCGCAACAAAATATATTGTTTTACCCGTTTTTTGCCTGATGAAGCCTTTTACGAATTTGGCGAAACTCTCATCAAAATGATGTTTCGCACTTTTTCCGTTAATCGCTGCCAACCACAAAATATCCAGAATTATTTTCATGCCCTGTGTGACGGACTGAATAATATCCGTGGCAAGGCGGAACCATATAAGCTGATAACCGGAGAACCAGTCACGGCAAAATTCGCGCAGGTTCTTGCCAACAAGCGCAGAATCCTGATTTTATATGATCCAGCTGTGACGGATCTTGCGCAACTGGTAAAAAAAATCAACAGTGTTACCGATGCCAATATTACCATATGCGATGGACAGGCTAAACCGCCGGAAGTAAGCGGTGTCTCCTATACCGATGTGGCAGGTATGGATTATGATTTAATTATCCAGCTTTGTTATCATGTCTTGGATGTTACGAACTACGACCACACCAAAATATATATTGATAAATTCACTAACGAGATTATGGATAAAGCGGACTTCGATTTTTGCGAAAATTATGATACTCATTATCAATTTTTTTATGATGTATTTTCCAGATTTATTAAAACCGGACTGGAAACACTTAGAAGAGAAATCGGTAAAAAGCCATAGCCTCCAAGGGCAGAAAGGTAATATAAGTAATGTCATTTCACATGTTAAAGCGCAAAAAACATATTGCATTTCATCCCTTTATCAGTAAAACTGACAGCTATATTAATATCATCCATCAAATGATCCGAAATCATTGTCCGACTGTTGATTATCTGGACTGTAAAGCCGATATATATGAAATAAGCGACATCGGTATTATCTACGTCAACTGGATTGAAGATATTATGGGCAACTCTGACCGGCTGTACCTGCAAAAGGCCGCCGCACACGGGGTCAGGATTTTCTGGGTGTTTCACAATAAGTTGCCGCATGACAGACGCTTGCATAATGAGGAAAAAAGAGACGATATGCGGTTTCTTTCCCGGATCGCTGACATCATCATCATTCATTCAAAGGACAGCATTGCAACACTTAAGGCTTATAATCCCGGCCTGAAGAGTGAAAAGGTACATTATGTTCCACATCCTGACTTTATCGGCCGCTATCATGATTATTGCCCTGACATAAGAAACCGGCTGGGAGTTAAGGAAGAAGAAATACTATTTGCTTTATACGGTAATCTCCGGCCTTATAAGAACATTGAATTGCTCATCAAGGCTATGACGGAACTGACTGATCAAAATTGCCGGCTGCTGGTGGCAGGGCAAGCGCAGGATACCGCTTACACCCAGACATTGTACCGATTGACCCGGGAAAATAAAAAAGTAACGGTGCTGAACCGTTATATCCCCGACCTTCAGATGGGAGCCTTTTTAAAAGCCGCCGATGCTTTGGTTCTTCCATACGATACAACCAGCGGCATGAATTCGGGGGCGATGATAATGGCTTTTTCCTATGGACGGACTGTCGTAGTTTCCGATATCGACATGTCACGCGATTTTCCGGAAGCATTGATTTACCGATATGAATATCCTGACCAAGAAGAACACCTGACGGCGCTTATCGGCCAGCTGTCCTGTGCCTGCAAGGTCGGCAGGAAGGTTAATCACGAAAAAGGGCAGGCGTTAAATCATCTCGTAAAAAAGACCTGCTCTACGGAAATAGTCGAAGCAAGCTTGCGCCAGCTTTTAAGAATATGAGAGAAGGACTATGAGAAAGGGACTATGACAACAGAGTTCAGCGCAGCATCATTGCTGTTAGGAATTTTATCAGGCATCCTATTGGGCATCGGGCTAGGATGGTCTATCTGCCGAAAGAAATATTATCATAAAATTATCTCCGCCATGCGGAGAAAAGATGCGCAGATTGCCAGGTTCCGACATCTTTTTGAGGTTTTTTACCAGTGGACCCAGCGTAGGAAAGAAAGCGGCCAGACAGCAGCCTTTTTTCTCCATAACGGAATTAACCATGTCGCGATATACGGCTACGGCCTGATTGGCCGGATGCTGAAACAAGAATTGACGCAAAACGGCATTATGGTGGATTATGCGATTGATCGAAACGCTGCGGACATGTCCGGTGATATAGCGGTATATCTGCCTACAGACAAGCTTCCTGCCTGTGCCATGATAATTGTTACGGCTCAAGAATTTGTGGATATCAGAAAAATGCTGGCTCCCAAAATAAGCTGCCCAGTGGTTTCCATACTAGATATTCTGGAAACGATTGATTTAGAGTCTGCCGAAGCAGATATGGAGTATGATAATGATCGATAGAATAACCTACCATAACCTAAAAGAGTATGTCGGTGAAAAAAAACTTATTTTATTTGGGGCAGGACTTGCCGCATCCGTAGCAATCAATATGATCCTGCCAGAACTTCCGATACCTTATATTTGTGATAACGACAGTAAAAAGCAGGGAAAGAAACTTTTAGGCATAGATATAAAACATCCTCGCCTGCTGGCTTCCGAAAACAGTGACCAAATAATCGTACTGATAACGATTTATGACCAACAGCCAAGCACCGCTATTGTATTACAATTACTGAATGACTATGGTATATCCGACATCCTGCTGCATCGTGCTATGATGCAGCCGGAAGCGGGCTCCAAGCTTCCGGCTAACGTTTTTGGAGAAGCGTTTCACATTGATACGGCTGACAGAGATACTTTAAGCAAAATAGCTATTTTATTAAACATGGTGGAAGCTGACGGGCTTTCCAAGGAACTCCTGTCAGCTGTCATAGCTGCACGCCTACAGAAAAAAAGTTTAGACAGGGATTATATTTTTAACTCAGATAATAGAACTTCTCATAATGCCGGTTATTTTTCCTGCGAACTGTTTGACAGTCTATATGACAATGAATCCATAGTTCTCGGCGGTTTGGAAAACAGTGATGACATTAGACATTTTTATAATATCTTAGGCAGCCGTCTTAAAAAAGTCTATGCTTTTGAAGCCAGTAAAAAAGAGTATGAACATATTAAGATAGACTTGGATTATATGCAGGTAATGGATTATAACGAAAAGCTAATAAGACCTATCAACGAAATAACGGATATCCGTTTATTTCCTTATGCCTTGCTGGACAAGCACTCCACCATGTATTTTTCAGATGGTGTCGTTTCCTCTGCTATAGAGTCATCTGCTACAGATTCCTCTGTTATAAAAAGCGGTACGGAAATCACCTGTGTCAGTATTGATGATACTGTAGACGCCAATGAGCCAATAACACTGATAAAGCTGGATATTGAAGGATCGGAACTGGCCGCTTTACAAGGTGCCGCAAAGACTATTTTGAAGAATAAGCCGCGGCTGCTTGTCTGTTTATACCATCGGCCGGATGATTTATGGGAGATACCTTTCTTTATCAAAACGCTATGCCCGGAATACGATTTATATATCAGGCCGCATCATGGAATGACAACGGTTCTGGAGTTACATGCGATAGTGAAATCAGTGCCCGGTGAGGAGCAATGCCCATGAGCAGCAATACGAAATGTTATATTCTTTATGGAATCGGAGCGATCTGTGAGCGGATGACAGGCACCTGGGCCACTGTGAATCCTGACCTGTATGCCAGTATATTATGTTTTACAGACAGCCGTCCGGAGACTTGGGGTACGGAGTTCTGTGGCCGGCCGGTGATTAGCCCGGACACTATTTGTCAGTATGAATATGACAAAATCATTATTACTACGGAACTATATGCCGAGGAAGTATACCGGCGGTTAACCGAAGAATACCGGATCCCGTCCGCCCGTATCGCTATCGCTTCTCCGGCCATGCCCAAGACATCTGCCACAGATCTTATTACCCTGTCAGCAGATTCAGGCTCATACTCCCCGATATCTGCCGCGCACAACATAGATTCCGCCGGCCCCGATCGCTACCGTCTGTATCTGGAGCGGACACATGACATCATGGAGTGGTCATCCCGGGACTGGTTTATCGATGAAGCGGTCAAGGTGCAAACTGTCCATAATGCTATCATCCTTCCCTTAAAAGTCCTGTCTGAACGTCAGTGGCAGGGGGGCGTATGCGATGAAAGCGGCCGCTTTGTCGCAGGACACATCAGAACTCTTGATTCCAGCACTACCCACGGAAACATATCGTCCGCATATCCGCTACCCCAAGATATCGCCATGGTCAATGAAACCGTGATATATGGCGGATTTTTGTCTGCTCACTTTGGCCACATGATTACGGAAAGCCTTGGCCGGTTATGGTACCACTTAGAACATCCAGACAGCGATTACCGATATGTATTCCTAGCTCAAGATATCCAGCCGCAATTTTTAGATTTCATCTACATGCTGGGAATCCAGAAAGAACGGATATTAATCCTTGATAAACCTATGCAGTTCTCGGCTGTGATCGTGCCGGAACAGACTGCCTTTTTACATCATGGCGGTTACCGGGAGAAGGCTTTGGACATCTATGATGCGATCAGGGACAGTGTCGTGCCACGTGACTATGAAAAGATATATCTTAGACGGAGCGGTTATGACGGCAGGACAATAAATGAAAAGTATTTTGAAGAGCAGTTCCAAAGTATGGGGTACCACGTCATTATTCCGGAACAGCTTTCCATCCGCGAGCAAGTCGCGTTGATGGCCGGTGCCCGGAAAGTAGCCTGTCTCAACGGAACGCTGCCGCACCACATCCTATTCTGTCAGAATGGGGTTGAAATCACTATCTTGCAGCGTTCCACTGTTGTCCTTCCGGGCCAGTTTTGGATCAATCAGGCTAGGCAGGCACACTGTACTATAATCGACGTATCCTTAAATTTTCTGCCCGGTTCACATGGCGGCCCTTGTTTCCTGTTGCTGCCAACCTTGTTCTGGAAACGTTATATGTCCGACTCCGGCCATCATAACGAAGCATCGGCAACCGTCGGCTTGCGAGATTTTGCTGCTGAGATATTCGCGTACATGGAACAGTGGGCAGCCGCGATGGCGCGTTACCCTTTTTACATGTGGGGACCGTTTTCTCCACTTTCCTGTGCCGATCTACTGACAGAATGGACATTTAAGTTACATGCCGAGCTGATTGGCGAAGAACTGGGGGAAACGGAAAAGCAGCGTCTGCGTTCCCGTCTAGGGGTTGACTGGACAGATTAGGAAAGTTAAGCATTCCTTAAATCATTTTTCATTTTAGTAGTTGAGATTTCGATAGTTCTGGGAAAATATACCACCTCACAATATTGGCTTAAGTGATCAAATTTCTTCGCCCAGTCACTGCCCATGACAAACACATCCACATGATAAAGCTTTATATCATCAATTTTCTGTTCCCATGAGCTCTCCGGTATCACCAGATCCACATAGCGGACTGATTCTAGCAGGCTCTTTCTTTCATCATAGCTGAAATAGCATTTTTTGTTTTTGCACTTCTCGTTAAACTCATCTTCCGACAAAGCTACAATTAAATAGTCACCTAATGATTTCGCCCGTTTCAGCAGATTAATATGACCATAATGTAATAAATCAAAGGTACCGTATGTTATGACCCTTTTCATATGCGCTCCTCTCTTTTAGTAACCAAGCTCTTTTTTAATATATTCATGGATTCTAACGCCACAGCTCCCGTCCGCATTAGCGAAAATATCAGCAATATCGCTAGGTACAGTACTATAATCTGCTTTTTCTGTCACCAAACGTTCCAAAAAAAGCTTTAATGTCAGTACGATATTCTCTTCATAACGAAAAGATTTTGCCCTGTCTTCATGAGGATCCCACAGCAGCGGCCGATCCATTGCTTCCTTATAATCGTCAGCCGATATCATGAGCGGAATGGCTTTCAGCGACTCCGCCCTGACATCTATGACCTGCAACACGTTCTCATAATAGGAATATGCATAGACGGCATCATCCCTCAGTCTGGCGCAGGTATATTTATTAGTGCTTTTTTTATGGCCGCTTTCATTCCCCCCCAGCTTGCGAAAACAGGTAATCTGATCACTCACCACATTGATCTTCAGGATCATATTAGACTGCCCGGGAAATACTAATATATGCTCCCCGGCAACGACGGGATCAACGTAATCCACATTTTTGCCATGCTGATAACCTTCGGGAAAATGATCCAGAACTTTGGTTTTACCGGTTCTTTCATTCCACTTAACAATATTGCCTTTCAACGGAAATAACCAATAATCCTCGCCGACACGGACAAGGTATTCATATTTATTTTCGGCATCACCAACCCGGTAAAAGGTATATTTATCAGTACCTGTATGATATTTTACGACAAGGTTCGCAACCCCGCACGGAAGCATCAGGGTCTCTTCATTTATAACAGCGCCCCGGCCAAAATATTTTTCATGGCCTTTATCTTTGTAGCCGTCCAGTTCTATGCATATTTTATTATTTTCTTCCATGTCGCCGGATATCGGATCATATTGCAGAATAGCCGGATAATAAGCCGGAATAAAATAAAGCTTTTGACGGCAGCAATAGGCCGCCCGGAATTTATATTCCCTTTCAAGGCCCGCTGACTTTGGGAGGGGGATTTTATCCCCATTATCATATTGGTTATATTTGCTATTCTGGCTATATTCGCTATTCTGGCCATACTGGCTAATATTATGCCTGATAATATGTTTACCATTGTGTGGGGCTATTATCACCTCATCACCATAAAGCGACACCGAATCGGTGAGCAGAAACTCATATGACTCTCTTTCACGGATATCTAAAACCCGCTCAAGCTTCTGCGTCTTTAAATCAAGATGGTATAAATAGTTGGGAAACATCGAAATCAGCCAGACATCATGACCCTGAACCACAAGATCCTGCACCGCCAGTCCAAATTCATCGCCCTCAATGTCAGCCCGGGTAAAATTGGTGTTCTGAAACAGGATCGGCTTACCTGTTACCCGATACATGCTGGCCACTGAACTATAATCCCCATAATAAGCATCCGAACAGGCCAGTGCCTGATGCAGATCCCCTGTTTCATCATAAATACCGTGTCCTGCCTCCTTAAAGCCGGTTATAATGTCATTGTACTCCTTCCAGATATCAGGGTGCATAGACTTAATCGTATCCTTGCTTAAAGGATGGGGCCGCCACCAGAGCGCCACATCATCACGCTCCGCAAATACCGCTATAACATCGCGCAGTTTTGCCAGTAAATAACTGTCACCTCTGATAATGTTGAACAGATTAGTATTGTAGAAAACAACCTTCCTTCCGGCTATCCTTTCTTGCCACGATGCTGATAAACTGTACTCCTGCTTCTTAGCATGGACTATCTTATCAATCTTGGGCGACCCAAGCGCTGCCACCCGGTCTGCTTTTACATATTTAAGATATGATTTTCTGACTCCCTCTGATTGGACGATGATACGGTCCGCATATTTAACTGCCCTGACGGCAACAAAATCATCAGAAATAGTACCGTCGGTAACAAAATAAGGCACATATACTAGCATATCTGTGCTTTTTTTCAATTCGTCAGAATAATAACGGGGATGTATGGAAGTGACATAGTTATACTGGTCATAAGGATTATGAATATAGATCACATCAGGTTTTCTGGCATCCAGCTCATACATATCAAAATGAATCACCGACAAATATTCTGGAAACTTATCACCGTCATAGCACAGCTCCTCGGCCTGTTTATCAGCGTTGCGATTATAATAGGGCAAGGGAACCACATAGGCGTCACACTGTGGATCATCTTTGGCCGCTTGCCAGATACTTTCCATACTATCCCACATACTGGCATTATAGGGCATGAAAACAATCTCATATCGATCCGGTGGCAGCTCCGTTAGTATTTTTTTCCTAATTTCGCCGGCCTGCTGCTGAAGCTGCCGGACAATTCCCTTACCGCCACCCTCTATCGTCTCTGTGCTGACCAAGTAAAGCAGGTGGCAATATTCTTCCAGCTGTGCTACCGTTTTAGTTCCTTTTCCAGCCAGCTCTTCAATCAGATTGCCCATCTGTATGGCTACTTCCTGACAGTCAGCCAGTAAATTAATTAATGTACTGTTATCTTGCTTATTTAACAAACTCTTAATCTCGGCATTAGCCTCATCAACCGTCTGCAATAACTCCAGTAACAGAACTTGATGATATTTACGCATAACTATCTTCCTCTGCTTCCTCTCCGAAACGCTCCTTCAGATAATCCAATGTGCTGGCCGGAACCATCTGTGCGATGTTTTCAAAGTCTTTCCTTTCCAGAAGCTGCCGTACTCGTGATGCACTGATCGGATTGCCGTCCGCAGACTGTCTACGCGGTATGATAATAACTGAGATACCATAATCAGGCAATACGTCACGCATAGCTTGATTATACTGGTTCGTTATCGGATCAAGTGGCTCCTCCCCGACAAAACGCTTCGTTATATTCAGTGCCGGAGCAATATCATGGGCAAATATTCTGATATCTTGGCTGGCATCAATACACACGTCCGGTTTTGTGTCCTTTATAAAATATTCCGGAAAAGTAATGGATGAAATAATAAAGTTTCCACTGGGCAGAACCTTCACATTCGCGTACTCGGACACGCCGTTTTCGACTAGCCGCAATCGATCAGCGAACGGAAAGAAGGACTTATCTTCTTCGACAACAAAAATATACAAATAGTCACACTGTTTTAAGGCTTCTTCCACCAGAAACTTATGACCCAATGTGAAGGGATTACAATTCATGACAAGACCGCCAATCTCTCCGCTCTCCGCTATCCTTTCCGCGTGGAGATATGAGATATAATCGTTCAGCACCGGAGCTTCCTGCCCGACCTCATTCCCTGATTGCCCGATCCGTCCACCCCGTCCGATCCGTCCGCTCTGTCCACTCCGTCTGTTCAGCCTGATATCCTTCAAAAACACATCTTTTAAGTCTGACCTTCGCTTCATCAATGTATCTTCCGGAAGCGATAGGAGCGAATAAATCCTTTCAGTCATTAATCGGTAGCCGCGATGATTCATATGGCAATAATCAAAGAATATTTCCCCAAGCCCATGATTACTGGCGAATACTTCATTGATACTGCTGTCAAGATACCCATAGTTAAGAAATACCCTCAATCCTTTCAGATTGTGGGTAATGACTATTACAATATCTCCCGCCTGTAATCTGCTCTGCGGAATCTGTTTCATCGAATCTGGAAAATCACCCCAGTTGGAATGATTAAGCACCCGATATGTCTTGCCGTCAAGAGGCGAATCCTGTAGCTTATGCTGTAGCTGACTTGCTATTGTATATTTATCCTCAGTAAAAGCTCCGACGGCAATACAATTCCCATAGAAATGAACCGTGTTTTGATATTCCTGGGGGTTACCTACAGTATAACGCATGTTATTAATAACATTAAAATACTCACTTTCTATATTACATAAGTACTTTACCCCATTGATAACTTCCGCGTTACTGCCGTCTACATGGTACACGCCTTTTATATATTCTTTGCTACATTCCGGTAAGTCATCATAATAAGACCATAACAGCTGCACGTCTGCCCCGTCAGGTCTTATATAATCCGTCCAAGAAGCCTTATGCGCCACTAACCGCTTCTCGGTAGGCGTAAGATTTTGCTTGCATCCTAGTGGATTATCCAGATCAAAGAGTATCAGCCGGGCTCCCGCTGATTCAATATGCTCAGTTGCTTCAAATAAACAACGCAGGTCATCAATATCCACAATCAAATCATATAATGACAAGATCGGACAGCTTACCCGCTGCGCAAGCATCTCGCGAATACCCGCATAATCAACCGGCGTTACAATAACCGCATCAAGGCTGCCATCCTGTTTTGCGATCTCCTCCGGCAGCAAAATATCAACGTCATAATCTATGCTTATTGCTGCATTACGGTCGATCACACATTTGACGGTAATATCCGTTGACTGCAGATTTTCATACAGGAGCTCACCCAGCATGCCCATACCATAAATAGCTATGCGGTGAAATCCAAGATTTTTCAATATTGCGCTGAGATCGATATAATTACAATATCTTAGCCATTTACATACTATATCCAATTGATGGTTTCGGGGCTTTCGCATCTTACAACATCCTTTTCCTATCGTGATACTGACACTGCTCGCTTAATATATCGGAATTATACTTTAAGGATTCATTTTTGTCAATTTATAGTGCTGTTAAAAGAGAATCGGGCGCAACTGCAGCGCCCGATTCATTGATTTAATTACTAGAATATACTGACAATGTAACTGTTAGCTTACGGTTATCGTTGCTGTCGATGTGCTTCCGTCACTGAGTGTTATTACCACTACCCACTCACCGGCAGAGAGCTTGAAGCCAATCTTTCCTGCATTTGTCCCTGTGCCTACCGCATAGTGTTCATTTAACTTAAGTTTATAGGTTCCGCCCATTACTTGGCTAATTGTAATACCTGCATCCAGCGGGAAGTCTACATAAGCCAATGTGCCCTCAGTCATATTATATGTTGCACTCTGGAATCCTGTCGGCGGAGTTTCCGGAACTGGTGACGTCCATGTTACACCAGTTACTTCTTTCAAACCGTAAGCGCCGTCAACATCCGGAAGTGCCAGATCAGCTGCGGAGGCTTCGTCAACACTGAATACCGCCGAAACACCAACCGTCTTGGTTGCAGCAGCAGCTACTTCTTCATCACCTTCAACAGCCGTAGGGGTAATCTCAACGGCTCCGCCGGCAGCAGTACCCATATTACCGCCAGATTTGCCCAGAGCATCAGGACCAGATTCGCCAGGTGCGCCGGCGGTCTTAGCCGTAGCGACAAGGTCTGTACCATCAAGTTCCCAAGTAAAGCTAGCAGCAGCGCCAGTGCTGGCGGCATTCAAAGCTTCCGTAAGCTTTTCTGCGGCATTAGCTGCCGTAACGCTGTCAGCGCCTTCTGTAACCGTAATGCCGGCCACCGTTAACGTTTCGCCAGTGCCTAATTTGGTTGCTACTTCGGAGAGATCATATGTATAAACACTCTCGGTTGCCGCTGATCCGCCCGATACTTTGAAATCTGAGTAATCAGCTACTTTGTTACAAGCTCCGTCAAACAGAAGCGCTGTGCCATTTCCGCTGTCAGCCGTCAATACAAATGTCTTTGAACCGCTTGTATCAACTACTTTATAATCAGCCTCGTCAATAACGAATTTGGGGGTTACTTCTGTCTTGGAAAGTGCCAGTTCCATGGTTCCTTCAAAATCATCCGTTGCCATGGTTGTGTTATTCAGCGTTGCAGTGGCAGCCTTTACACCAATGTATAATTTGGGATCTGTACCTGTCTGGGTAGCTTCCGCTGTCGTGGCAAGATCCGTAGCGGCAAGAGAGCCGGTAACCGAAAGCGTAACGGAAAGCGTAACCGGAACAGAGCTTTCATTGAGAACTACGGGAACATAATCCACGAATTTGATTTTACCGGCATACTCATCCAGTTCAGCCAGAGTGGCACTTGTATCAGCTTCTACTCCCAATATACCCTTGGGGTCAATCTTGAAATTCAATGCGCTGCTGGTCGGCAGCGTTACCTGTAATACTCTCGTATCAAGGTCTACGTTTTCACCATCGCCGCTAACTGTAGAATCATTAGGGAAAGTGCCTTCAGCAAGTGCTGTCATCCCCATGGAAAGAGTCATGACGCCGGCCAAGATAAGAGCCAGTAATTTTTTTGATTTTAACATTTTTGTTCTCCTTTTCATTTAAAATTTGACATCCGTTTCAAATTGTTAATGTTGTTAATGCATCATTCCAGAATATTCAGTGTTACTGCCACCGAAAGCTCTGAAACGTCATTATTATTTTCGTCCACCAGATGATAGGTGACGATTGCCGGATATTCACCGGCAGGAACTTCCTCGGCAAGAGCAAAGTTTTCCAGCTTGTTGCCGGCAGGTATGAATGGCGAAGAATAAATCAGCTCATTGGTATCTTGCAGGATCAGGTCGAAATAAACCGTAACTCCGTTCCTTTCAATGTTTTCCACCATAGCGTTCTCGGAAGGAACATCCCATCTTTCAAAGACCCAGTCAAAGTTCATCTTGGCGGTATACTGATTATATTTCGGATCAACCGCATTCAGTTCTTCCAAGGCTTCTTCGACATTCTCCTCTGTGATTACCGTTCCTCGCCCCACACTTTCTTCTTCGACCGATGGTGCTGCTGCCTGTGGTTCAGGCTCGTCCTTCCTTGTAAGTACTACGATCAGTATGACGCCGACAGCAATCAGTAAGACCAATAAAATACCTACAAGAATAATCATGGGATTGACTTTTCTTTTCTGCATCACCTCTTTCCCTTCATTGTTATTTTCTTTACCTGTGTTTGCCACTTTCTGCATCACTCTCCTTCTTAATGTAGCTCTACATACCCCGGGCTTCATTAAAGGCTTCCATTTATAAATCCCTTATACCGGCAGACCATATTGCTCATCTTACCGTTATGAAAGCTTGTACATGTAATGACTCGCTATGTATATCGGTCGATTTACTATGGAACTTAATACCATGCTGATAATAAATTCATGAATATTTTATGGTATTAATAATTATTATTAACATGATTAACGCAAATAGCATCATTAATGCCTAATTATAACACAACAATTATAAATTTGTAACTGTTTCAAAACATTTTTTTGAATTTTTACTAATTTATTTATCGCAATTGGCATATTGGACATATATTTATCGTAATATTCCGGTCTTTATGGTATACTTTAAATATAGAAAGCAACCGATATATATTCTAGATTATCAGACAATTTTAACAGGAGGTGTCCGATGCGGATCCGCAGAAACAGTAAAAATAAAACAATGGCCGGAAAAAATATTGCCTTGGCAGTTGTCTTCAGTTTATGCCTTCCTTATACATATACCGTATCCGCACAGCCCCCGGTAACCAGCCCGGTTTTAAACGTTTCCTTCCCGACTTCATTAGATTTCTATATAGATTCCCATGACCTGACCGGTAACGGTACCCTCTTCTCACCGGCATATGAGATCGTTAATTACAGTAGCTTGGATGTAATAATATCTGTCGATTCATTATATTATACCTTACCGGAAGACAGTCAGATCGAAACTTGTTCTGTACCGCCGGATAAAGATGATGAAAACAGCGAAAGAGCTGTGTTCATGATGTTCCGTCCGGTCAGCCCGGCCGAACTGGACGAAGATGAGGACAAGCTCATCGGCGGTGAGCCGGACTGGCTGATGTCCCGCCGCGATAATGACTATATTATCTCGGAAGCGTCCGAAGATACCGCTATTAAGATATATCTGGAAGCGGCTGACTATGATGAGGACGGCAATTTTATCTCTCTAAATGAGCAGAGCACCTTCCGGTTTGCCCTCGTCGGAGATGTCCGGTCAGACAGCAGCGATGAATGGCAATCCGGTGACATTTCTTTTAAGATCGTTTATTCTTGGGATATTGCCGAACCGGAAGCCTCGGAGGTTCTCACGGAAGAAATGACTACCTTTGAGGCCGCCTCGCCGGCCCCGTCCGATGATAACCTTGCCACGGCTTCCCCGCTGCCGCCACAAAAGCCGGTCAATTCCCCGTTGCCGTCCAGCCATCCGGTTATTTCCCCGCTGCCGTCGTCCCAACCGGTTACGGTACCACCGGCTCCTTCCGCCAGTCCTGACCATGCTACGGCTACCGCATCACCCCTGCCTTCTGCCGTCCCTGGCGATACAGAAGCACCGGTTCCTTCGGAAACCCCGGCTCCGGCGATACCATCGCCTTCCGAAACCCCGGTTCCTGATGCAGCACCACTGCCTACCTAAGCTCCGCTCCTAACGCAGCACCGCTGCCAACCTTAAGCCCTGGCTCCTTACGCAGTACCGCTGCCCGGCTTATCGATAGAAGCCTATACCGCTTCCGCCAGCACATCCTTTAGCATATTATCTAAGTCCGCTATTTCCTTCAGATACGGAAGCTCCGGATACCGGCTCTGTAGTATATCATAGATTTCATGATTGAGGCAGTAAAAAAACATCGCAATGCTTAGCTTACGGGTAAGATATCTTTCGAAATCCGCTTCCCGATCCTTGATAATCAGGTGGATATTCCGGCAGGGAAGATTGATATAAGCAATATCACCGGTTTCAGTACTCATGGCAAAGCCGGCAAAATCCAGTGTAAAAATCAAATCAGGCTTGCTCCTTATGATTGCAAAGTAATATTCGTGTCCCGGCTTTTTTTCATTTATTTCCATTATCGCTGCATCAATTCCATATTCGGCTGCCTTCCTTTGCAAACGTTCCGCCCCTTCCCGTCCCGATTCGCCGTCTCCAGGATGACATAGAATAATACTCTTCAACATACCACTACCACCTTACGCCCTCGCCCCGTCAAGCCCGAAAAACATCTCTTATCTCAGACTTCCCGGAATTTGACCGGATTAATAATCCTTTTATCCGCCCTGTCATTATAAAGCGCGGCAAAATAACTGAACGCGCTGTTAGCCAGTATCATACCTTCACACATACTCATAAGCTGCATATCCATATAACTGTTTTCCCCCTCATTGCCGGTGACAAAAATAAGCCTATCCTTGGCCAGATCAAGTCCCAGTGCCCTAAAGTGTTCCCGGCACCAACTGATGTCGTCCGAAAAAACCAGATAAAGTGCATCCGGTACCGCTACGGCCATATTTTCCATCGCATCGCGGTAAAAACTCTCCGGCAGTTCCCAGCCCAGCTTGCAGAAATCCCCTCTGCGGATATGTACAGATACGGCTCTTTCTTTATGGATCTGTTCCCGGTATGCCATATTATCCCGGCCGGTCAGCTCGGGGAAAACAATATCTTGCATGATCACGTCACGTATCTTATCAAACCAGCCTTTGGCAATCCAATAACCAAAATAATAGACACTCCCTGGCAGCCCGATAATCTCCGGGTAATAGGAATTGGCAGGAATCCGGTGCACTATGCCGTCAAAAGCATAGTTATCATTTTCCGCCACCATCACGAACTCTTCACCCATATCCTTAAGCTGCTGACACAGATCCCCCTCGCCCCTTCTGGCTTTTCCTACCATATAATCCCATACATCTTTATCAAAAAAGTCACTGATCAGATCCGGCTTCACCCCAAAGACCCGCTCCAGCTCATAACCATTGTGCTCACGCACTTTATAAAACTTCATATTATCCAGCCAGATATCCTCTCCGGCATGAATCTGATAATAGCGGTAAAATATATATTGGAACAGCTGATTCCCCAGCCCGCCGTTAAAATACTGTAGCTTCATAGCTTACCCCGCCTTCACTTCAATGCATTGCGTATTTTAATACAATCTATTATAATAAACAATAATAGAACAAAGCCCAATAAAAGTAAAGCCCGACTAAATATTCGTGCCACGAACCATTAGGAACTAATTAAGCTCAGGATCTGACAGTAACAGCCGGAAAGGATAACCCATGACGCCGATCTCCGTATGCATCATCGCCAAGAATGAAGAAGAGAATATTGAAAAATGCTTGCAGAGTCTTGCCCCTTACGGCTTTGAAATCATCGTGGCTGATACCGGTTCCACCGACCGCACCAAAGAAATAGCGGCACAATATGCCACAAAAGTCCTCGACTTTGAGTGGATCAGCGATTTCAGCGCCGCCCGGAACTTTGCTGCCTCCCACGCCGTCAACAACTGGATCTTAGTGCTTGACTGCGATGAATATATTACGCATATCAAACTGCCCGGCATCCTGAGCCTGATCCGTCAGTATCCGCGTTATGTCGGCGTACTGGAAATCGAAAATGCGATGAAGGGCGGCGACGGGACAAGGAGTTACACCACCAAACTGGTACGCTTATACTCCCGCAAGCATTATCATTTTACTGGTGCCATCCATGAACAGGTCACGCCGCTTAAGAGCCAAGAATTGATTTCTTTTGACCTGCCCTTGAAAATCTACCATACCGGCTATATCGGCAGCGACGACAAAATCGCCGCCAAAAACCAGCGCAACATCTCCCTTCTGACGGCTGCCCTAGAGCGGGATCCCAACGATGCCTATCTTTATTTCCAATTAGGACAATCCTATGTACTCGGTGACAATTATGAAGAAGCCTGCAAGTGGTTTTCCCAAGGCCTTGCTTTTGACCTAGACCCGGAGCTGGAATATGTCCAGACCATGGTAGTCGCCTATGGCCAGTCCTTGCTGCTGACCGGCCGGCAGGAGGAAGCCCTTGCTTACACCAGCATATATGATTCTTTTGCGGCCTTGACGGATTTCGTATACCTGATGGGACGGATTTACCTAGCCAACAACCTGCCGATCAAAGCCCTGAGTGAATTCCTGCAGGCCATCACAATGCCCAAAGGAAAGCAGCAAGGCGTGAATTCCTTCCTACCTTGCTACAATATCGCTCTTATTTACGAAAATATGGGAAATATGGAAATCGCCCTAATGTATTATAAAAAATGCGGCGACTTCCCGCCGGCACAGAAGCGCCTGAAAGCCTTAAGTTTTTAAGTGAAAAGGCTCATTTCTCGCCTATCTTCATCTACGATTTTGATTATCTTCTCTAGTGTCCGCGCATACGAATAGTATTTCGATACCTTCCGGTATCCGGCCATAGCAATTGTCAGCCTTTCTTTTTCATGACGTAGATAATAATTTACCTTCTTCTTCAGCTCTTCCACGGTCCGGAACAAGACGATTTCCTTGTCCGGCACGAATAATTCCGCCAGATCTTGCTGATAGTTGCTGATCATAAACCCACCCACGCTCATCACATCAAACACCCGCTGCGGAATGCCGCTTTCAATGGAGCGGAGGGTAATATTCAGATTAATTTTACTCAGATGAAATACTTTTAACGCCTCATTATAAGCGTCGACATAGCCATGCGCATGGACATTTTCCGGTATTTTTTCACTGCTAGAGGCATACAGGTGAACCTCGTGTTCTCGCGCCAGTTCTCCAAGAATCAGCACACGGTCCCGCTGTGTAATATCTCTGGCCATCAAGGCCTCGTAATAATGCCGGTTATCCATGTTATAGGATTTCTTCGCATCCATGATTCCTGACAGGTGCCGAACCGTCTCGTCGGACAGGCGGTTAAATATCTTCGTCTTCGCCTGCCAGTCACCGACCGGATCGTTGACAAAGGCTTCCATGTCCGCGCGGATCTCCTCATCATCCTGCGGTAGCAATTCCTTGTAATCTTGCTTGATATATAGATTCCCTACCATAGAGACATCATGGCTGTATGCCTTCTCATCCGCTTCGCTGATTACCAGCCCTTTCGCCAAAGCCGTATTCGCCGCCAGATGCATATAGTGCAGATGGGGCAGTTTCTTCCCTGCCAGTTTTTTGATTTCCTGTTTATCCATCGCAAAGATATGGGTCGTCGGATAGGTCGCAAACCAGCCGTTCAATTCCTTTAGGGGAGAGTCATAACACCAGGCAATGTAAGGCACACCTTCTTCATAACAGGCTTGGGCGATTTCCGGTGACAGATTAAAGCTGATTACATAATCACAGTTATGCGATTTTAAGCGTTCGGCAAAATCATCCTTATCCTGTTCATTATATTGCTGGATATGGGCTTTGCCGTTATCCATCCTGACTTCATACCCCAGTTCCAGAAGCCCCCAGGTAATATGAGGCATTTTAATACGATCCGTAGGACAAAACAGAAAACTTTTTTTAGGCGGGAAAAAATCCGGGTAAGCGGCACGGACTATTTTACGAGCCGCTTCATAATTCCATAAACTAGGTATTTCACAGTCGTGAATATACCAAGCTTTCGCCTGTCCGGGAACCACAATTTTATAGCCGGCTCGCCGGAACTCCAGACACTGCGATACATCATAAAAATCCCATCCGCTAACAATATCTTCGCGCCAGGGTATATCATACTGTGTGACCATCATCAGCCCGTCCACTACCTCTACCTGGACAATGCCTTCTTTAATAATCTGTATGTTGTATTTCTCTCCGGACTCCAGCATCTTTTCCATCCGGTAAAAGTTCCCGATACGTCGTTCATGCCACATCACACCATCCCAACATAAATGCTCAGCACCGATCATCCCGATCATGCCGATCTGCCGATCTGATTGGAAAATAGCGACGATATCGCGCAGAAAATGCCGGTTGCGAATAAAAGTATCCTGATGCAGGTAGATCTTGTATCTGGCATCGCTGGCACGCATACCCTCATTGTATCCGGCTGCCATACTTGCCGCATCGGTTATTACCAAGGTATCTGCTGTATATCCGTCGGGTATATCCAGCAGCGAAAGGAAATGAAAACATTCGGTCAGGTAAAAGTCGTTATTGCTGCAAATTATAAAACAGAATTTATGCTCATCCATGTGCACCTCTTAAATATGTTGTCGTTATCGTTAACAAGGGGGGTCATCGCCATATGGCGTGGGGGATTATCACTTAAACATCATCGATTGCCTGCATCCTGGCAATGATCTTATCTTCATCCTCCACAGTTCCGGGAAGCAGATAGCGAAAAGCGGTGTTACTTAACTGCATATCGGCAATCCACTGCATCCCTTCCAGGCAAAGTTCCAGAGGGAGATCGTTTTCCAGACGGCGTAAGGCAAATCGGATCCTGCGGTATTTTTGAATGATCTCTTCCACGCTTTTGATTCCGTCCAATATCGTATGCTCGCCCTTCATCGTTTCCTGTCGCCAGATATCAATAAAAGAGTAGAGATACCTCAAGCCAACATCTTTAGTCAGATAACTCACCCATATTGCTTGCATCTTCTTAGCAATCTGAATATAGGACTCTATATCGCCTTTCATAAGCAAAGTGTCCATTTCTTCATGAAGCGCAGTTATACGCTTTCTCATCACACTATCATGCATGTCATACTCCTTCTTTTACTAATGATAGTACAGTTAAGTGATTTATTCAATATCAAATACAATCTTCAAATCTCACCACATTTACAAGCAAAGAGGATATCGCCGGATATCCTCTTGGTCTAAATCTATGTTTATTATTATAATTATCCAAGTAAGGACAGGACACCTTGATTTGACTGATTTGCCTGAGCCAGCATCGCCTGACCGGCCTGAGCCAAGATATTATTATTGGAGTATCTTACCATCTCGGTAGCCATATCAGTATCACGGATCGCCGATTCTGCTGCCGTAGTGTTCTCAACAACGTTCTTCAGGTTGTTGATTGTGTGCTCCAGACGGTTCTGAATAGCACCGAGGTCAGAACGTTGTTTCGATACTGTCTTAAGCGCATATTTGATGGTTGACACAGTTGCTTTGATACTGGCACCGTCGTCATCGGCAGTAACATCCAAGGTAGATCCGGTAACACCATATTCGGTTGCCTCCTCAGTAATAGCATCCCAGTTCATCTCCGCGATCGTAATAGCGATCTGGTTAGCAGAACTCACTTCCGAACCTACCTGAACTTTCTTACCATCTTCAAAGCTTCCGTCAAGCAGCATCTG
This sequence comes from Lachnospiraceae bacterium UBA938, assembly GCA_002293475.1. GTDB lineage: Bacteria > Bacillota > Clostridia > Lachnospirales > Lachnospiraceae > UBA935. The sequence goes on from DBDG01000046.1 coordinate 67,570, forward strand.
CTCGTTGAAGGTTGTTGTTTCTGCAACCCGGTCGATTTCAGTTCTCAAGGCGGTCATTTCGGACTGTATATATTCACGGTCAGTAGACTGTAAAGTCTCATTGCCGGCTTTGATAGCCAGTTCATTCATGCGCTGCAACATATCATGAACTTCATTCAGTGCGCCTTCTGCTGTCTGCACGCAGGAGATACCATCTTGGGCATTGGCTGTCGCCTGGGTAAGACCCCGGATCTGACGACGCATTTTCTCGGATATTGCCAAGCCGGCGGCATCGTCCGCGGCACGATTGATCTTGTAGCCGGATGATAATTTCTCGGTCGATTTTGCCTGAGATGCTGTTGTTACACCTAACATTCTGTTTGAGTTCATTGCTGTAAGATTATGTTGTACTACCATAGTATATTCCTCCTTGAAGTGGCTATCGCTTTCCCTGCGATGTTATTTTATTTAGTTACTTTAAGTTCCTTTTTGGTATTTCTTTTGGTAATTCTTTTTTGCATTTATTACTTATGTTTCAACCGGTTTTGTAAGCATTTGCTTTACTTGTATATTATATCGGCGGCTTTCAAAAATACTTTATACCTTTTTTTAAAATTTTTATAACACGAAAAAGAGGCCGATTTTCATCAGCCTCTTCATGCTTGGGTGTAACAACCTATTACGGAATATTAATGCAACGGATCGCTTCCAGCGGGATTTTATCCATGAGGATCTTAATCCGTTATTATTGTAATAAAGATAATACTCCTTGGTTCGACTGGTTGGCCTGGGCAAGCATTGCCTGCCCTGCTTGAGCCAGAATATTATTGTTCGAATACCGGACCATCTCTGTTGCCATGTCGGTATCACGGATCGCTGATTCTGCTGCCGTGGTGTTTTCGACGACGTTCTTTAGGTTGTTTACTGTGTGCTCCAGACGGTTCTGGACCGCACCGAGATCGGAACGCTGTTTGGAAACCGACTTGAGCGCAAATTTGATGGTGGAGACGGTTGCCTGTATGCTGGCACTGTCGTCATCGGCAGTAACATCCAATGTTGCTCCGGTTACACCGTAATCAGTTGCGTCTTGTGTTATGGAATCCCAGTCCATTTTGTCAATTACGATCGAAATCTGGTTGTCGGACTGCACTTCTGATCCCACCTGGATCTTCTTTCCGTCAGCAAAGCTTCCGTCAAGCAGCATCTGCTCATTAAATGTCGTTGTTTCTGCTACCCGGTTGATTTCGTCATGCAGCGCAGTAAGCTCGGATTGGATGTATTCCCTGTCGGTAGACTGTAAAGTCTCATTGCCGGCTTTGATTGCCAGTTCATTCATCCGCTGTAACATGTCATGAACTTCATTCAAAGCACCTTCTGCTGTCTGAACGGCGGAAATACCGTCCTGTGCGTTAGCCGTTGCCTGGGTAAGGCCTCTGATCTGGCGTCTCATTTTCTCTGATATCGCCAGACCGGCTGCATCGTCAGCCGCACGGTTAATCTTGTAACCGGATGATAACTTCTCGGTTGACTTTGCCTGAGATGCCGTGGTGGTTCCCAGCATCCGATTGGAATTCATTGCTGTAAGATTGTGTTGAACTACCATACTTTTTCCTCCTTGAGTTTTGGTGTCGCATCCTTGCGATGGCTTGGTTGCTCCTTATTGCATTGATTTGCATTTATTATATAAGAAGATTTATTACTAAACCTTGATATACCAAAACCTAAACATTAAAAACGGCATGCTGCGATTCAATTCCATGAATGCTGCATGCCGATATTGACTGCTATCGGAGTTGTCATTAGACTATAATAGATGAATCCGGGGACTCACTTCAAGTATGATTTCTGTATGTCATCTTCCCTGTAGTATCCGGATTGATGATGTTCACGCTATCATGAAGCTGATATAAGACGTCGTTATCCGGACTACTCTATTATAATATAAAATTGTGCCGCATCCTTGCGATAATGATATTTTAGTAAGATAATCCTTTAC
>DBDG01000052.1:0-17731 GCA_002293475.1 Lachnospiraceae bacterium UBA938
TTGCTTTATTACTTTTACTTATTGGACGAATGGGCCATTCTGCCGTCGCTGATCTTCATGGGCGTCGGAGCTATGACTGATTTCGGCCCCCTGATTGCCAATCCCCGCAGTTTTTTACTGGGTGCCGCGGCTCAGTTCGGCATCTTCGCAGCTTATTTCGGGGCAATCTGGCTGGACTTTAATGATAAGGCGGCCGCCGCTATTTCCATTATCGGCGGAGCTGACGGCCCGACATCCATCTTCTTAGCGTCCAAGCTGGGACAGACCGCGCTGTTAGGTCCGATCGCGGTGGCGGCATATTCTTATATGTCCCTAGTGCCCATCATCCAGCCGCCCATCATGAAGGCGCTGACGACCAAAAGAGAAAGATTAATCAGGATGGAACAGCTACGTCCCGTATCCAAGCTGGAACGCATCCTGTTCCCGATCGTGGTAACCATTGTCGTATGTCTGATCCTGCCGACCACGGCACCCCTTATCGGCATGCTGATGCTGGGCAATCTGTTCCGTGAATCCGGTGTAGTCCGGCAGCTTACCGATACTGCGTCCAATGCCCTGATGTATATCGTGGTCATCCTGTTAGGTACTTCGGTGGGAGCCACCACCAGCGCCGAAGCTTTCCTGAACTGGGATACATTAAAAATCGTCGGCTTGGGCTTGGTTGCCTTTGCCTTCGGAACCATGGCCGGCGTCTTATTCGGCAAACTGATGTGTTTGCTTACCAAAGGTAAAGTCAACCCGCTGATCGGCTCCGCCGGTGTTTCGGCAGTTCCGATGGCCGCCCGGGTGTCCCAGAAGGTAGGTGCCCAGTATGATCCCGGGAACTTCCTGCTCATGCATGCCATGGGTCCTAACGTAGCAGGTGTTATCGGAACCGCAGTCGTAGCCGGAACCTTTATGGCAGTGTTCGGAGTATTTTAATTGTAATATTATCAATAAACAACATCATTATGTAATATAGATAAGTAATACAGATAATTAAGTCAGGAGGAAAAGAAATGTCAGAACAGGTAAAAAAACCAATCGGAATCACGGAAACCATTCTTCGTGACGCGCATCAGTCCCTGATTGCCACTAGGATGCCCACCGATTATATGCTTCCGATTCTAGATAAAATGGATAAAGTCGGTTATCACTCCGTGGAATGTTGGGGCGGTGCCACCTTTGACGCTTCCCTGCGGTTCTTAAAGGAAGATCCGTGGGATAGGCTCAGAAAAATTAAAGCAGGCCTGAAAAACACCAAATTACAGATGTTATTCCGGGGTCAGAACATCCTTGGCTACCGGCACTATGCCGACGACGTGGTGACCTATTTCGTACAAAAATCCATTGCCAACGGTATTGATATCATCCGTATTTTTGACTGCTTCAACGACCTGCGCAACCTCGAATGTGCAGTAAAAGCCGCCAATAAAGAAAAAGGCCATGCCCAGGTAGCGCTTTCCTACACCTTAGGCGATGCCTATACCATGGACTACTGGATGAAGATGTCCAAAGAAATCGAAGCCATGGGCGCCAACTCCATCTGCATCAAAGATATGGCCGGCCTGCTTCTTCCTTATAAGGCCACGGAGATGATCACCGCCATGAAGAGCGCGACTGATCTGCCCATTCAGCTGCATACCCATTATACCTCCGGTGTGGCTGGCATGACCTACATGAAAGCCATTGAAGCCGGCGCCAGCGTCATCGACTGCGCCATGTCGCCATTGGCCATGGGTACCTCCCAGCCGGCCACCGAAGTCATGGTGGAGACCTTCAAGGATACCCCTTACGACACCGGCTACGATCAGAATCTCCTTGCTGAGATCGCCGATTATTTCCGCCCCTTCCGCGATGAATGTCTGGCCAACGGCCTGCTTAATCCCAAAGTCATGGGCGTTGATATCAAGACCCTGTTATATCAGGTGCCCGGCGGCATGCTTTCCAACATGGTCAGCCAGCTCAAAGAACAGAATGCCGAAGACAAATACTATGAAGTGCTTCAGGAGATCCCCAGAGTCCGCAAGGACCTTGGCGAGCCCCCGCTGGTAACCCCGTCATCCCAGATCGTCGGTACCCAGGCCGTATTTAACGTACTGATGGGCGAACGCTACAAGATGGCGACCAAAGAAACCCAGGACGTTCTCCACGGCAAGTACGGACAGACCATTAAGCCCTTTGATGCCGAAGTCCAGAAAAAGGTTATCGGTGACGATGAACCCATCACCTGCCGCCCGGCCGACCTGATTCCCAACGAGTTAGAAAAGATCGAGTCCGAGATGAAAGAATGGAAGCAGCAGGATGAAGATGTGCTTTCCTACGCCCTCTTCCCCCAGGTTGCCATCGACTTCTTCAAATACCGTCAGGCTCAGCAGGAAAAAGTGGACATGACCCAAGCTGACACCCAGAATGGGGCATATCCGGTATAAACTATAATAGCTGTAAGGACAACGTTCGTAAATATCAGGCCAAGCCTGTTATTTACGGGCGTTTTATCTTATTGAGAGCAGGTAATGAATGATAATGACTGGAAGGCCTGAAAACCTATATAATTTAACTCCGCCAATTTCCCGCTTGTCCTTGTCAAATACCTTAAAGTATGGTATATTTCCATTGATAACAGGTGTTTGCATTCGCCTGACCACAATACCGCAGAGGGACTGATTACATGAAATCACTATTCAGCAAAATGAAAACAAACCGCAGCCTACTGTTCCAGCTACTTTTTACCGGCCTATCTTTCATCACCATGGCCGTGATCAGCTACATCTTCATGAGCGCCATCGTCCGCGCAAACCTTGCGCGGGGTGTTCTGGGCGTGATGAACTCCACACAGGAGCGCATCCTGGCAAGCCAGGAAGAATACGAATCGACACTTGGCAGTTTTGCGGCAGCAATAAACAGCATCCTCGCAGAAGATGCCACCGCAGCGGCATTGGAAGACTATGTCAACAACATCTCCCAGTTCATGTATCTGGACGGCAAGATAGATTCCGGCATCCTGGAACTGTATGGTTATTTTATCCTGCCCGGCGGGCCGGTCATGATCCGGAATAATGAGTCCCTTGTAAACGAAGAGACCGACCCACAGACGCAAGACTGGTACACCTTGGCAGTGGCGGCAGAAGGAGCCGTCGTGCAGACGATTCCCCAGTTAGTGGAAGGCAGCAGCCATTATACTTACGCCAAAAGCATCCTAGACGGCCAAGGCCAGCTTCTTGGCATCGTATGTCTGGACGTAAAGAATGACCCCTTAAGCAGTTTTGTGGTCGCAATGGCATTAAACCAGGGCGGATACGGGATGCTGATCAGCCAGGAAGAGCTGGTGATAGCGCATCCGAACCCTTCGTCGATCGGCCTGCGGGCAGATGATCCGACGTTCCCCCCCTCGATGTTTATTGATGAATTTCGCGCCGGCTTAGATGTTACGGAGCGACGGATGGTTGATTATAAAGGCGATTCGGCCGTGGCTTTTTTCCGCCGCCTTCCTAATGGATGGTATCAGGGTCTGGTTATGCCGGAAGCCGAATATTATCAAAGCATGTCCACCATGGCGCTGATTTTTACGGTGCTTTCCATCGTGTTTGCCATCATCCTGATTGGCATCCTGATCCGCATCGACAGCCAGCGCGCCCGTTCCGATGCCGAGAGCCAGAGGAAGAGCATCTTCTTAGCGAACATGAGCCACGAAATCAGGACTCCGATCAATGCCATCGTAGGCATGACAGCCATCGGGAAAGCCTCGGGCAATTCCGACCGTAAAGATTACTGCTTTGAAAAGATTGATGATGCCTCCCGCCATCTACTGGGGGTCATCAACGATATCCTAGATATATCCAAGATTGAAGCTAACAAAATCGAACTGTCTTCCCGCGAGTTTAATTTTGAAAAAATGCTTCAGGACGTCGTCAACGTCGTCAATTACCGGGTCGATGAAAAAAACCAGAAGCTTACCGTATATATTGATAAGGCCATTCCCAAGACCTTGGTCGCCGATGATCAGAGATTTGCGCAGGTAGTCACCAATCTGCTCAGCAATGCGGTCAAGTTCACGCCGGATAAGGGTCATATCGGGTTAAGGGCAACGTTCATGGGTGAAGAGAAAGGATCCTGTACCATCAAGATCGAGGTGAGCGATACTGGCATCGGCATCTATCCAGAACAACGGGAGCGTCTTTTTACCTCCTTCCAGCAGGCGGAATCCTCCACTTCGCGCCGTTTCGGCGGAACCGGCCTAGGCCTGGTAATATCTAAGAATATCGTGGAACTGATGGGTGGCGAGATCTGGTATGATTCGGTTCCCGGTAAGGGATCAGAGTTCTCCTTTACCGTTAAAGCGGCCCGTGGTGAAGAGGCAGAGACCGGACTGGGTTACCAGTTCATGAACTGGGGCAATATCCGGATCATGGTCGTGGATGACGAACCGGATGTCTTGGAGTACTTTACGGAGATCCTAGTGGGTTCCGGGGCGAACTGCGACGTGGCTATCAGTGCCAAAGAAGCCATGGGGCTGATTGAACGGGTTGGTGCCTACAATATATATTTTATCGACCTAAAGATGCCGGAGGTAGACGGCATTGAGCTGACCAGGCAGATCCGGGCGCAGGAAAAAACCCCAGGCTCTTCGATCGTGATCATGATCTCTTCGGCCGATCTGAGTCCGATCGAACAGGAGGCCAAACAGGCCGGGGTGAACAAGTTCCTCTTAAAGCCCCTCTTTCCTTCTTCTATCAATGATGTCATCCGCGAATGTATCGGTATCGTGAACGACCGCTTTGAAGAAGATGTGATACCGGATGTTAACGGCATTTTTAAAGACCGCTGGATCCTGTTAGCGGAGGATATGGAGATTAACCGTGAAATCGTGCTTTCCCTGCTGGAGGATACCGAAGTCAATATCGACTGTGCCGTCAACGGGATAGAAGCGGTGCGGATGTTTATGAAATCACCGGATAAATATGACATGATCTTCATGGACATCCAGATGCCGGAGATGGACGGACTGGAAGCTGCCAGACAGATCCGGGCGCTGACCATTCCCAGGGCGAAAACAATACCCATCGTTGCCATGACCGCCAATGTCTTCAAGGAAGATATTGAGAGCAGCATTGCGGCCGGCATGGACGGCCATCTGGGCAAACCTACGGAATTCCGTGATATGTTGGAGATGACATGCAAATATTTAGGGGTGCCGATAAAAAACCTATAATTATTGATCATATTAGTTAGTTACGGAGGAAGAACGATGGCCAGGACGGAGTCGGTGACCAGAGAAGATTTACTGAATACGGCATTTATGATGGCCAGAGAGGAAGGGGCGGCCATGGTAACGGCCAGACGGCTGGCAGCCAGAGCCGGCTGTTCCACGCAGCCTGTCTTTAGGATTTATAATAATATGGAAGAGCTTATGGAAGAGCTGTTCCACAAAACGGCCGATTATTTTGAGGAATACAGTAAGACTTATCCGAAGCAGCACCGTACCCCGTTCCTTGATCTGGGGATGGCTTATATTCAATTTGCCGAAGCGGACAAGCATCTATTTGAACTGCTTTTCTTAACCCCCCATAGATACGGCAAGAGCCTCTATGACCTAGTAAACGGCCGGAGCGGGGTCATTGTTAAAGAAATCGCTAAAGCAACGGAAGAAGGCTGCCTAAACCCCAGCGGCTTATTTATGAAAATGTGGATTTTTATACATGGCGCCGCCTGTATGGCTCTGACCGGCGATTATGACCTAGCGGCGGAAGAAACGGCGGCATTGCTGGAAGAATCTTATACAGCGTTCTCCCGGTAGCACCTTGCGTAAGCTAATCTCTGATGATGAGAAGGAAAGTGGAAATGGACCAGCAGGAACATGATATAATATCAAGAATGAATGATAGATTCACCCGGATGAGCAAAAGCCACAAAGCTATCGCGGCATATATTGCCGACCACTATGAGCAGGCAGTATTTATGACGGCGGCACGGCTGGGTGAAACCGTGGGGGTAAGCGAATCCACCGTGGTCCGCTTTGCCACCGGGATCGGATATGAGGGTTATCCCGAATTTCAGAAGGTCCTGGAAGAGTGGGTCAAGAACAAATTAAATAAAGTCCAGAAGATCGGTGCCAAATATGGCAAAAGCAGCCAGTCGGAAATCTTGTCGGCAGTCCTCAATTCTGATATCGAGAAGATCCAGGATACGATCGTGAATCTGGATCCGGTCGCTTTTGAAGCGGCTGTGGACATCCTGCTGCAGGCTAGGTCTGTCTATATAGTCGGCATCCGGAGCTGTCAGCCGCTGGCGGAATTTTTGAATTTTTACCTTAACATGGTCAGGGGTAACGTCTTCCTGTTAAAAACAACAAGTGTTACGGAATTATTTGAGCAGATGATCAGGATCAATGACAAGGATGCCATCGTCGGGATCAGTTTTCCCAGATATTCCATGAGAACCTTGAAAGCGATTGAATTTGCCAATGACAGAAATGCCAAGGTCATTACCATAACCGATACGATACACTCACCGATGAACCTTTATTCATCGTGCAATCTGCTGGCAAGAAGCGACATGGTCTCTATCGTAGACTCGCTGGTGGCACCCTTAAGCGTCATCAATGCCTTGGTCGTCGCGCTTTGCCTGAAACGGCCCGGCGATGTTAAGGATAACCTTGAGACCTTAGAAGCCGTATGGAATAACTACCAGGTTTACCTGAACGATGAGATCAATTTTATCGACGAGGAAGCAGTGCTTGATTATCCCCTTAAGAAACCGCTTCATAAAGAAGCTTCCGCGGAAACGGATGCGGGCGTCAAATGAGCAGAGTGATCGTGATCGGCGGCGGCCCGGCCGGGATGATGGCGGCAATCACCGCGGCAGAAGCCGGCAGCCAGGTAAGCCTTCTGGAACAAAATGAGAAACTGGGGAAAAAGCTCTTTATTACCGGCAAAGGCCGCTGCAATATTACGAACGCCGGTGAGCCGGAAGCTTTCTTTGCCAACGTCGTTACCAATCCCAAATTTCTGTACAGCGCTTTTTATGATTTCGATAACCGCGCCGTGATCCGGTTTCTGGACGAAACCGGCTGTAAGGTCAAAGAGGAACGCGGCAGCCGGGTGTTTCCCCAGTCCGACCATTCGTCCGATGTGATCGGAGCCCTGAAAAGAAGGCTGGACCGCAGCGGTGTGAAGATATCCTTAAATACCGCTGTCAAGAAGATCATGACGCAGCAAGGGGCGAATGGAATAACAGCTGTTACTGGCGTCGTCCTTGCGGACGGCAGCGAGCTGGCGGCAGGTTCAGTGGTTATCGCCACCGGGGGGGCATCCTATCCGTCAACTGGCTCGACAGGGGACGGTTATCGCTTTGCCAGGGAGACCGGGCATAAAGTAACAGATGTTTTTCCTTCCTTGGTGCCTTTTACGGTAAAAGAAGACTGGTGCCGTGCCATGCAGGGTCTTTCCTTGAAAAATGTAGCGGTAGTTTTCAGAAACGATGAGAAGATATTATATAAAGGCTTCGGAGAAATGCTGTTCACCCATTTCGGAGTCAGCGGCCCCTTGATTCTGACAGCCAGCAGCTTCTATGCCGCCGGCCGGGCAGGGCGTGACGGCCCGATCCGGGCAGGCCGTGAGATGACGAAGCTGACAGGTCATCACGAAGCGATTCTGTCAGTAGATCTCAAGCCGGCTTTAACAACGGAACAGTTAGACAAGCGGCTGTTACGTGATTTTGAACATAATAATAATAAACTGTTTAAAAATATCCTGCCCGGGCTGCTTCCCGATAAAATGCATCAGGTAATGCTCGCCCTATCGGCCATACCGGAAGGAAAAAAGGTACATGAGATCACCAGAGAGGAACGCAGCAGAGTGGTTAAACTGCTTAAAAACCTGGAAATGACAGTGACTGGTGTAAGGGGCCTGGAGGAGGCGATTATAACCAGGGGCGGTGTCGCGGTATCAGATATCAAACCGTCAACGATGGAATCCAAAAAAGTAAAAGGATTATTCTTTGCCGGTGAAGTCCTTGATACCGATGCCCTGACCGGCGGGTTTAACCTTCAGGTTGCATGGTCAACCGGCCATCTGGCGGGTTACAGTGCGCATGTTGTCAATGAGGGGAATGCTTTCAACTATTGATTGGGAGGCCGTAGAGCGGCCGCGGGGTATAATTATGGGTTTTCAGATTGCTATCGACGGACCGGCGGGAGCCGGTAAAAGCACAATTGCCAGAGCCGTCGCGGACATTATGAACTTTATATATGTTGATACCGGAGCCATGTACCGGGCAATGGCCTTGTTCTTCTTACGAAACGGGATCGCGCCGGAAGAAACAGCGCGTATAGAAGAAAAATGCCGGGAAGCGGATATCACCATCCGTCATGAGAACGGCGAGCAGGTGGTAATGTTGAACGGCGAGCCGGTGAATCAGTACCTGCGGACCGAAGAAGTGGGCAATATGGCTTCTGTCAGCAGCGCCAATCCCCGGGTGCGGGAAAGGCTGCTAGGGTTGCAGCAACAGCTGGCCACAGACCATGCGGTGGTGATGGACGGCAGAGATATCGGTACCTGTGTCCTGCCTGATGCCCAGGTAAAGATATTCCTGACCGCCGACAGTTCAGTAAGGGCGGCCCGCCGCTTTAAGGAACTAACTGAGAAGGGCATCCCCTGCGACCTGGCAGTCATTGAAAAGGATATTATCCGCCGTGACCATCAGGACAGCACCAGGCAACATTCGCCGCTGCGGCAGGCGGAAGACGCCGTAGTGGTTGACACATCGCAGATGGATATCAGCCAGGTGACCAAGGCGATCGTAAAAGTATGTAAGGCCAAATATATTTAGATAATCATACTTATAAAAAGTAGGATGTGTAATAATAAAATTGTTTAATAATTATAACGGCCAGCCAAAAACTGTCAGGAAATTCCCAAGAGGTATTATGTTATGGAGACAATAACCGCTAAAAGCGCCGGCTTTTGTTTCGGCGTTAAACGGGCAATCGATGCGGTCTACGATCAGATTGCCGCTTCCCAAGGTGAGCCGATCTATACCTACGGCCCCATTATCCATAACGAAGCAGTCGTCAAGGATCTTGCGGATAAAGGCGTATGCGTAATTACCGATGTAGAGCAGCTGAAAGCGCTTGAGACCGGCACCGTTATTATCCGCTCGCACGGAGTAGCCAAAAACATACACCGGATCATTGCTGAGAAACAGCTTAACTGCGTGGATGCCACCTGCCCGTTTGTCAAGCGTATTCACAATATCGTGGAAAAAGAAAGCAAGGCCGGAAAACAGATTATCATCATCGGCAATCAAGGACATCCGGAAGTGGAGGGCATCACCGGGTGGACCGAAGGGCCGGTGTACGTGGCAGAATCCGAGGCAGATGCGCTAAGATTATCCGCTGATAAGGACGTTTCCTGTTGTATTGTTTCACAAACGACATTTAACTACAACAAATTTAAAGATTTAGTTGAAATTCTAAAGAAAAAAGGTTACAATAGTAATGTTGTCAACACAATATGTAATGCAACAGAGGAGAGACAGATAGAGGCAGGCCGCATTGCGACTGAAGTGGATGTTATGATCGTAATAGGTGGCAAGCATAGTTCCAATACTCGCAAGCTCTATGAGATTTGCCGGAAAGAGTGTGCTTCCACGTATTTTATACAGACCTTAGAAGATCTGCAATTGGATTTACCCCAGACTACTGCTCTGATCGGTATTACCGCAGGGGCTTCAACCCCAAAGAATATAATTGAGGAGGTTCAAAATTATGTCAGAGTTAACTTTTGAACAAATGCTTGAAGGATCATTGAAAACGATACATACGGGGGAGGTCATCGAGGGTACTGTAATCGACGTTAAGCCAGAAGAGATTATTCTAAATATTGGCTATAAATCAGACGGTATATTAACTAAGAACGAATACACCAACGAACCGAATGTAAATCTGGTTCAGGTCATCAAGCCGGGAGACACCATGGAAGTAAAGGTCCTTAAGGTAAATGACGGTGAAGGCCAGGTGCTTCTTACTTACAAACGTCTGGCGGCTGACAGGGGCAATAAGAGGATCGAAGAAGCTTACAACAATAAGGAAATCCTTACCGCTACGGTGGCACAGGTGCTTGAGGGAGGGCTCAGCGTAATTATTGATGAAGTTAAGATCTTTATCCCGGCCAGCTTGGTATCCGATACTTATGAAAAGAACCTGGCTAAATACGCTGGTATGGAAATCCAGTTCGTAATCAGTGAATACAATCCTAAGCGACGCAGGTATATCGGTGACCGCCGGCAGCTTCTGAATGCCGAACGTGCCGAGCTCCAGAAAAAGCTGTTCGAGACGATCCAGATCGGCGATGTGGTCGAAGGTATCGTGAAAAACATCACTGATTTCGGCGCGTTCATTGACATCGGCGGTGCCGACGGCTTATTGCATATTTCGGAAATGTCATGGGGAAGGGTTGAAAATCCCCGCAAAGTGTTTAAAGTAGGCGAAACCGTCACATCATTTATAAAAGATATTAACGGCAGCAAGATTGCTTTAAGCCTTAAGTTTGATGATGCCAATCCATGGAAGGACGCGAAAGACACTTATGCAGTAGGCATGGAAGTAACCGGACGGGTTGCCCGGATGACCGATTTCGGTGCCTTTATTGAACTCGAACCGGGCGTAGATGCCTTGCTGCATGTATCGCAAATAGCCAAGGAGCATATCGAGAAGCCCTCAGACGTTCTGAAAGTAGGCGAGATCGTCACTGCTAAAGTGGTTGATTTTAACGAAGCAGACAAGAGAATCAGCCTGAGCATCAAAGCCTTGCTGGCTCAGGATGCCGATCCTGATGAAGAGACCAGTGCCGCAGCAGAAATCATAACGGAAGATACGGTCGAAACTGCCAAAGCACCTAGTGATGAAGCGGAAGAAGCCGCCCCGGCTGAAGCGGTTAGTGACGAAGCGGAAGAAGTCGCTGTAGAAGATTCAGAAGCCGGTACAGATGATGCCGTTACGCCAGCACCCGAAGAAAGCGTTTTGGATGCTTCCGACGAGGTTTCTCCGGCAACTGAGAACAGCGAAGAAGAATAGGAAGGCTATCGGCAATACCAATAGGTAATCATTGGTAATAATAATTGGTAATAATATTCGGCAATAATAAAACAGATAAATAATAGGGGAAAGTACCATCGGGCCCGGAATCATGTTCTTTTGATGACGCGGCCCAATATTTTAAATAAGGGCGGGTATAAATCGTGATATATGATTATGAATATTTTAAGAAGGCAGTTTATGATCTGACACAGATTAATTTGAATGCTTACAAAGAAAAGCAGATGAAGAGAAGGATTGATACGCTGATTGCGAAGCATGGTATCCAGGGTTACAATAACTATGTATCGGAGCTGCGTAACAATAAGTCGGTGTTTGAAGAGTTTGTTAATTATCTGACGATTAATGTGTCGGAATTTTACCGTAATCCCGGGCAGTGGGAAATCTTAGACAAAGAAGTATTCCCCTTCCTGATCGGGAAATACGGTAAGAGCTTAAAGATATGGAGTGCGGCCTGTTCTACCGGTGATGAGCCTTATTCACTGGTTATGGCTTTAAGCAAACATCTGCCGTTAAGCCAGATTCGTATCTACGCGACTGATATTGACAAGCAGGTATTGGAAAAGGCTAGGTTAGGGCTGTATGGCGAAAAAAGCATTGCTGAAGTGCCGGATGAATTTAAGAAGCGGTTTTTTACGAAGGTGGGGCCTTCTTACCAGATATCGGAAGAAATCAAGAAGCAGGTGGAATTTAAAGAGCATAATTTGTTAAAGGACGTATATCCTCGCGGCTGTCATCTGATTGTTTGCCGTAATGTGCTGATATATTTTACGGAAGAGGCTAAGTTTGAGATCTTCGGGAGATTTTATCAGTCGCTGATGCCGGGGGGGATTTTGTTTATTGGTAGTACGGAGCAGATTATTAATCATACGGAGATTGGGTATAAAAGGGATAATTCGTTTTTCTATTCGCGGCCGTGAGCGGTCATCGTTGTTGCCGTTAGCGGTCATCGTCATATTGCCCAAGCCGCAACGGCTCCGGTTCCGGCTCCCGAAAACAAATCACATGGGATAGATATTGCGACGGATTTTATGACTGGTCTCTTAGCACATGGAAAAGCTACGTTATGGGCTAACAGACGATATTTAAATATGCCTAGAACCTGTCTGATAATATACAGCGCATCGTATGTGATACACTGGTGAAATCTTTATGATTATAAAAACGCTGCTCGTCTATGGATTCGGATAGGACTGACAGTTCGATGTAATCCAGATGTCGCGTTTTGGCCCAATTCTTTGCTGCTTCCATCAGCGTGGAGCCGATGCCGCGGTTTCTATGGGTGGCGGTGGTGATGAGGTCAACTATTTCGGCATAGTTATGTGTCACAATAGAAGCGTATGGCGGCGTGTTCATTGTTCTGATATGAATCAGTCCTAGAACCAGTTCGTTTTTGATGGCGATGATGATATCCGAGCCGCTGTTGGTGATTGTGTGAAGGGGATATTTACCGCTTTCATTTGCTGTTTGATAATATTTTGGCTGTAGGCTTGCGTTATGGGTGTAAAACTCGTTATAGAGCTGGCATATCGAATCGATGTCGTTTAGCGTAGCGAGTCTGACTTCCCAATCATGTTTCTTGTCAGGTGCAGTATATATGTTAGTTTCATTTAAGGTCATATCCATTATTAACTCAACTCGCTTTCATATTTGGTTTGTTTCTTCTTTTTTTATGATTCCATGGGCAGGTTGCTGCTTTAGCGCCTTCTGTCTACGCAGGTTGTCCAGCACATGGCTGGCATATTCACCGAAGAACGGCCGGTTCTTCTTCAGTTTATCCGTTACCTCGAAGAACATTTCCTTGCTGTCATATTCCCGTTTGAAAAACGGCTCGGCGATAACATCCCACTGGGGCAGATATATGCCGGCTTTGCGGGAGTAACAGGTCGCTGCCGTGGCCTGCTGCCGGTATTCCTTATCGACATAAGCGGCAATTGATTTATGCAAGGCACAGTCTTCGGCCGGCAGATAATAATAATCCTTATAATTGGCATAGAAGAACTTCATCTCTTCCTCGTAGAGGGGAACGGCCAGATAGCCTTCCTCTTTTTCGCCCTTGAAGTAACAATGGTTCTGATGAAAAAATAAAGATGTCGGCAGGGCAGAAGGCAAAAGCAGTTTCATGTAAAGCATATTCTGCCCTTTGCCGGTGCTGCTGCTGTAATAATTCGCTTGTACTTTTTGGGCTTTCAGCTTGCCGTTGAACAGGTCATAATAAGCTAAGATCGGGAGGATCTGCATCATCCCCTTCAGGTCGTCGGCATTATGGAGCAGAAGCAGATAGCGTTCTTCCGTCGAGGGAGAGGATACATAGTCATGATAAACGGAAATCAGATCTTCACCGTTATAAATATCAAGCCTTGTTAGGCCTAAAAACTTCTCGACTGTTTTTTGCTTGCAGTTGGCCAGACCCAGCAGTTCCCGGAAAGGCGCGACCCGGCGGTAGATATCAATGCCTTCAAATGTATCGAAGCGGTAGGAGAAACCGTATTGCCGGCATTTCTGCGTCATATAGGGGAGGTCAAAGTTATTGCCGTTAAAATGAATCAGATGCGTGAAGCCGGCCGCAAACTGGAAAAAGGCATTCAGGATTTCTTTTTCTTCCGCATAGGCACTGGCCAGCCATTGGATCAGATGCCACTTCTTGTTCTCCCAATAGACGCAGCCGATCAGGTATAAGTAGGAGCTTTGCGCTGAAAAGCCGGTGGTCTCGATATCTAGGAACAGTATTTTATCCAAGGGGGCGATTTTTTCCAGAGGATAATCCACATATAATTCATCTTTTATTTCGGTTTCTGTATGCATATTATTTCTCCTATGGCAAAATGTTTCATAATAGGCGAACATTACTTATAAACTGATTACAGGCTTATTGTATCACATTTCCAAAAAATACTGTAGTATTTTCGACAAAAAGATAGTATATTTAAGTAGGATAAAATTATACGGAAAGAAGGACAAGCAATGTTAAAGAAATCCTTTATGGGAGGGATTCATCCTTACGACGGCAAGGACTTAACCAAGGATATACCCATTAAGGCCGTGCTGCCGAAAGGGGAGCTGGTTTATCCGCTGGTGCAGCATATCGGCGCTCCGGCCGTGGCGGTGGTTAGTGTCGGCGACAAAGTCCTAGCCGGACAGAAGATAGCCGACGCGGGCGGCTTTGTCTCAGCGCCTGTGCATGCGACGGTGTCGGGAAAGATAAAAGCCATTGAGCCCCGCCGGACGGTGACCGGTGACCTAGTCATGAGCATTGTTGTGGAGAATGATAATTACTATGAAGAAATAGAGGCGGCGCCGATAAAACCATGGGAGCAGATGACAGCGGCTCAGATCCTGGAAAGGATCCGCGATGCCGGGATAGTCGGAATGGGAGGCGCCGGTTTTCCGACCTTTATTAAGATGTCCCCACGGGAGCCCGACAAGATTGATTATGTCATAGCAAACTGTGCGGAATGTGAGCCGTATCTGACCTCCGATTACCGTCGGATGCTGGAAGAGCCGGAAAACCTGATTGGCGGCCTGAAGGTCCTGCTGAGCCTTTTCGTTAATGCTAGGGGGATATTGGCTGTAGAGGATAATAAGCCGGCCTGCATTGAGCTGTTAAGAGAGCTTACCAAGGAAGAGCCGCGGATCATCGTCAAGGAACTGAAGACAAAGTACCCTCAGGGAGCGGAACGGCAGCTTATCTATGCGACCACCGGGAGATTGGTGAATTCATCGATGCTGCCAGCTGATGTGGGGTGTATTGTCAGCAATGTCGACACCATCATTACAGTGAACCGGGCAGTGACCAGAGGAAAGGCCATGATGTACCGGGTGGTGACCGTGACCGGTGATGCTATCGCTTCTCCCGGCAATTTTCTAGTCCGGATCGGGACAAACTATCGGCAGCTGATCGATGAGGCCGGCGGGTTTAAAAAGGAGCCGGCGAAGATTATTTCCGGCGGCCCGATGATGGGTTTTGCCCTGTTTGACACCGATGTCCCGACGACCAAGACCACATCCGCGCTACTTGCCTTCAGCCGGGACGAGGTGTCTGAAGGCGGACCGGATGCTTGCATCAACTGTGGCAAATGTGTGGAGACCTGCCCCGGCCGGGTGCTTCCCAGGAAGCTGGCGGACTATGCCGAGCAGGAAAATGAGCAGGCTTTTCTTCAGTATAACGGGATGGAATGTTGCGAATGTGGCTGCTGTAGTTATGTCTGCCCAGCTAGGCGGCACCTGACGCAGTCGATCAAGTCCATGCGGCGGTTAATGTTAGAAAGACGCAAGAAGGGAGAAACCAAATGAGTGATTTGATGAAGGTCTCATCCAATCCCCATATCCGGTCCGGTTTACATACCAGTCAGATCATGCTTACAGTCATTATTGCCCTGCTTCCAGCGGCCGGATTCGGGATCTATCATTTCGGCATCAATGCCCTTGTTTTGATTGCCGTCACCGTAGCGACCACCGTCCTGACGGAGTTCCTGTTTACCAAGCTCATGAAAAAGCCGGTTACAGTCGGTGACTATTCGGCGGTGGTGACCGGCCTGCTGCTGGCGCTTAATCTGCCGCCCGGGGCGCCGTGGTGGATTGCCGTGGTCGGCGGTATCTTTGCCGTCCTAGTGGTCAAGATGCTGTTCGGGGGGCTGGGGCAGAATTTCATGAATCCCGCCTTGGCGGCTAGGTGCTTTTTATTGCTGGCCTATACCCCGATCATGTGTAATTTTGATACCGACGCTTTTACGGGAGCGACACCGCTGGCCTCTTTAAAAAACGGGGAGACGGTAAATGTGCTTAACATGATTACCGGCCATATTGCCGGAACCATCGGCGAGACCTCGGTGATTGCCATTGTCTCGGGAGCCTGTCTGCTGATTCTTTTGGGTGTGATTGACTTAAGAATACCGGGAACCTATATTGTGTCATTTGTGGTTTTTTTGATTCTTTTTGGCGGTTCCGCCAATCCGGCCTTTGTTACCGCCCATCTGTCAGGTGGCGGCCTGATGCTAGGGGCGTTTTTCATGGCGACCGACTATGTGACCCGCCCGCTTACGAAGCGGGGGCAGTATCTGTATGGGATATTGTTGGGGCTGCTGACGGCGGTCTTCCGGGTCTTCGGTTCCGCGGCGGAGGGTGTTTCTTATGCGATCATCATTGGGAACCTGCTGGTTCCGCTGATTGAGAAAATAACCGTACCTAGGTATTTTGGATACAGAAGAAGTTAAAATATTAAAGTCAGGAGTCGCTATGTTTAATATGATGAAAGATGCGATGGTGATTTTTGTTATTACGCTGGTAGCCGGATTGTTTTTGGGCGGCGTATATGAGATTACCAAGGCGCCGATAGCCGAAGCTGCCGAGGAAGCGGCACGGGCGGCCTATGTTCAGGTGTTTGCAGGCGCTGATGAATTTGTGGAAGTCGCAGCGGATGAGCGGGCGACAGCGGATCCGGAATGGCAGGAAAATTACGGCGGGGTAGAGATCAATGCGGTTCTGCAGGCTTTGGACGAGAGCGGGGCGGGGCTGGGATATGTGCTACAGGTGACCACTCATGAGGGTTACGGCGGCGACATTACCTTGACAGTCGGTATCAGGTCGGACGGATCTTTAAACGGGGTGGCGGTTTTGGATATAAGCGAAACCGCCGGACTAGGCATGAGAGCGGAAGATGTGCTGGTTCCCCAGTTCGCGGATAAAAGCGCCGCACAGTTTGTTCTGACAAAAACCGCGGCGGCGGCTGAGGCGGAGATCGAAGCAATCAGCGGGGCGACGGTTACTTCCGATGCTTTTGTGAATGCCGTGAACGCTGGACTGTTTTATTATGAGATTAAGTTAGGAGGTGACGGCAATGCATCCTAAAGAGAACGGCTTATCGGAGCGGCTGCTCAATGGCCTGATAAAAGAGAACCCTACCTTCGTGCTGATGCTTGGCATGTGTCCTACGTTGGCGGTCACGACTTCGGCAGTTAACGGCCTTGGCATGGGTCTGACCACCTTAGCGGTGCTTGCCTTAAGCAACCTGCTGATTTCCCTGCTCCGCCATATTATCCCTGACAGGGTGAGGATACCGGCTTTTATCGTGATCATTGCCACGTTTGTCACGGTCGTCGAATTGCTGATGAAGGCTTATATATCGTTTTTATATGATGCCTTGGGACTGTATATCCCTTTGATCGTTGTCAACTGCATTATATTAGGCCGGGCAGAGGCCTATGCTTCCAAGTCCGGGGCAGCGCTGTCATTCTTTGACGGTGTCGGTATGGGGCTTGGATTTACCGTCGCGCTTACGGTCATCGGTGCCATCCGGGAAATCCTGGGAGCCGGTGAACTCTTCGGTTTTTCCGTTATGCCGGCGGGCTATGTGCCAAGCACGATCTTTATAATGGCACCGGGAGCCTTTTTTGTCCTGGCCTGCCTGACAGCCATCCAGAACAAGGTGAAGCGTTACGGAGAGAAAAAAGGCAAGGACATGTCGCGGATACAGTCAGGATGCAGTACCGACTGTATGAACTGTGAGGACGCAGGCTGTAGCCGCCGGTTATTCCCCTTTGGTGTCGCGGACGTAGCAGAACCTGACGAGGCCGTTGGCGATGATGAGACATACGAGTTTATTGACCTTGATCTGACGTTTGAGTTCATTGACCTGGAGGCGCAGGATAAAGCAGAGGC
>DBDG01000052.1:17782-33066 GCA_002293475.1 Lachnospiraceae bacterium UBA938
GCAGGATAAAGCAGAGGCTCAAGATAGGGAAGCGGCTCAGGTCAAGAAAGCCGGGAGGAAAAAACGATGATAAAAGACTTATTGATTATAATGATAGCTTCCTCACTGGTTAATAATGTAGTGCTGAGCCAGTTCTTGGGTCTGTGTCCCTTCCTCGGGGTATCCAGGAAGACGGAAACAGCTGCCGGTATGGGGGCGGCGGTGATTTTTGTGATCACGCTTGCTTCGGCGGTAGCGGGAGCGATCTACTATTATGTCCTGATACCGCTGGACGCCACCTATCTGCAGACCATCGTCTTCATCTTGGTAATAGCCGCGCTGGTACAGCTGGTGGAGATGTTCTTGAAGAAGTTCATGCGGGGGCTGTATCAGGCCTTGGGTGTCTATCTGCCGCTAATTACTACCAACTGCGCAGTACTTGGCGTGGCTCTGGTAAACGTACAGAAGAATTACGGCGTATTGACCGGGGTTGTGAACGGACTTGCCACTGCGGTCGGCTTTGCCGTGGCGATTATTATCCTGGCCGGCATCCGTGAAAAGATGGAGTTTAACGACATACCGGAATCCTTTAAAGGCATGCCCATCGTCCTGATCACCGCAGGGCTGATGGCTATTGCGTTCAGCGGCTTTTCCGGGCTGTTATAAAGCGAGGTATACAGATGAGTATAGGTGGTGTTTTTACAGCGATTGTAATCATCGGCGGAGTCGGTCTGCTGATCGGTATTATTCTAGGGCTTGCCTCGATGGTTTTCCGGGTGGCGGTCAACGAAAAGGAAGAAGCGGTGTTGAATGCCCTGCCCGGCAATAATTGCGGCGGCTGCGGCTATCCGGGCTGCTCCGGACTGGCAGCAGCTATCGTCAGTCATGAGGCGGCCGTGAACGCCTGCCCGGTAGGCGGGGAAAGGACTTGCAATGCGATTGCAGAAATCATGGGTGTTGAGGCGCTGACAACCGTCAGGCAGACGGCATTCGTAGCCTGCCGGGGCGATCACGCGGCCGCCGGCGTTGATTATGAATATACTGGGGTGATGGACTGCCGGGTACAGCGGTTCGTACCCGGCGGCGGCGCCAAGTCCTGCCAATACGGCTGCCTTGGCTACGGTAACTGTGTTAAGTCCTGTCAGTTTGATGCCATTCATGTACAAAACGGCATCGCGGCGGTGGATAAGGATAAATGCAAGGCTTGCGGTATGTGTATTGGTGCCTGCCCGAAAAACCTGATCAGCCTCATTCCCTATGCGGCTGAATGTGCGGTCGGCTGCCGTTCGCAGGATAAGGGGCCGGCCACGTCCAAAGTCTGTACGGTCGGTTGCATCGGCTGTGGGCTCTGTAAGAAGAATTGTCCGGCACAGGCGATTACGGTGACGGACTTCTGCGCGGTCATAGATCAGGAAAAATGTACAGGCTGCGGGCTCTGCAAGGAAAAATGCCCCAAAAAGAGTATTTGAGTTATGCAAATTTTGGCTGTATAATGTCTATTTTTGGAAACCTATAGATTTTTTTCGGTTTTTTTGTTAATATTAATCAGGTTGGAAATAATATTATATATACATAATAGGGAATCTGATATGTTAAGAAAAATTAAAATAGGCATCTGCGATGATGATATAAAATCATGTGAAGAACTCTATAAAATTATTGAACAGTGTGAGAATAAGATACGGTTAAAAGTTGATATAACCATATATTATTCCGGAGAAAAACTTCTCAAGGATTTGTCACAAGGACAGTATTTTGATATACTATTCCTAGATGTCCAGCTCAAAAACATAGACGGGCTTAATGTGGCTTTCATGATCAGGCAGAATTTTAAACATAATTCTACCCATATTTATTATGTTACAGCTTATAAACAAGATGCCCGCAAAATGCTCCGGACTAGGGCCATGGATATCCTGCCCAAGCCAGTTAAGCTGAAAGATGTATATAATGCCCTTCAAATGAGCGCTGAATTAATGAAGATTCTCGATTCAAAAGAAAAGTTCTTTGAATATCAGATACAAAGCACCTATTACAAGACCCCCATCAAGGAAATCGCATATTTTCAGAAATATAAAGACAAAGTGATCATCATAACCAAGAATGATAGGCGTGAGTTTTATTCCACGATCGAAAACATCTACCAGGAACTGAAGGAATATGATTTTGTCTGTCCGGACAGGTCTTTTCTGGTTAATTTCTTATGTGTTGAACATTTCAATATGAAAGAAATGAAGTTAACCGGAATAGCAGAAGTGTTGCCGGTAGCGCGGTCTCGATATGCAGGTCTAAAGGCTCATTGGGCTGAGTATAAGCTTAGAGAACATATCAGAGATGATTTTTTTGCCATATCACAGCAATGAAGGAGAAGGGTAATGAGTAAAGCGTCATCAAAACTTGTAAAAACACTGGCGGTCATGGCGGTATCGGTTACGACGGCAAATGTTAATTCGGTTTGTTGGTTATGGGGGTATCAGCCCAAGATGCCGGAAGGTGCCACGAAACTTAAAAAATAGGGGAGATGCGTATGATTACTGCGTTGTCGTCTGCCGTCTATATATTGATAGATATTATAGGCACATATATCATGGCCTGTTATCTTAGATTATTTAACAGAAGATTGATCAAAAATGTCAAAGTAGAGTTGGCTGGTTACATAGTATGGCATATTTCCAGTTATCTGGTCAGCATGCTGGATATGGAACCGTTTATGTTGATAATATTTAATGTTTTTATGGCCTTTTGTATGACATTTAGCTATGGATCGCCGCTTAGCGTAAAGTTCTTCTCCGTAGCTATAACCATGATAATATCTTTATTCACCGAATTCTTAAGCGTGCTTCTGGTTGGCAGCTCCTTTAACGCAATAGCTGACGGCTATGTAAGTCTTTGCAGTAAGGTCATACAGATAGGTGTCTGGATTGTTTTAAGCATCATCTGGGATTCCGGCATCAAATCAAAAAGATCATATATCCAATGGTATTTACCGATTATGTTTTCCATAATGATGCTTTTATCATACGTATTACTGCAGTTTACCGATCTGGATGCTTATTACATCCTTTTAAGTTTTTTCCTTATGATAACCTTGATGGCATCTTTGATTTTTATCTATAAGCTTGATCAGGAAAGACTGAGGTCACAGGAAATGCTTTCCGTGCAGAAAGCGGAGAGCTATAAGCGCCAATACCGTCAGTTGCATGATTCCTATGATGATTTCAACTCGATGCGTCACAATCTTGCCAAGAATTTTCTGGTGCTGAAAAAAATGATTAATGATGGCAGGTCTAGGGAATCAATAGTGGATAAAATGAACGAGATTCTGCTCGAAACCCTTGGCAATGAACATCTGCTTATCGAAACATATAATATCGAAATTGACAGTATCATAAATGCCAAGATAAAAGAGGCGGAAGAAAAAGGCCTGATGATCAATCATAAAATCCTGATCCCGGAGCAGATGGATATTGATAAAGAGTTATATTTCATGATAGTAAATAATATTTTTGACGTAACCATGGAGGAGACAGGCCGAACCGAGCAGAAGAAACTTAATTTTGTGGTACGCTATGATACAGAATATCTATATTCATATTGGATCCATCCATATGAAAAGACAGATGCCAATGGAAAAAAGTTTTTAAAGAGAAACAGGAATTTTATCAAAGAGATTGAAGCGGCAGTTAAATCCCATAATGGATGGATACAATGCATCATTGATGATGATAAAGTAATATGGGACGTAAGTATTTATGCCGGTGAGTTATGATACTTACCGGCATAAACTGAGCATATAGATGTCATTGAAACGGTATTTCTTCATAGTAAGGGGTAATAATATAATACAGCCTAGTTATTTTTGCTATTCTTTGTACCTTCCAGTAATTGGTGCTTTGATTCTTATAATTAATCGGCTTACTGGAATGATATATCCTTACATTAAAGAAGCCGTTATCCGCTACCTGGTCAAAGCCGATGTCCTCGACATCATAGCCTTCTTCTGCCAAGAACTGACAGATTTCATCTGGTACACGTTCACACATTACTTTGTCTATCGCCAGAAACGACGACAAGCATGTAAACACGGACAGTGCTAAATAGACGATGAGTTTTTTGTAAAGGTTAATTTTCTTATTGGACGCACCTATATATTTATAGCCGTTGATAACAATCCCTCCTTTCACGCTGTGCTTATAACATTTTAACTGAACAAAGAGTGGTTGTGCCAAAATCTCTGTAAACGGTATTAAAAATACGGCTAATATGTGGTATGATGTGTATATATAACAAAAATCACATGGGAGATCACGCATATGCCAAGAGAACCAAAGGATAACCGGACAGGATTCCCCCCGATATATGTGGTGGCGGGAGTTTCTGTATTTATACTGGTCATTTTATCAGTAGTGGTCATGAGCTCTGATAATTCATCACGAAGGCTGCGCGGCGGGGCTGACGGAACCGCCACGGCTTCTGCCGTTCCGTCGACCGGATTAACCGAATCTCAATCTGAGCCCCAGTCATCTGGTTATCAGTCAGACGGAAGCATAACTTCTGGTAATGCCGATATTGACAGGCTGTACCGGGAAAATAAACTACGCGTTGATGATCTGGATTTTTGGGACATGTATTCCGAACCGGACAGTACCGTAATACAGGATACGGATGTTGCCCCGGAGCGGCCGGTGGCAACTCCGGCCGCTCCGCCTGAGCCGACGGCAGATCCTTCGCAAGATGGCAAACACACGTTGGTGGAAAGAAGGGACGGCACGTCTGAATGGGTGAGCATTAACCCATATATTACTAAGAATAATTATGAGTCAATGAATCTAAAGCTGCAAAGCGACCGGATGGGGTATTATGAAGGGCAGCGGAAGACTTCTTTTTTTGGCGTGGATATTTCCCAATATAACGGAACGGTTGATTATGCCCTATTGAAGGAGGCGGAAGTGGATTTTGTCATGATCCGTCTGGGAGCACGGGGGTATGAAAGCGGCCAGATATTTTTAGATGAGAATTTTGTGGCCAATATTACTGGTGCCAACGAGGCCGGCCTTGATGTCGGAGTTTACTTTTTCTCTCAGGCCGTTACGGCGGCAGAAGCGTCCGAAGAAGCAGCCTTTGTGCGGCAGCATCTTTCGGACCGGAAGGTGACTTATCCGGTTGTTTTTGATATGGAATATATTAATAATGATATTTCCCGGATAGAGGGGCTGTCTGAAAATGATAAGACGGATATAGCGATGGCTTTCTTAGATGAGATTAAGGCGGCGGGGTATGTTCCGATGCTTTATGGGACCAAAGAATGGCTGGTGGAACAGATTGATCTGACGAAGCTGATGGAATATGATGTGTGGCTTTCCCAGCAGACGGAGCTGCCTGATTATCCGTATCAGTTTCAGATGTGGCAGTATAGCTTGAATGGCAGTATTGCGGGGATTTCTGGGGATGCGGATTTTAATGTGTGTTTTGTGGATTATGGGTCGCGGTGAGAGGGCGTTGGTCATCGTTGGTGGCGATTCGGTATCGCAACTGGATGGTTTTGAAATTTATTATAAGAATTAGTTGATAAATTGAGGAATATTATGAGGTATGTGTGGCTTATTTTTGTTTTAGCATTCATGGTTGGTATTAGCGGATGTGGAAAGGAAGCCTTAGTAGGGGCTGATTTAATTACAGATAATGATTATGATGAAATGAATATGCAAAATAATGAGGTAATGGACTTTGAATCAGATGGGGCGAATGAGGCGGAAGTGAGTGAAAGAAATGTATTGGTTTCAGATCAGTTGGTCACAATTCCTTATCAAGGGGATCTATTTATTCGTTCTATTGTAAATACGGGTTATTTGATATTTATGTCGGGAGTTGAATCAAGTGGCGGTAATTATGTGATTCATAAGATGAAGATAGGCGATAGTGTTTCCGAAAGGATGCCGATAGATATTCCGGCGGATATGGCTGTTCAAGGGATTAATGTGGATGTGGATGGAAACCTTCATTTTTTTTTCTCGGATACCGATTGGAGTACTCAAAGATGTGAAATGTGGGTGTCTGATCAAGAGGGCAATGTGATTCGGAAAATAGATATGAAAAAGGCGTTTAACGAGGAAGGTTCGCATTTAATAGAATTTGTGATAGATGCGGAAGGCAGATATT
Source organism: Lachnospiraceae bacterium UBA938 (assembly GCA_002293475.1). GTDB lineage: Bacteria > Bacillota > Clostridia > Lachnospirales > Lachnospiraceae > UBA935. The sequence continues at coordinate 23,921 of DBDG01000052.1, forward strand.
ATATTTCTGGCTCTAGGTTAAAAGAATCTGAAAGCGGTATTACGGTACTTGATGCCGCAGGAAATGTTCTGGGGCTAGTAGATAGTCCTGATGTTCCCTTGTGGAATTTGTCAAGCTTGGCACGCGGCAAAGATGGGGCTATTTATGTTGCGGGACATACAAATGATCAGGAAAATATAGCAGTTGTATCAATTGATCCGGAAGCACTTTGTATTGCCGAGTTTTATGAAGGGGTACTTCCGACTGGTTTTGGAGAGTTTGTAAGAATGCGTGCCGGTATTGATGCTGACTTATATTTATTTGGATCGGGCGGTGTCTATTCCTATAATCTGGGGGATGAAAGCAGTAATATGATAATACCTAATTTATCATTTGAATCTCTGGAAGGCAGTTTATGCCACGATTTCTTGTCTGACGGCAGGTTTCTTTATGTGGACGGCGAACGTCTTATGTATAGCGGTGTGTTTGGTGGGGTTGAGCTTCCGTACCTAGGCGAGATGTATAAGGATATCATGTTTTATTATATGCCGGTTGCGCACAGTGCGGAAAGCGAGGAATAGTTTTAGATGGCGGTAAGAAGAATTATTGTGGTGATCATTATATGTGCTTGTTTTTGGATTGGATGTGGTGATATTGGGGCTGGTGATAGGCAAGGTGATGATATGACAGGTGGTACAACTACCCTGATCCTAGGTACGGCTTATGTCAATAGTTCTTTGCGGAAGCAGGTGGATAATTTTAACAGGCAGAATACGGGGTTTTTTATTGAGATTAAGGAGTATGGCGGCGAGCTGATTGAGGGGAGCAGCGCGGTCGATTTGATGCAGATGGAGATTTCGGCCGGCAAGGGACCGGATATTATTGATTTTGGCTATCAGTATTCTCCGGGTGTGGTGAGTAAAGGTATAACGGAAGATTTATATGCATATATGGAAGCAGATGTGTCTTTTGATGAGGAGGATTATTTTACTAATATTGTTGATACATATGCTGTCGGTGGTAAGCTGTATGCTTTGTCCCCTGATTTTTCTATAAAGACGGTTGCCGGGACCAAGGAGCAATTAGGTGATGCCGGGCAATGGAACATGAAGGATTTGATGGCTTTTTATCAGGAAAATACGGAAGGAGGGATGCTTTTCCCGGGGGATTCACAGAAAGAGGTTTTTGGATTCTTGTGTCTGGGGAGCATGGGGAATTTTGTGAATTGGGCAGAAGGAACCTGTAGCTTTGACAGTGAGCTGTTTAGGGAACTGCTGGCTTTTTCCGGTCAGTTTCCGGAACGAAGGGTTTATGGGGAGGATTACTCTGTGTTACAGCAGTTTTTAACAGGTAAGGCACTGCTGTATCCTGTGTCAATCTCCGATGTTTATGATTGTACTAAGGTAAGATTGGTTTTTGGCGGTAGCCAGGTTAGTTACATAGGTTATCCGATGGATGGAAAGGACGGGAATACTGTCGTACCGGGTAGGTTTATTTTAGGAATCAATAAGAACAGTGATAATAAAGAGGCAGCGTGGGGATTTATAAAGAGTTTTCTGGAAGAAGAATATCAAAGCAGTATTGAAGGCTCACTGCCGTTATTAAGGAGCGAGGTGTTAAGTAGGCAGGAGGAGGCTAAAAGGGTTGAATATGAAGACAGTCCGTCCGGAGGCAGGGTAGAGACAGTAAAAGCAAGTGTCATCTTTGAAGGGGAAGAGCCGATTGATATTACGTGTATCGAAGAACAGGATGCTGTCTGCCTGCTTGACGTCATTGGGCGGGTGGAAACCACCTATGCAGCGGATGCGGAGCTGTATTCTATTATTCTTGAAGAAATCATTTATTATTTTGAAAATGACAGTGATATAGATGCGGTTGTCGATATTATCCAGAACAGGGCTTCTATCTATGTCAGTGAACAGCACTGATGGCATGCAGCACTGATGGCATGCAGCACTGATGGCGGGCGGCATTGATGGCGGACAGGTTTCAGGGGGCGTAGTTTTTGATCTTGGGGGAAACCGCGATGCGTGAATATGTATCGGCATAAACGAAGGGTGACAGTCCTTCCAGATAATTGGGGACAAACTGCTTGGTTACGCCGGCTTTTTTCAGGATATCAATGGCTTTGTTATAAGCAATGGCCGCTTCGGTCTCGGTGTCATAGATGCCTACGGTGTAATTTCCGACGATGTGGATTTTGACACGGTAGTAGGTTTTGCCATTTTTTTGGAAACGGCATACGCCGTTGTAGCGGTTGATTATCTCGATGTTTTCATATCTGTAATCACAAGTGTCTCCGTTCATAAAGCGGTAGTCACGGCCCAAGACGGCATAATTCTTGATGCCGTATCGGTTCAGGATGTTTACCTGCATGCCATAGTCAGCGACAAAAAAATGTCCGCCGCGTTTCATGATGGTACGTGTGGAATAATAAAACAGGTCGTCAATGTCAAATTTTAAGATGTGGGCAGGGGACAGGTGATATTCAAAGTATTTCTTTTTAATATATATGGGCGTGGCAAAATAATAGTTGTTGTCGCGGAAATTGATCAATGTGACCCATTTTTCCAGCGGCAGGATCCGGTGCGGGGAATAATCCGCCAGGGTCAGGGAAGGATCTTTGATAATAGTTCCGGCTTCCAGATAGGCGGCATGGGCCTTTATCATGGTGTCATAGCTTCCTAGGCTGATGTGTTTATGTTTATAGGTGATGGAAGAGCGGTAATATATAGTGCCGTCTTTTTTTTGCTGCGGATATACGCCGGGAAGCCGTTTTTGCTTAACGGCTTTTTGGTGGTCTGATTGGTGGTCTGATTGGTGGTCTGATTGGTAGTCCGATTGGTAGTTCGATTGGTTCTCCGATTTCAACGTTCTCATCCCTTCACAATTGATTTTGATAACAATTAATGCTAGATTAAGGTGTTTTATTAGGGCGGCGCGATCCTTTACACATGCTGTCCGCCAAGCGGTCGGATACGGCGGGATGCCGTGATTTACGTGAGTTTCATGCTATTTATTAAGTATAGCATTAACTCTATATAATTACAAATATGAGAATTATTTCTTGTTTTTGAAAGTTTTAGAAATATTTTTGGCAATAACTGTATAAAATATTAAAGAAGTGTTACGTAAATATGACAAGCCATATATGCAATTATAGAATTAATATTATAGAATTAATATCATGGAATTAATAACATGGAATTAATGCAGAAAGAAGGAAGGTTCATGTTTAAGCGAGCATTGGCACAGTTGATACTGTGCAGTATGATGATAGCGGTGTGCTGGTTCAGCGTTAAAACCCTTGAGGTCAGCCGTGCCGCCGCCACTCCGGCCTTTAAGCGGTCTTTAATGGTGTCGCGGTTGGAAGCGCAAGAGGATGTCCGGCGTGAGAGCTTTGGCGGCGAAATGGGGCGGGCTGCTTCCGGTCAGCGTATTGTGGAGTGCCATGTCCTGGAGCGGACAAGCATAGTAATGGCTCAGGAAGAATATGATGTACTTACCCGTATCGTCGAGGCGGAGGCGGGAAATGAAGATGAAAAGGGGCGGATGCTGGTGGCCGGGGTGGTTCTCAACCGGGTAAATAATAAGAAATTTCCTGATACGGTTGTCGATGTGGTTTTTCAGAGTGAAAATGGGACAGCCCAGTTTTCGCCTGTTTCCAATGGGCGTTATTATTCGGTCAAAGTAAGCGAAGCAACAGTGCAAGCGGTTGACAAGGTCCTGGCCGGGGAGGATGTGACGGAAGGAGCTTTGTATTTTGCTTCTAGGAAGCATGCCGATCCGGAGAAAATGCAGTGGTTCGACAATAACCTGAGCAAGCTGTTTACTTATGGCGGACATGAGTTCTTTAAATAAGGCGCGGTTATTGCGGATGACAAACAGATATGATATAATTACGTATTCAAATTCGCAAAAGCCAAGCTGTGATAAGCTCGCGCCGTACCGTACAAGCAGATGGGAGAAAGCATGAAGCCAGTGAATTATATCAGTACCAGAAGCAGGCAGGAGCCGATTACGGCTTCGCAGGCTATCTTAAAAGGAATATCCGCGGACGGCGGATTGTATGTGCCGGACCATATTCCGGTATTGGACAGAAGCCTCGCTGAGCTGTCGCGGATGACATATCAGGAAACCGCATATGAGGTGATGAAACTGTTTTTCGGCGATTTTACCGCGGACGAGCTGAAAGACTGTATTGCCAAGGCCTACGACGGCAAATTCGACCGGCCGGACATCGCCCCCCTTAAAAAGGCTGAAAATGCCTATTATCTGGAACTTTTCCACGGAGCCACCAGTGCCTTCAAGGACATGGCGCTTTCTATCTTGCCGCATTTGTTGGTTCTCTCAGCCCAAAAAAATCACATAAAGGATGAGATAGTGATACTGACCGCGACTTCCGGTGATACGGGCAAAGCTGCCCTTGCCGGTTTCGCCGGCACGGCCGGAACCCGGATCATTGTCTTTTATCCGAAGAACGGCGTCAGTCCGATCCAGGAAAAGCAGATGCTTACCCAGAAAGGCGCCAATACCTATGTAGTGGGCATTCACGGCAATTTTGACGATGCCCAGACCGGGGTCAAGCAAATATTCGGCGACAAGGAACTTTCCGCCTATATGGAAAGCAAAGGTTTCCGGTTTTCTTCCGCCAATTCCATCAATATCGGCCGGCTGATCCCGCAGGTCGTTTATTATGTCTATGCCTATGGAAGGCTTTTGGCAGAAGGCGCTATCGCGGAAAATGACAAGATCAACGTAGCGGTCCCGACTGGCAATTTCGGCAATATCCTTGCCGCTTTTTATGCCCGGCAGATGGGTCTGCCGATCGACAGGCTGATCTGTGCTTCCAATGAGAATAAAGTACTTTATGATTTCTTTGCGACCGGTTCTTATGACCGGAAAAGGGAATTTATCCTGACCTCCTCCCCGTCGATGGACATCTTGATATCCAGTAATCTGGAGCGGCTGATTTATTATATTAGCGGCAGTGACCCGGAGCAGAATCAGTCCTTTATGAGGGAACTGAGCCAGGACGGGGTTTACAATATCAATGACAGCATGAGAAATGGCCTGAAGGATTTTTACGGGAATTATGCCACGGAAGCAGAAACCGCCGCCACGATTAAGAAAGTATATGAAGCGGCCGGCTATGTCATCGACACCCACACGGCAGTGGCCGCCTGTGTTTATGAAAAGTATGTCGCCGCTACCGGCGACCGGAAACCGACAGTAATCGCTTCAACTGCCAGTCCTTTTAAATTTGGCCGCAGCGTCTTAGGAGCCATTGAACCGTCCGGCAGCTCGCTTGAGGATTTCGCGCTTATCGACCGGCTGGCCTGGCTGTCACAGGCACAAGTGCCGGGAGCGATCGCGGCACTTAAGACGGCTCCGCTACTTCATAAGAAAGAATGTGAAGTTCATGAGATGAAGAAAGCAGTTACGGACTTTCTGGGGATATGAACGACAATATCGCAACACATAGGAGCAGAAACCAATGAAACATATTCTAATGATAAATCATGAACTTAAAGACGCGGAAGGTGCCGGCAAGTTCCTGCGCCGTAAATATCGCTTGTCGGAGGTTGCGTCAGGCCAAGAAGCACGGGAACTCTTGCTTCATAGCCGGCCGGATGTGATCCTGATGGACAGTCGCCTTCCGGATATGGACGGTTATAAGCTGCTTAAGATCCTAAAGGAAGATGAGACAAAAGCAGATATCCCGGTTATTATCCTCAGCGCGGATCCGGACATGCAAAGTGAAGTCAAAGCACTTAAGCTGGGAGCGGCAGACTATGTCAAAACCCCATATGAACCGGAGATTTTACTGAACCGGATATCCAAGATAATCCACGCCGCCGAGATTAATAAGACCCTTGAGATCCTGGCCAATGAAGACAGCCTTACATCATTGTGGAACCGGCGATATATGGAAGAATACATTGAAAAAGGGAACAGCCGTCAGAATGTAGGTGTATTTATGCTCCTTGACATGGATAATTTTAAGCGGGTCAATGATAATTTCGGGCATCTCATGGGCGATGAAGTCTTAGTAGCGTTTGCGCGGACGCTGAAGGAGTGTGCCGGAACCGAGAACAGGGTCTGCCGCCTAGGCGGAGATGAGTTTGTCGTCTTCTTGGGGGCAGATTATAGCGAGCAGGAGATACGTGACATAGCTAGGAACCTGATCGTAACTATTGAGTATGAGACAAACCGGGTTCTGGACTTTGACAAGGATTCACATATCTCCGTATCAATCGGTATCGCCCTTAAGCCAGCTGATGGGAAGACGTTCCAGACCCTATATAACAATGCTGACAAGGCGCTTTATTTTGTCAAGCGCAACGGCAAAAGAGGTTATCATTTTTATGGGGAAGCCAACGACAGCGTGCAGGTCATGCAGGCAGAAAACAACCAGATTGACTTGATGCATCTTAAGATGCTGATCCGCGAGACAGACGGTGAAAGCGGGGCATACAAGGTTGAATATAGCGGTTTTAAGCGGATATACCGCTTTGTGGCCAGATGTGTGGAGCGCTCCAAGCAGGATGTCCAGATCGTGCTGTTTTCCGTTTCGTCACCAGCTGACCCATCCAAGGCAGGCGGTAACGAAGAGCTGACCATGAAATTGGATCATTGTATGCAAAAGCTAGAGGAGGCTGTCGCCGGCTCATTAAGGCGCGGCGATGTGGCGACAAAGTTCAGCACCTCCCAATATGTGGTCATACTGATGGATGCCACTTTGGAAAACGGCGAAAAGGTAGTGAGCCGGATCATGGATAAATACCACAAAGACAACAGCTATCCGGACTATGAGATCAGCTATGACATACAGTCAATCAACGGAAACGGCAATAAGAAGGCGGACATTGCCCGTTAAGGAAAGGGAGGCAGGATGGAATATCTGGTACAAATCAAGCAAGAAGCGGCACAGGCAGCCAAAGAACTGATCGGACAGTCTGCCCTAAAACCAAAAGACATCGTCTTGGTAGGCTGTTCCAGCAGTGAGATAGCCGGTGAAAGGATCGGTACTTTCTCCAGTGCCGAACTGGCTCAGGCCGTATTTGAAGGAATCTATGAGGTGCTCTCAGAACATGGCCTGTACTTGGCGGCACAATGCTGTGAACATTTGAACCGCGCCGTCATCATCGAACAGGATGCCGCTGAATACGAACGCATCCCGATCGTCAATGCCGTTCCGCGGCCGGGTGCCGGCGGCGCTTTTGCCGCGGCGGCATATGCCGGATTTAAACGTCCCGTAGCGGTCGAGCATATCCGCGCCGGAGCCGGCATTGATATCGGCGATACCCTGATCGGCATGCATCTTAAGGAAGTAGCGGTTCCGGTGCGGATTACCCAGACGCAGATCGGTAAAGCCCGCGTAGTCTGTGCCCGGACAAGGGCCAAATACATCGGTGGCGCGCGCGCCATCTATGACGACAAGATAAACTAAAAGGTAGGGTTACAGATTTGGGCAGATTATATGTTGTTGCTACGCCGATCGGGAATCTTAAGGATATTTCTGAAAGAGCTTTGGAAACCCTGCGGAACGTCTCGCTGGTAGCGGCAGAAGACACAAGAAGGACACGCCAGCTATTAAATTATTACTCCATCAAAAAGCCGACGATCTCATGTCATAAGCACAATGAACATGCCCGGGCAGAAGAGCTGACGGCCAAAATGACCGAAGGCAATCTTGATATAGCCCTAGTTTCCGATGCCGGAACCCCCTGCATCTCCGATCCCGGCTGCATCCTAGTCAACACAGCCCGGCAAAAAGGCATCGAAGTCATTGCCGTTCCCGGCGCCTCGGCAGCAATAGCCGCCCTGTCGGTCAGCGGCTTCCTCTTTGACCAGTTCAGTTTCCTAGGCTTTCTTCCCCGCGACAAAAAAAACAAAGAAAAATTTTTTGACATCCTGCAAACCTCCCCGCTTGACACCTTCGTACTCTACGAAGCCGGTAACAGAATCCGCGCCACCTTAGCCACAATCATGACATTCCTCCCGGACTGCCGCATATTCCTCATCAACGACATCTCCAAGTACCATGAAAAATCTTACCCCGGTACCATAGCGGAAGTCACCGCTCAACTTGCGCAGAATCCCAATTCCGAACTAGGAGAATACACTTGCGTCCTCCAGCGCCGTAATCAAGCCCCCCAAGACACCTCTCCCCAAAACGCCGCCCCGTCACTATCACTGGAAGCCCAGCTGGTCGATGAGATGGTCCGCTCCGCCTGTTCCATGAAAGAAGCGATTGCCCTTGTCAAAAAGGACAATACTCATCTAAGCAAAGGCGACCTGTACAAAGCCTCCCTCCGCTTAAAAGAACTTTTTTGACTCCGGCTCATCCTCACCGTCACAGATCAATTTCCTCCCCCGGCTCCACAATAAGCTTATTCGGTGCGTTCCACTTCTCTGCGGTCTTTCGGACAGACTCACCCGGTTTCAGATGGATAAGTATATTGTGCTTCGCTCCGGTAATCTCGGCGCATGCAGCCGCTTCCTGCGGCCCCATATTAAAAAAACCATCACCCGGAAACAACGCATAATCAAGTTCCAAAGCAGCAAATGCCGCCATCTGTTCGGTCATCGAGGTATCGCCGCTGGCATATAGCTTCACCCCGTCAATCGTAATAATATAACCGACGCACTCGTTCGGATCATGGTTCTTATTACCGGCCACAACAGCCTGCACAAGGATCCCGCCAATATCAAAACGGTTGTGTCCGCCGCCCGCAAGCGCCTCCACATTCGTAATAATCCGGCACTCCGGCTTCTTGGCACAACGTTCCACGCGATTATGGTCAGTATGCTGATGCGTGACGAGAATAATATCAGCAGGCGCATCATATCCCTTACCCTTATAAGGATCAATATACACAACGCGCCCGTCATCACCAGTAAGACGCAAGCTCCCATGTCCTTGATAAAGCATCTTCGGCATATCCCTACCTCCTTAACTGTCAATCATGCCCTTAGTTGTTTTCTTCATATACTCATTATATACACTTCTCCCAACATACACAACATACTGTTTGTTTTAGCGGTCATCGTCATATTACCCGACATCATTGTTTGTTTTAGCGGTCATCGTCATATTACCCGACATCATTGTTTGTTTTAGCGGTCATCGTCATATTACCCAGGCATCATCGGCTCCGGTT
>DBDG01000023.1 GCA_002293475.1 Lachnospiraceae bacterium UBA938
AAAGTAAATGCGGTGACCCTGGAAATCATATGACATATACATGATATTGCTTTACTGTTCCAGCCTAGCCCAAGTGCAGCAAGTGGTTACTACACAGTAACTGTATTTATCCAATAAATGAATGAAAATAAAGGTGCTGTTCACAGATAATATTCCGCATATAAAGGCTTTGTACGTAAAAAAGTACACTGCTTCGCTTGACTCTGCCCTTCTTATTAACATATAATAATTGTATGAGGGCAATATAAATATAGATATCAATTTTGATTATATATATGATGAAACGAAATATCAAAATATAAATATTAAAATAGGAGGCAATATATATGAGATCAGAATGGAAAGATTTTGTTGGCGGCAAGTGGAACGGTGAGATCAATGTACGTGATTTTATCCAGAAGAATTACCATCCCTATGATGGCGACGATTCCTTCTTGGCCGAGGCTACGCAGAATACCAAGGATCTGTGGGAACAGGTGCTGGATCTGGGCAGGCAGGAAAGGGAAGCCGGCGGCGTTCTAGATATGGATACGAAGGTGGTCTCCACCATTGTTTCCCACGGTCCCGGCTATCTGAACAAAGATAAGGAGACCATCGTCGGTTTTCAGACAGACAAGCCATTTAAGCGTTCCATGCAGCCTTACGGCGGCATCAGAATGGCGGAGAAGGCATGTACCGATAACGGTTATGAAGTGGACCCGGAGATCAGCGAGTTTTTCTCAGTCCATAGAAAAACGCATAATGCCGGCTGTTTCGACGCCTACAATGATGACATGAGAGCCTGCCGTTCATCCCATGTTATCACCGGTCTGCCGGATGCTTACGGCAGAGGCCGTATTATCGGCGATTACAGACGTATTGCCCTGTACGGCATCGACCGCCTGATTGAAGATAAACTGGCACAGAAGGATTCTACCGGCCGAGTCATGACCGATGATGTCATCCGCCTGCGTGAAGAGATCAGCGAGCAGATCGTGGCTCTGAAAGAGATAAAACAGATGGCCGCTTCCTACGGCTGTGATATCTCAGGACCGTCCGCCAATGTACAGCAGGCTATCCAGGCCACTTATTTTGGCTATCTAGCGGCTGTGAAGGAACAGAACGGTGCCGCGATGTCACTGGGTCGGACATCGACCTTTTTGGATATTTATGCGGAACGCGACCTAGCGGAGGGTACTTTTACCGAACAGCAGATTCAGGAGTTCTTTGACCATTTTATCATGAAGCTGCGCCTGATTAAATTTGCCCGTACCCCCGAATATAACAGCCTGTTTTCCGGAGATCCTGTCTGGGTTACCGAATCTTTGGCAGGTATCGGTATTGACGGACGTCATATGGTTACGAGATCTACCTTCCGTTTCCTGCATACCCTGACGACTCTGGGTGCAGCTCCGGAACCGAACCTGACGGTGCTATGGTCTACTAGGCTGCCGGAAAGCTTTAAGAGATACTGTGCCAAGATGTCGATTCTGACTTCTTCGATCCAGTATGAGAATGACGATCTGATGCGAGTGACTCATGGTGATGATTATGCCATTGCCTGCTGTGTATCTTCGATGAGAGTCGGTAAAGAAATGCAGTTTTTCGGAGCCCGTGCCAATCTGGCGAAATGCATGCTGTATGCTCTGAACGGCGGTATCGATGAAAAGACCAAAAAGCAGGTGGGTCCTAAGTACCGTAAGTATGAAGGCGAAGTCCTAGATTATGATAAAGTTACCGACTGCCTGTATGATATGATGGAATGGCTGGCAGATGTGTATGTAAATACGCTGAATGTTATCCACTACATGCATGATAAGTACTGCTATGAAAGAGCTCAGATGGCTCTGCATGACAGAGACGTGAAAAGATATTTTGCTACCGGTATTGCCGGACTGTCGGTGGTGGCTGATTCTTTATCGGCAATCAAATATGCGACAGTGAAACCGATCCGGGATGAGGACGGCATTATAGTGGATTTTGAAACTACCGGAGATTTCCCGAAATACGGAAATGACGACGACCGTGTCGATAGCATTGCTCATGACCTCGTATCCAAGTTTATGACCATGATCCGGAGACATCATACCTATCGAGAAGGTTTCCCGACCATGTCAGTGCTGACCATTACTTCCAACGTTGTATACGGCAAAGCTACCGGGAATACTCCTGACGGACGTAAAGCCGGCCAGCCGTTTGCTCCCGGTGCAAACCCGATGCACGGACGTGATACCCACGGTGCGGTAGCATCTTTGTCATCCGTGTCGAAGCTGCCTTTTGAGGATTCACAGGACGGTATTTCCAATACCTTCACCATTATTCCTGGGGCGCTTGGTAAAGAGGATATTATTTTCTCCGGTGACCTGGAAATGGATCTAAGTAAATAGATTCGATTGGTTTTGTACGGATCGGAGGTAAATATGGATCAAAAAGAAATGATTGATGATATTGTCAGGATGCTGGATAGCGGAATGGCTAACGGAGTAGGTCATGTCAATGTAGAAGTGAATGACGAGACGAAGGAACCCAAAAATGTGCAGACTATGGGGTGTACGGATTGTTCCAGAACCCCGCTGGCATGCAGCATTCAGACCTTGCATCAGGGCTTGGAAGATTATGAGTAATAAACGATTCAGTGAGAATTGCCCAAATGTGACAAATGAAGCAATGAGAAATGAATCATAACTATTGTAAATATCAAAAGGTAGAAGAGAGGAGAGGATAAGATGGTAGAAGTAAATAGTGCTCAGGTTGATAATTTGGTTTCATTATTAGACGGTTATGCAGAAAAGGGGGGGCATCATCTGAATGTTAATGTGCTGAACAGAGAGACACTTATGGATGCGCAGAAGCATCCGGAGAATTATCCGCAGCTGACAATCAGGATTTCCGGATATGCAGTTAATTTTATCAAATTGACTCCGGAACAGCAGGCAGATGTTATTTCCCGTACTTTCCATGAGGCATTATAAGAAGTTTAGCAACAAGAAGTTTAGTAACTAGGATAAAAAGGATCGATGGAACCAGCTTCCGTCGATCTTTTTTTAGGTACGCCCAGCGGACGTATGTTAATAGTTGAAACTATCATTGTCAAAAATGGTCATATATCCAATTCCATGTTCTTTTATTTGTCGAATATTCTCTTCGTGTTCCGTAAAGGATATTGAACACAGGAATTCCACAACACGCTTTGCGCTATAATCTTCTTGACTTTTAACCATAATAAAATCCGCCTCCAGTTTCCGTGCGCCGTTAGAATTAATTTCGCTGTCCGAGAAGCCGATGAATGGCGGCCTGAGGGATAGCCCTTAAAATAAATCGCCAGTAATCTGATGGCGGCGTTTTTGATGTACATTTTTGACTGTTGATGTGCATTAGTGATATAGTTGCATGGTTTAAAGAATATTGTTATACTAGTTTCTGGACACACGATAAATTATTGATTTTAGTGCGGCGGAGCCGCGGATAGGTATGTAGATGAAATACATAATACGATTGTTTAAGCTGGCGAAGCCTTGGTATGGCTATATACTGGTATCGACATTGGCATTGTTCGGGGCATCGGCAATTAATTTATATGTACCCTTTGTTACCCGTCAAATTATTGCGATGATGGAGTCAGGGGAGTTTGTCGATGCTATGGATACCATAATCCGGCTGGCCATGATACTTCTTGGGCTGTTTGCGTTACGTGCGGTCTGCCAGTTCCTGACTAATTATCTGTCACATGTGGCTTCCTGGCGGCTGGTGGCCCGTTTGCGGGGTCGGCTGTACAGCCATTTTCAGGAGTTGTCCATGAATTATTATCATGACAAGCAGACAGGGCAGCTGATGTCGCGGGTGATTAATGATACTGCGACATTTGAAAATATGATCGCCCATGCGATCCCTGATCTGGTGACGAATATTGTTACCTTGGCGGGAGTGCTGGTGATCTTGCTTTTTATTAATCCTAGCCTGACCGGTCTTGTCTGTATCCCGATCCCGTTCCTGTTGTTTATGTCGATTGTGTTGCGGCGTATCCGCAGGCATTTCCGGCGCGGACAGGAGAAGATATCGGAATTGAGCGGCATCCTGCAGGATAATTTCTCCGGGATGAGGGAGATTCAGGTATTTAATAAACAAAATCATGAACAAAGCCGTGTTGATGACAAGGCATGGGAGTATTCTTCGGCATTGATCCGGGCCCTCTTCTTCTCTGGGATATTGAATCCGTCAGTTGGCTTTATTACTTCTATCGGTACGGTTATCGTATTGATTGCCGGGCCTATGATGGCATTGAGTCAGGGCTTGAAGATATCCGATGTGGTGGCTTTCTTGCTTTATCTGAATCTTTTCTATGCACCGATTTCTCAGCTGACGCGGATCGTCGAGGATATGCAGATGGCATTGGCGGGAGCCGAGCGTGTTTTTGAGGTGTTGGATACGGAGCCGGATATTAAGGATAAACCGGATGCTCAGGATGTATGGAAACTATCCGGACAGTTAAGTTTTCAGCATGTTTCTTTCGGGTATAAAGATGATATGCGGGTGCTTGACGATATCAGCTTTGATGTAAAACCAGGGGAGATGGTGGCAATTGTCGGTCCGACCGGGGTCGGAAAGACTACGATATCGGCTTTAATTACCCGGTTTTATGACCCGGAATCAGGAAGAATCACTATGGATGGCATCAATATCAGCGATATAACGCTGAATAGCCTTCGTAATCAGCTCAGTCTGGTATTGCAGGATGTCTTTCTTTTTAATGGTACGATTGGCGAAAATATTGCCTACGGCTGTGACGAGGCGACAAGAGAGCAGATCGCGCAGGCAGCCAGAGTTGCCTGCATAGCGGAATATATCGAGTCACTGCCCGAAGGATATGATACGGTTATCGGGGAGCGGGGCGTGCGGCTTTCCGGCGGGCAGAAGCAGCGTATTTCGATTGCCCGGTCGGTCTTACGCAATTCGCCGATCCTGATTCTTGACGAGGCGACATCTTCTGTGGATACGGAGACAGAGATGGAGATCAAGAAGGCGATTAACAGTATTGCCGGCACACGGACCTTGATCGTCATTGCCCATCGCCTGTCAACGATCCGTAGCGCCGATAAGATCTTGGTTCTGGAAGATGGCCGTATTACAGAGCAGGGGCGGCATGAAGATCTGCTTGAGCATAATGGTATTTATGCGAAGTTGTGCGGGATGCAGGAAGGTTGACAGGGTGAGGGGCCGACTGTTTTCTTTTTGTCCGCATAACAGTAAAGTAGTTATAATATGCTGTTAAGAAGGCTCATAATAAGGGGCATAGTGATGGATGTAACTGCCCAGGCACGTTTCAGCGTAGCCGAATATATCAGACTATCAAGGGAAGACGGAGATAAAGCGGAAAGTGACAGCATCGGCAACCAGAGAAAACTGATTGCCGATTATCTGCGTGACAAGGAAGAATTTATTCGGCATGATACCTACGTAGACGATGGGTATACGGGGACTAATTTTGACCGGCCAGAATTTCGGAGAATGATCGCCGATATTGAGGCGAATAAGATTAATTGTGTGATCGTGAAGGATCTGTCCCGGTTCGGCCGGGATTATATTGATACCGGACGGTATCTGGAACGTTATTTCCCGGAGCGTGACATCCGGTTTATTGCCATTACGGACGGTATTGACAGTGACAGGCAGACATATGACATGCTGTTGCCGATCAAGAATATCTTTAATGAGCAGTATGCCCGGGATATTTCCCGAAAGATCCATGCTTCCGTCGGCACTAAGCAGAAATCGGGAGATTTTATCGGTGCTTTTCCTTCATATGGCTATCAAAAATCCCTTCTTGATAAAAACAAACTGATTATCGACGAATATGCCGCCTCAGTTGTACGCCGGGTATTTGACCTATATATCGCCGGATGTGGTAAACTGCGGATAGCGGCTATATTAAACGAACAAGGTATTATTTGTCCTTCAGAGTACAAAAAAAGTAACGGCGACAATTATCGAAACAGTCATAAGCTGGACAGCACTACATATTGGACATATTCCACGATTAACCGCCTGTTGCAGAATGAAATGTATATCGGGAATATGGTACAAGGTAAAAAAGTTCAGCAGATGAGAGGAAAACCGAAAGTAAAAGATCGGAACGACTGGATTATCGTCCAGAATACCCACGAGGCGATTATTGAGACAACAACATGGGAAAAGGCACAGGATCTGCTGAAACGCCGGGCGCGTACCCCGAAGCTGGAAAATAAGGTAAATATATTTGCCGGATTCCTGAAATGCGGTGACTGTGGGCGCTCCCTGATAAAAAAAGCGGCCAATTACTACTGTGGTACCTATGTGCGGTCTGGCCGGCAATACTGCTCATCGCATGCTATACCGGAGAGTATTCTGGAAAAGACTATTATTAACGATTTACATACTCTTTTTCTTAGCATTGACAATGTATCGGAATTGATTGAACAGAATGAAAGGAAAGCCCTGTCGATGTCCAAGGAAGCGGAAAGCTCCAAAGCGTTCAGACATGAGCTAAATCGGCTGAATACGGAGCTGGGCAGAACAAGGAAGTTTAAGAAAGCAATTTATGAAGATTTCTGTGAGGAACAGATTAGCAAAGAGGAATATCTTGCCTATCGAAAAGATTATCTGGAAAAGGAGGCATTATTGATTAGCCGTCTGGAACATATTCAGAAATCGCAAAATATGAAGGAGCAGCAAAATATTGGCAATATACCGGATCAAAAGAAGAATCTGTGGATTGATTATTTAATAGAACATAAAGCAGTTAAGAAGCTAGACAGGGATATTATCATAGAAATGATACATAGGATAGCTGTTTTTGAGAATGGTACGATTCGGATTACATACCGTTGCTCCGACACTTTAACAAGGTTCTAAAAATAATAAAAATTTTTTGTTAAATATGATTAAATGTGATAAAATATATTGTTGAGAGGGTGCACTATGATATTGATAAGTTAAGAGGTACGTAATGGAGGAAGCAGAGAAAGAAACTAAAATAAAATCTGACAGCAAGCCGCTGATAAAGGAAACCTTACATATGGCATGGCCGTCGGTCATTGAATCCTTTTTTGTCGCCTTTGTCGGCATGGTGGATTCGATGATGGTAAGCACGCTGGGGCCGTATGCGGTAGCGGCGGTCGGCCTTACCGTACAGCCGAAATTTGTCGGTCTGTCGGTTTTTTTTGCCGTAAATATGGCGGTGTCGTCATTGGTGGCATGGAGAAAAGGGGAAAATGACCGGAAAAGTGCCAATAAGGTATTTGCTACGGCGGCTCTTTTTACGGTTATCGCGGGGATTGTTATCAGTATCTTAAGTATTTTATTAGCAGATCCGGTCATGCGGCTGGTCGGTTCCGAAGCCGATACGCATGACAGTGCGGTATTGTACTTTCGCATTATTATGGGCGGTATCCTGCTGACGGTCATCTCGCTGGTCATCAATGCCGCTCAGCGCGGAGCCGGCAATACCAAGATTGCGATGCGGACTAATCTGGCTTCCAACCTAGTCAATGTGATTTTTAACTATCTGCTGATCGGCGGAAACTTAGGATTTCCGGCCCTGGGGATCAGGGGAGCAGCGATCGCTACTGTGTTAGGCTCCGCCGTTGGCTGCGGAATGAGTATTCACTCTTTGTTCCGCAAGGATAGTCTGGTTCAGATATCCTTTCTATGGAAGCACAAAATCCGTCCGGCTATCGAAGCGGGTAAACAGATCTATAAATTTGCTTATACGGCGTTAATCGAACAGTTCCTGCTGCGGTTCGGTTTTTTGCTGGTCTCGATTCTGACGGCCAATCTGGGGACGGAAGCCTTTGCGCTTCAGCAGGTAGGGATGAATGTCATGGCGTTATCGTTTTCCTTTGGCGACGGCATGCAGGTGGCGGCGGTAAGCCTGATCGGACAGAGTCTGGGAAAAGGAAAGCCGGAACTGGCCAAGCGGTATGGGAATATCTGCCAGAGGATGGGAAACATCATATCTATTGTTTTGTCAATTCTGTATCTGATTGGCGGAAGATGGTTTTTTAGCTTGTACTTTAAAGAGCCGGAACTGATCGCGACAGGGGTCCATATCATGCGTCTGATGGTATTTATCGTACTGATGCAGATTGCGCAGGTTATTTATATGGGCTGTCTGCGGGGTGCGGGAGACGTGCGATTTACGGCATTGATATCTTTGGCCGGGGTGGCATTCATGAGACCCCTGTCATCCTATATCTTGGCATATCCGTTGGGACTGGGCGTGATCGGTGTCTGGCTGGGTTGCATCTGCGATCAGTTGTTGCGTTTATTTTTGTCGGCGTGGCGTTTCCGTTCGGGGAAATGGATGAAGATGAAGTTATGACTCTCGCCTTTTTACCGCAACTTACCGCCGCCACATGNNCATGGCGGAGCAGACCCCGGTAAGGTAGGAGTAAATGGCAGTTTAGAGAAGGATATTAACCTGGAAATAGCCAAGAAGCTAAGAATATTTCTGGAAGCACAGGACATCCAGGTAATCATGACCAGAGAGACAGATATCGGTCTTCATAGCGCAAATGCATCGAATAGAAAGGTAGAGGATATGAAGCAACGCCTAGATATTATTGAAAAGGCGGATCCTACCCTAGTAATCAGCATTCATCAGAATAGCTATCATGAAGAGTACGTACATGGGGCGCAGGTGTTTTATTATAGCACCAGTACAGTAGGAAAAAGTCTGGCAGAAATCCTGCAGGAGCGGCTTGTTTTAGATGTTGACCCGGAGAACCACAGAGCAGCAAGAGAAAATAACAGCTATTATTTGCTTAAGAAAACAGCAGCTCCGATTGTAATTGCCGAGTGCGGTTTTTTATCAAATATACGGGAGGCTGAAAAGTTGAATACAGATATTTATCAGGAGAAAATGGCATGGTCCATGCATATGGGAATTATGCAATATATAAATAGTCAAAATTAAAAAAGTATGATAAAATAAAGCGAAAGTTTGGCCGAACTTATATTAAGAGAAAACAAGCGGACAGAAAATATATGAAAACAGAAGTGGTAACTATCTGCGGAACTTCCGCAGATAAAGAAAAAATAGACGCTGCCGGTGAAATCATCAGATCCGGCGGACTGGTGGCTTTTCCTACAGAAACGGTATATGGCCTTGGCGCCGATGCCTTGAATCCGCAAGCGGCCGGAAAGATATATGCGGCCAAGAGCCGTCCGTCCGACAATCCGCTAATTATTCACATCAGCAGGATGGCGGACTTGCCGTTAATTGCCGAGGGCGTGCCGGAAACGGCCTACCAGCTGGCAAAGGTGTTTTGGCCCGGTCCCTTTACTATGATATTCAAAAAAACCCGTTTGGTGCCTGTCGAAACTACCGGCGGACTTGATACAGTAGCTGTCCGGATGCCGGCAGACCGGACGGCACTTATGCTGATAAAAGCGGCCGGCGGCTTTATCGCGGCACCTAGCGCCAACCTGTCAGGCCGGCCCAGCCCGACTGATGCCCGCCATGTAATTGAAGACATGGACGGACGCATCGATATGATATTGGACGGCGGCGCAACAGAAATCGGACTGGAGTCTACTATTATTGATATGACGCAGAATCTACCCGTGATACTGCGTCCCGGCCGGATCACGGAAGCGATGCTGGCCAAGGTGCTGAACCAGGCTGTATCGGCTCCGCCGCTGCGTAAGGTACAGGACGTGCCACGGGCGCCGGGGATGAAATATCGGCACTATGCGCCATGGGGTAAGCTGACGGTTATTGAAGGAAATGAAGATAAGGTGGTTTCCTATATTAACCGGCAGCTTAATGCTGACAGGGCGGCCGGGAAAAAAACCGGCGTGATCGGAACAGAGCGTACCGTCGGCCTTTATGACGCCGACAGTGTCAAAAATATTGGCCGCCGTGAGGACGAGCTGTCCATTGCGCGGCAGCTGTACCGGATATTACGAGAACTTGACGACGAAAAGATTGAGATCATTTATTCAGAAACTTTTACGGAAACCGGCGTAGGACAAGCCATAATGAATCGGCTTTTAAAGGCAGCAGGATACCGGGTGACGGAGGTATAGGATGATAGCGTTAGCCAGCGACCATGGCGGATACAATTTAAAAACGGCAGTGGCAGAGCATCTTACGGCAAGGGGAATCAGCTATAAAGACTATGGTTGTTATGGCCGTCAGTCTTGTGATTATCCTGATTTTGCGAAGGCCGCGGCAGCGGCAGTGTCCGACGGAGAATGTGAAAAAGGTATTTTAATCTGCACCACCGGAATCGGTATTTCGATTGCGGCGAATAAAGTATCCGGTATCCGCTGTGCCTTCTGCACCGAGCCCTATCTCGCCAAAATGACCAGAGCTCATAATGACGCCAACATGCTGGCCCTCGGCGGCGGCATTACGGGCGTTGACCTAGCATATGCCATTGTGGATACCTTTCTGGAAACGCCCTTTTCCGGCGAAGCTAAACATCAGAGGAGGATTGACAAGATCGAACAAGATATCATAGCAGGTATATAATGAGGTTTGATATAATCCAACACAGGAGGAAGAGGTAATGGGTAAAGTAGTAATCATGGATCACCCACTGATTCAGCACAAGATCGGTTACATCAGAAGAAAAGATACTGGAACCAAGGATTTTCGTCAGACGATCAGTGAGATAGCCATGCTGCTGTGCTATGAAGCGACCAGGGAGTTGAAGCTGGCGGATGTGGAAATAGAAACACCGATCTGCCGGACTACCGCCAAGGAGCTCCGTGGCAAAAAACTGGCAATTGTCCCCATTCTTCGTGCGGGTCTGGGGATGGTGGACGGCATGCTGACTATGATACCGGCGGCAAAAGTAGGTCATATCGGGCTGTACCGGGATCCGGAAACGCTTAATCCCGTAGAATACTACTGCAAATTACCGGCTGACTGTGCCGAGCGGGAAGTCTTTGTCGTTGACCCCATGCTGGCGACCGGCGGTTCGTCGTCGGCGGCTATCAAGATGCTGAAGGACAGAGGCTGTAAAAACATCCATTTTATGTGTATCATAGCAGCTCCGGAGGGCATTGCTAAGATGCAGAAGGAATGCCCGGATGTAGATATTTATACCGGTGCGTTAGATGAAAAGCTGGACAGTCACGGCTATATCGTCCCCGGACTGGGAGATGCCGGCGACAGAATATTTGGAACTAAATAACGGCTAAGGATTCAAACAGTAAAGCGGATATGAGGTGTGTCAATGAAAAGAAACGATTACATCACATGGGATGAGTATTTCATGGGGGTGTCCAAGCTGTCCGGTATGCGCTCTAAAGACCCAAGTACCCAGGTGGGTGCCTGTATTGTCAGCAATGATAATAAGATTTTATCGATGGGCTATAACGGTTTTCCGCTAGGATGTTCTGATGATGAGTTCCCTTGGGAACGGGAGGGTGAAGGTCTGGATAGCAAATATCCTTATGTCACCCATAGTGAACTGAACGCTATATTGAATTACCGCGGCGGAAGCCTAGAAGGAGCCAAGATATATGTTTCACTGTTTCCTTGCAATGAATGTGCCAAAGCGATTATTCAGTCGGGCATCAAGACAGTGGTTTATGACTGTGACAAATATGCGGACAGTGATCCTGTAAAGGCTTCCAAGCGAATGTTCGATGCGGCTGGCGTGCAGTATTACCGTTATGAAAGCACTGGACGAAAGGTTGAACTAGAATTATAAGCAAAATCAGATCAACTATAATTTATTAGCTTTTTCAGAAAGGATACGGCTTGGAATGAAGGGTGTTACCGAAAAAATTGTCGGCAATAAAATAGTTGCCATTTGTATGGCAATTATTTTTGTGGCATTCGCCGCACCGATGGCGGCTAATGCCACTTCCACCGCAGAAAAACTGAAAAAGGCCCGGGAAGAACGAGAAAATACGAAAGAGCAGAGAGACCAGGCATTATGGCAGAAAGAAGATCTGGAGAATAAAAACACTGAATTGCGGGGGGCGTTAGATGATCTTAATTCTGACCTCAACGAGGTTCTTGCTAACTTGGATCAATTAGAACAGGATATAATTGATCAGGATGCAGCGATTGCTGTGGCGGAGGAAGAATTGGAGGAGGCGATCCAGACTAGGACTGAACAATATGAGGCGATGAAGCTACGGGTTCAGTTTATGTATGAAAGCCGGGATTATATCCTGCTGGAAACCCTGTTAGCCTCAGCTAATTTCTCGGAATTTTTGAACCGCAATGAATATATCGAGCAGCTATCGGCATATGACAAGCAAAAACTGGAAGAATATATGGAGATCGAAGCAGATGTTACCCTTAAGCGGGAACAGCTGATTACAGAAAGGAACGAACTAGAGGCTATCAAAGTGGAAGTACAGAAGGAACAAGAACGGGTTGGCGCCTTAGTCACACAGACATCAAACCGTATTTCCCTCACCAATGATGAGATAGACGCGGCTGAACAGCAGATGCTTGCTTATGAAGAAGAACTGAAGCAGCAAGATGCGGAAATCGAAAAGCTTAACAAGATACTGGAAGAAGAAAGACGCCTGTCACAGTTAGCGGCGCAGGCGAAATGGCGTGATATTTCTGATATAAGCTTTGCCGAGGGTGACAGATATCTCTTGGCCAACCTGATCTATTGTGAAGCCGGTAATCAGCCGTTTGAAGGCCAGGTGGCGGTAGGTGCGGTAGTAATTAACCGCGTCCGTAGCCAAGTGTTCCCGGACACAGTGGTAGGAGTAATCTATCAAAACCGACAGTTTTCGCCGGTTGCCAGCGGCAGGCTAGATCTCGCATTGCTGGAAAACCGGGCAACCGCAGCCTGTTACCGGGCCGCTGATGAGGCAATGGCGGGCGTCACTACAGTAGAGGACTGCCTCTTTTTCCGGACTCCCATTGGAGGGATCAATGTAAGATATACCATCGGAGGTCACATTTTTTACTAAGACACAATCTCATTTATGTACTTTTGCAGGATATTAAATTTGCCGTTATAAATGATTTCTAAAAGCCGGTTTACAGTTAGAAGGCTTAGTTTCAGAATATCAGGCGTAATAAGACCGGCATCCAAGGCAGTAACCAGTTCATCCAGATCCATGACTTTGACAAACCCGTCAGGATAAACGACGACATCAGCCAGAAGGTCAACGACCGTCAAGACATTGGTATCCCGGTTATAATCATACTCGACAATATCGCAATACCAGCATAGCAGCGAACGGTCACTGTCACAGAACTTACTGACCTTGATGCCGTCTTTCAGAAAATAGCAGGAATAACCGTGGTGCAGATCCTTTTTTGGTTTCAAGGCATTCCAGGAGGTCAGGATATAATCTTCATTACAGGTTAAGATAATATCATCCTTTAGTCGGATACATTCCTCCGGAATAATACGCTTGCGGTAAAGGACAGGGTGCTCCATGATCTCCTCCTCGTAACACTTATAATCTTTAATCTTAAGAGCGTGGCCGAATGGCCATCCTTCTAGGAAAGCGAAGCTTTCCTAGTAATAATGCCATACTACACTTGTCCTGAAGAAATGTCAATGTGTATAATTTATATAAAGATTTGAATATTATAGTGCATTTTTTTTGACATATGCTAATAAAACAGCTATAATTTAACATGACTATCTAAATAAGGATCAGAAGAACGTTGCCTACACATACAGGAGGCCAGAGTCAGTGAAATGGGGAAGGAATGTCTATCAGTCGATGGTAATGATTACACAGTTTGGAATCAATATTCTGGTTCCCGTTTTTCTATGCTCTTTTATCGGAATGTTTTTAGATAATAAATTGGGGACTTCTTTTCTGGTAATATTGTTTTTCTTTATAGGGGCATTGGCAGGATTCCGTAACGTATATTTTTTTGCTAAAAGGATCTACTCGCAAAAAAGTGAAAAGGACGAGAAATAATAAAAGCGTAGAGCCGAAATGAAAGAAGTAATGAAAAAGATCAAAAAGATGGATAATACTTTATTAGAATTATGTGTCGGGATTCTCCTGTTCGGAGTTTTATGTCAGCTGACGGCAGTTTGGTTCCTTACTGATAAACTGGGTTACAGTATCGGGCTCTGGATGGGCATCTTGGTCGCTTTAGGATGCGCGGTGCATATGTGGTGGTCGATTGACCGCTATCTGGATTACGGCGAGGGCGCAGCAAGGGCGGCGTCTAGGGATAACCTGATTCGTTACGGGGTCATCTTGGCGGTAATGGCGGCTGTCATGATTACTAAGGCGGCACAGCCGCTGGCGGTTTTCCTAGGGATTATGGGTCTGAAGGTAGCGGCTTATCTAAGGCCGATTACACATAAAATGATAAGGAGGTGAAGTATGGGAGAAGGAATCTTGTTGTCCGGCGGGGCTGACGTTGATTTTATGATACATGGGGTCTTTTCTTACGAGCTTTTTGGACAGACTTTATGGATAACGTCCACGCATGTGTGTCTGCTGATTGTGATGCTGGTGATTACTGGTTTCAGCATTGCCGCCAGAAGAATGATTCAAAGAGCTGAAGAAGTCCCATCCGGCTTTCAGAATGTCGTTGAGCTGGCCGTGGAAATGCTGGACAAGATGATAAGCGGTTCCATGGGTAAGTTTGCGCCCCGGTTCCGTAATTATATCGGAACGATTTTTATTTTCATCCTGCTCAGTAATATTTCTGGACTGTTCGGGCTCCGGCCGCCAACCGCAGACTACGGCGTTACCTTTGCACTGGGCATTCTGACTTTCTTGCTCATTAACTTCAATGAGCTGAAGCACCAGAAGGTTTCGGGATATGTTAAAGGATTATGCGATCCTTGGCCGATATGGCTGCCGATCAATATTATCGGCAAGATAGCGGTACCGCTTTCGTTATCCTTACGTCTGTTTGCTAATATTTTATCCGGTGTGGTCATGATGGCGCTAATATATGGGCTGTTGTCTAAGGTGGCCATTATCTGGCCGGCCGCCCTGCATGTTTATTTCGATCTTTTTTCAGGATCAATCCAGACTTATGTATTCTGTATGCTGACCATGACTTATATAACCAGTGCCTGTGAGACAGACTAGATGTAATTGAACACTAAACGTAATTATTAGAAGGCCATCGAATAATTACTAATTGATGCAACTTGATACAACAAATAAAACAAATAGAAAACGAAAATGATGGAGGAAAAAGAAATGGAATTTAACGAAAACTTTATTCTAGGATGTTCAGCGATCGGTGCGGGTATCGCGGTTATCTCCGGTATCGGAACCGGTATCGGCCAAGGTAATGCGGCAGGTATGGCGGCTCAGGCGGTAAGCCGGAACCCCAGTCTCAAATCAGACATTACGTCCACCATGCTTTTGGGTCAGGCAGTCGCCGAGACCACCGGTCTTTACGGACTGCTGGTTGCCATGTTGCTGATGTTTGTACAGCCGCTGGTACCTTAACAGCCTCTTGCTGCAGTGTCGGGATTACGGTGAGCGGTAATTCATGAAAGAGCATTGCAGGATCAAAATACATGAAAGGAGGCTTATGCCTTGAATGGTATAGAGAACGGATTTATTCTGGCGGCGGCAGCAGAAATGGAGCCCCGGCTGTTTGACCTTGATCTTCAGTTGCTTGCTGATGTGACGTTGATGATCATTGCTATTTTGGTTTTATTTGCCGTAGCATCCTACAATCTATTTAATCCTGTCAGGATAATGATGCAAAAACGCCGGGATAAGATCAAGCGGGAGTTAGATCATGCGGCGACCGATATGGAAGCGGCGGCGGCTTTGAAAGTGGAATATGAATCGAAATTGAAAAACATTGACACAGAGGCTGAAGAGATCTTGGGAGAAGCTCGGAAAACGGCTATAGCCAATGAAAAAAGGATTGTGGCTGAGGCCAAGGAAGAAGCGGCTAGGATCTTAGAAAGAGCAAGAACAGAAGCGGAGCTGGAAAAGAAAAAAGCGGCTGATGAAGTGAAGAAGGAAATTATCAATATTGCCTCTCTGATGGCGGCCAAGGTAGTGACGGCTTCGATGAATACAGCGATACAGGACAGCATGGTCAATGAGACTTTAAAGGAAATGGGTGAAAGCACATGGCTAAGCTGATTGCGAAAACTTATGGAGAGGCCTTGTTTGAACTTGCCGTGGAGGAAGGGAAGACAGATATATTTCTTCGTGAGCTGACAGACATCCGCCGGATCCTAGATGAAAATAAGGATTTTAACCGGCTGATGAATCACCCTAAGATTCTCAAGGACGTAAAATGCGAGATTCTGACAGAGGTCTTCAAAGGGCGTATTTCCGAGGAACTGACTGGCTTCCTGCTTTTGATTATCAACAAAGACCGCTATCGTGAGATAGATGATATCTTGGATTATTTTACTATGGAGATCAAGAGATTCAATGGAATCGGAACGGCTTATGTGACCAGTGCGGCGGCGGTCAATGAAATACAGAAGGCTCAGATTGAGGAAAGACTGCTGACAATCACTTCTTTTGAGGAAATGGAAATGCATTTTGCAGTGGATCCCTCCCTGATCGGCGGCATGGTGATCCGCATCGGCGACCGGGTGGTTGACAGCAGCGTGAGAACAAAGCTGGATAGACTACAGAAGCAGCTACTGAGCATCCGGATTTCGTAAGCTGTCAAGACTGTATAAGCGTTAATATGACTAATAATAACGGAAATAAAAATGATTTTATTGGATTAAATAAGCTTTTATTTTGAGAGAGAAAGGGCGTAAGATTCATGAATTTAAGACCGGAAGAAATCAGTTCTGTGATCAAAGAACAGATCAGAAGATATGCTTCGGAGCTTGAAGTGTCCGACGTAGGTACGGTTATTCAGGTGGCGGACGGCATTGCCCGTGTACACGGGCTGGAAAATGCCATGCAGGGCGAGCTGCTGGAGTTCCCGGGGGATGTATATGGGATGGTACTCAATCTGGAAGAGGACAACGTGGGTGCTGTACTGTTGGGCAGCCAGAAGAATATTAACGAAGGCGATACTGTGAAAACGACCAAGCGGGTAGTGGAAGTTCCGGTGGGCGATGCCATGCTGGGGCGGGTTGTGAACGCGCTGGGTCAGCCGGTAGATGGTAAGGGTCCAATCCAGACCGACCGGTTCCGCCAGATTGAAAGAGTGGCATCGGGAGTCATCACCAGAAAGATGGTGGATACCCCGCTGCAGACCGGTATCAAGGCGATCGATTCCATGGTTCCGATCGGCCGCGGTCAGCGGGAGCTGATTATCGGCGACCGCCAGACCGGTAAGACCGCCATTGCCATCGATACGATCATAAATCAGAAAGGCCAGGGGGTAAAATGCATCTATGTGGCTATCGGCCAGAAGGCATCTACTGTGGCGGCGATTGTCAAAACTTTGGAAGAGCATGGTGCCTTTGCCTATACCACGGTAGTTACGGCAGCTGCCAGTGAACTGGCACCGTTACAGTATATTGCTCCTTACTCCGGCTGTGCTATCGGTGAGGAGTGGATGGAGAAAGGCGAAGACGTCTTGGTAATCTACGACGATCTAAGCAAGCATGCGGCGGCATATCGTACCCTGTCGCTTCTGTTAAGGCGTCCGCCGGGGCGGGAAGCTTATCCCGGTGATGTTTTTTACCTACATTCACGTCTGCTGGAACGTGCCGCTCGTATGAATGAAGAATATGGCGGCGGCTCTTTGACGGCTCTGCCGATCATCGAAACCCAAGCGGGTGACGTTTCGGCCTATATTCCTACTAACGTTATCTCAATTACCGATGGCCAGATATATCTGGAAACCGAGATGTTCAATTCCGGCTTCCGTCCGGCCATCAATGCCGGACTTTCGGTATCCCGCGTCGGCGGTGCCGCCCAGATTCCGGCTATGAAAAAAATCGCCGCTCCGATCCGCGTAGAGCTGGCACAGTACCGTGAGCTGGCTGCTTTTTCCCAGTTCGGTTCCGAACTGGATGAAGATACTAAGGAAAAACTGGCTCAGGGCGAGCGCATCAAGGAAGTGCTGAAACAGCCGCAATACCGGACGGTACCGGTACAGTATCAGGTCATCATCATTTATGCAGCAACCAATAAATACCTGCTGGATATCGCTGTAGAGGATGTTACCCGGTTTGAAAGCGGCCTCTTTGAGTTCCTAGACACTAAATATCCCAATGTTCCTGCCAATATTGCTGCCGAAAAGAAGATTTCTGAAGCGACGGATGAAGCCCTTAAAAAGGCGATCATGGAATATAAGAGCAATTTTGCGTAAGAGATTAAAGGATGCGCTAAAGCGCATAGATGGGAGTTTTTTATGGCATCAATGCGAGACATAAAAAGACGTAGACAGAGTATTTCGAGTACCCAGCAAATTACCAAAGCCATGAAGCTGGTTGCCACGGTAAAACTGCAGCGGGCTAAGCAGCAGGCAGAAAGGTCGCGGACTTATTTTAATTGCATGTATGATACGGTGACTGACCTTCTGGCAAAAGCGGGTAATGTCGATCATCCCTATCTTCGGCCGGGACAAGCCGTCCGGAAAGCCGTGATTGTCATTACTTCTAACCGTGGTCTGGCCGGCGGATATAATTCCAATGTCGTTAAGCTGATTACCCAAGGACAGCTTAAAGATGAGGAACTGCTCATTTACAGCGTCGGGAAAAGAGGTCGGGACGGACTGCGTAAAAAATACGAGATCAAGGCGGATTATTCCGATATTATTGAAGAGCCTGCCTACGCGGATGCGATTGCTTTGGGAAAAGAGGTGCTGGATTCCTATCTTAAGGGTGAAGTCGGGGAGATTTATCTGGCCTATACGGCTTTTAAGAATACGGTGGTGCATGTTCCCACCTTGCTAAAGCTGTTGCCGGTGGATATTTCGGAGCCGGAGGCACCGGAAAAGGAGACCGGCAAGGCACCGATGAATTTTGAGCCCAAAGAGGAAGAAGCCTTGGATCTGCTGATTCCAAAATACATTACCAGCCTGATCTTTGGCGGTATGACGGAAGCGGTTGCCAGCGAGAACGGAGCCAGGATGCAAGCCATGGATTCAGCGACAAGCAATGCCGAAGAAATGATCGAGGATCTGTCACTTCTGTATAACCGAGCCCGCCAAGGTTCCATAACCCAAGAACTGACGGAAATTATCGCCGGAGCTAATGCGATCTCTTGATGCTCAGGGCAGATTTAGGATTTTAGGATAATGATAGAACGCAGTGTAGAACAATTGGCGCTATCGATTTTATACAATAAAAGACGCAAGAAAGGATATAGCAAAAATGGCAGATGGTAATCAAAGCGCAAAGTCTTCCGGAAAAGTCACTCAGATAATCGGCGCCGTACTGGATATTAAATTTACCGGCGGAAATCTTCCGGAAATCAATGAAGCGGTCAGGATACCCAAAGGGGAAAGCGAATTGGTGGTCGAAGTATCACAGCACCTCGGCGACGATACCGTAAGATGTATCGCCATGGGTCCTACCGACGGCATGGTGAGGGGGATGGAAGCCATAGCGACCGGTTCTCCGATACGGGTTCCGGTAGGAGAAAAGACGTTAGGACGTATTTTTAACGTATTAGGTCAGCCTATAGATAATAAGCCGGCTCCGACGGAAGTGGAATATGAACCGATTCACCGCCCGGCGCCGGAATTTATCGAGCAGTCTACTGAATCGGAACTGCTTGAAACCGGGATCAAGGTGGTCGATCTGCTCTGTCCTTACCAGAAGGGCGGCAAGATCGGACTGTTCGGCGGTGCCGGTGTCGGCAAGACCGTACTGATCCAGGAACTGATCCGTAATATCGCCACCGAGCATGGCGGCTATTCCGTCTTTACCGGTGTCGGGGAGCGGACTAGGGAAGGGAATGACCTTTATACAGAAATGTCCGGCTCCGGTGTAATTGCTAAGACAACGATGGTGTTCGGACAGATGAACGAACCCCCTGGCGCCAGAATGAGAGTAGGGCTTGCCGGCCTGACCATGGCGGAGTATTTCCGTGACAAAGGCGGCAAGGACGTACTGCTTTTTATTGATAATATTTTCCGTTTTACTCAGGCGGGTTCGGAAGTGTCGGCACTGTTGGGGCGGATGCCCTCAGCGGTCGGTTATCAGCCAACCCTGCAGACGGAAATGGGTGCCTTGCAGGAGCGGATAACTTCTACTAAGAACGGTTCCATCACTTCGGTACAGGCTATCTATGTACCGGCGGACGACTTGACTGACCCGGCTCCGGCAACGACATTTACCCATCTGGATGCCACTACGGTTTTATCCCGTTCGATTGTGGAGCTGGGAATCTATCCGGCGGTAGATCCGTTGGATTCCAATTCGCGGATACTTGACCCTAACATCGTCGGGGAAGAGCATTATAAAGTAGCCCGCGGGGTGCAGGAGATCCTGCAGCGGTATAAGGAATTGCAGGATATCATTGCGATCCTTGGTATGGATGAGCTGTCCGATGAAGATAAGCTGGTGGTTTCCCGAGCTAGAAAAGTGCAGCGTTTTCTGTCACAGCCGTTTTTTGTCGCCGTGGAATTTACCGGCGTGGAAGGCAAATATGTACCGATCAGTGAAACGGTCAGGGGTTTCCGGGAGATCTTGGAAGGGAAG
Organism: Lachnospiraceae bacterium UBA938; assembly: GCA_002293475.1. Lineage (GTDB taxonomy): Bacteria > Bacillota > Clostridia > Lachnospirales > Lachnospiraceae > UBA935. The sequence continues at coordinate 20,532 of DBDG01000023.1, forward strand.
CATGATAATGTTCCGGAAAGTTATTTCCTGAATGCCGGCAGCATTGACGATGTTCTGGCAAGGTTGTAAAAATAAATGGGAATATGAGAGGTTACTATGGCAGAAAAAGATCTCTTTCATTTAAAAATAATTACTCCGGACCGGGTTTTTTATGAAGGCGAGGCAGCTATGGTGGAATTTAATACTACTGAAGGTGAAATCGGGATCATGAAAAATCACATTCCCCTGACAGTCATGATTGCTCCCGGGATTCTTACGGTTACTGAGGCAGATGAAAAAAAAGAAGCGGCTTTACATTCCGGTTTTGCGGAAATATTGCCGGATGAAGTGACGATACTGGCGGAAATCGTGGAATGGCCGACAGAAATCGACATCCAAAGAGCCGAGGAAGCCAAAGAACGGGCCGAAGAGCGGCTGCGGGTGAAGACTCCGGAAACGGATGTTGCACGGGCGGAAACAGCGCTGCATAGGGCTGTGGCGCGGATTCACGTTGTTAAAAATTAATAGAGGGATCGCTGCTTTTGGCGGCGGTTCTTTTCTGTTTGTGTATGAAAATATATAATACATAGGTCAAAAGGTGTTAAAAATGAGATATTTTGATACAGTGAGACGGGTTCAGGAGGCGGTCAACAGCGTCTTTGTGGGGAAAGAAGAAGTGGTGGAGCAGGTGCTAACGGCTTTGCTGGCAGGCGGGCATGTGCTGATTGAGGACGTTCCTGGTGTGGGGAAAACAACACTGGCGGCATTGATTGCCCGGATAATAGAGTGTCGCTTTGGCAGGGTACAGTTTACTCCGGATACGCTGCCGGGGGATATTGAAGGTGTTTCGGTATATAACATGAAGCTGGGGGAATTTGAATTTCGGGAAGGGGCGGTAATGAACCAAGTTCTCTTGGCTGATGAAATCAATCGTACTTCTCCCAAGACACAGGCCAGTCTTCTGGAGGCTATGGCGGAGGGGCAGGTGACGGTAGACGGGACGGTTTATAAGCTGCCGGAGCCTTTTATGGTGATAGCGACTCAGAATCCTATTGAGTTTCTGGGAACCTATCCTTTGCCGGAAGCACAGATGGATCGCTTCATGATGCGGCTGTCAATCGGATACCCTGATAAAGAGGAGGAAATCCGGATGGCGGCGCTTTCCTTGGCAGGAAAGACGGCAGAGATGCTTAAGCCGGTCTGTTCGGCAGGAGAGATTCTTGCTGTCAAGGAAGAAGTCAAGCAGGTGGTGGTCAAGCAAAAGCTGCTGGAATATATTACAGACATGATCCGTCTGACCCGGGAAGAGGAGAGGTTTGTACTGGGGGCAAGCCCGAGAGCCACACTGGCATTGATGCGCGCCGCGCAAGCCTGTGCCTATCTTGAGAACAGAGACTTCTGTAAGCCAGATGATGTTAAGAAGGTGGCAGTGGCGGTGTTAAGCCATCGGCTGGTATTGACGCCGGCGGCCAAGCTGCAGCAGGCCGATGCGGGCGCGGTTTTAAGAAGCATCATTGTGAAGACGCCGGTACCTATCTTATAATATATCGGGAAAGTCTAATTGATCGTTTATAGATAGCAGACAAGGGGTATGAGCTTGAGAACCAGACAGATATGTTTAGGCGTATTTTTCATATTGTCCCTGATGGCCATCAGCCGATACGGAGGTACGGTGAGCTATAGCCTTTTTTATGCGGCGGTACTGATACCGGTAATATTACTGGCATATATTTACTATGTATTTTTGCGGTTTCGCGTTTATCAAGAGATGCAGACGAGAAATATTGTTGCGGGTCAGCCGGTACCATACAGTTTTATCTTGAAAAATGAAGGACTGAGCGTTTTTACCAGTGTCGAGGTAAGAGTTTATCAGGATTTTTCCTTTGTTGAGGAAATGCCGGACAAGCAGGTATTTCGGTTATTTCCCGGAGATAAGATAGAGTTTCATACCAAGTTGACCTGTAAGTATCGGGGTGACTATGAAGTCGGTGTTGAAAAGGTAATTATCACCGATTTTATGGGAGTGTTTCGATTCGGGTACCGGATGCGGTCTAATATCGGAGCCTTAGTGAGGCCGCGGATCATTAAGCTGGAAGGACTGTCGGGGGTACCGGAGGTGGAAGTGTTTATTCAGAGCCAGTCGGTAAAAGAAAGAAATGAAGCCGACCTGACAGTACGGGAATATGTCAAGGGTGACTCGCTTAAAAAAATCCATTGGAAGTTAACAGCCAGAAGCGGTAGTTTAAAAGTAAGGAACGAAATCGGCACGCTGAAGCAAAAGATTATACTGGCGGCGGACTTGGGAAGAAACCATGAGATGATGAATATTTATTTGCCGGTTGAGAATAAGGTGCTGGAAATAGTAATAGCCTTGTTATATTATTTTACCTTATATAGCATACCGGTTGAGCTGCTGTGGAAGGCAAAGAATACGGAAAAGCGAACCGTATCGGAAATGAAAGATTTTACACATATATATGATGAACTATCGGAACTATGCTTTCAGAAATATAATGATCCCATCTTATTTTTTCAGGAGATGACCCAGAGAAATCTGTTAGCAGGGGGAACCGTTTTGTTTTTTGTATTACAGGTCATTGATGAAAGTATTTATACTGGACTTTCGGAATTGTCAGTGGCCGGTAAAATAGTTCTTGCTTATATCGTTACGGAAGCGGATATTGCTGATTACGTGCGGCAAAGTAGCAGCAGGCTGAAGATCGTGGCCGTCGGCCCGGAGGAAGAAATAATAGGAAGAATCTGATGAAGGGAAAAGTCACATACCATAAAATATATAAAGCGTTTTATGTGCTTTTGTCTATCTGGATAGGAACACAGCTATTGGCACCGCTTATAGCGCCGAACTTAGAAGTTCCGGCATTATTGCTGGGGGGCGGAATCACGGCGGTGATTTTTTACGGTTTCTTATTAACGAGCGGCGTTCAGAGACTCATCCCGGTGATATCGCTTACGGCAATGATCTTAGCGTGGATGGCACTGATTGGCCGGGAAGAAGGGGCGAATCTGGTGACCGGCTATCTGAACTGGGTTTGGGGTTATGACAGCGGAACCGGTTATGAGCTGAGCAATCAACTGCGTTATGAACTGGTCAATAGCTGTCTTGCCGGGGCAGTGTTTCTTCTTTTTTCTTTGATTACGGAACGCTTTGTGAGGTTAAGGTTGCTGACAGGGGTTGCCCTGGCGGGGTATCTGGTGTTTGGTATGATTACAGGAAGGCAGTTGCACAAGATAACAGTATGCTTGATCTTGTTATTACTGATTGCTTGCGTGACGGAGTATTTACAGAAGCGTGAAACCAATATCAGGACGATTGTCTATCTGCTGCCTTTTCTGCTTGCTTTTTTGGTAGGGTTAATGATTCTTCCGGAGAGTAGCGAGCCTTATGAGTGGGGATTTGTCAAACGGATTTATAGCTCTGCGAAAGAACTGGTAATATATCTGGCGCAGCAGGCCGACGAGCTGTTTGGCGGTGAGGGGGACGGATTCGGGATGGCGGTGACCGGGTTTTCCGGTAGCGGAGAAATCGGCGATGGCGTGTCTGAGCAGAATGGAAATATGCTGGAGATGTCTCTTAAGTCAGGTGAAAGAATAAACATTTACCTGACCGGCAACGTGTTTGACAGCTTTGACGGTGAGCAATGGGAAACGACCTTAGAAAGTACGAAAAATGATCACTTATTTGACTTGCTGGAAACTTTGTATGCAGTCAGGCGTTATGATGAAGAGAATATGTATGATTACCTGTATCAGGCTAAAATCGGTATAACCTTCACAAATATGAATACAGAATATCTTTTTACGCCGCTCAAAGTCGCCGGGGTGATTACTACAGCAAGCTGGAAGGAGGCGTTAAGAGAATATGGGGGTGAGTGGAGATTCTCCAAGAAACAAGGTTTAGGAACGGGCTATGATGCGGTGTTTTATCAGATGAATATGGGTCAGGCTTACTTTACTGAGATGATCGAACAGGAAAGCCGATATGATTACGGGGAAAATACGCAGGAGGAGATATTGAGCGAATTGACATATCTGTTCAATGATCCGACAGTTGTAGTATCGGAAGATGAACTACATAAGCGCAGCGAGGCGATCAAGAGCCTATATGCGGAAAAAATCGGCGTGAGCCAAGAGGTAAAACAGTTTATTGACGATATTACGCAGGATTGCGTGACCGATTATGAAATGTGCAAAGCCATCGAAGCGGTGCTTTCCGGAAGCGCGGATCATACCTTTACTTATACCGTTCGTCCGGAACAAATGCCGGAGGGAAAAGTATTTCCGGATTATTTTTTACTTGAAAGCCGGGAAGGGTACTGCACATATTATGCGACGGCCTTTGTCATCATGGCAAGGGAACTAGGTATGCCGGCCAGATATGTCCAGGGATTCTGTGTATCGGGCAGCGAGCTGAGTAAGGGAACTTTGACCGTTACTTCCGGCATGGCTCATGCCTGGCCGGAAGTGTACTTTGAAGGACTGGGCTGGCTTCCTTTTGAACCGACGCCCGGATACGGCAGCGCCCGCTATCTGTCTTGGCAACCTCGTAAGCAGCCGAGTCAGGTAATGCTCATGCCTGACGGGCCGGAGGCGGAGCTGTTGCCGGAGGAGCTACCGGAGGTTCCGGTCAGTTCGGCCGAGGAAGGCCGGGATTCCATCCTACTGCCGGTGGCCGGTACCGCTTTCTTGGCATTGGTCCTGTCGGTGATTTTGCTGGCGGCAGCCAGATATTTTATCCGCCAGTATACTTACCGTCGCTATACACCGCTCGAAAAGATGTATGATAATGTCAGAAGAAACCTTGCCGTTCTGAAGTATATGGGTTTCAGGCTGAGTCAGGGCGAGACCATCGGAGAATACCGGCAGCGAATCCTTCAGAAAGACAGTGAATATCCCTTGGATTTTATTGTTGATTTTGAAGAAGTGATCTATGGTAACGGCTGGGTAAGTGAGGAAATGATACAGTCAGCTCGACAGGATAAGAACCTGATGCTGAAAAAACTGAAGGACGTCGGAAGATTAAGATACTATTGGGTCATGATGCGTATGTTCAGTGAACTGCGCTTGCGCCATGTAAGGAGTAGCCGATGAAGATAAGGGAAATATGTGCGAATGGTAATAAAATAGCCGCGAATACATCAAAAGTTATCGTCGGGAAGGAACAAACCGTTCGGTTGCTGTTGACTGCGCTGCTGGCAGGCGGAAACGTCTTGCTGGAAGATATACCGGGGACAGGAAAAACCAAGCTGGCCAAAACCTTGGCGAGGTCAGTAGACGCGGATTATGCCCGGATCCAGTTTACGCCCGATCTGTTGCCGAGCGATATTACCGGGCTGAATATTTATAACCGGAAAGAAAGTGAATTTGTCATGCGCAAAGGGCCGGTCTTCACAAATATTTTATTGGCCGATGAAATCAACCGGGCGACGCCGCGGACTCAGGCCGGATTATTGGAATGTATGGAAGAAAGGCAGGTCACCATTGATGGGGTCCGGCATGAGCTGGCGCGGCCATTTTTTGTAATCGCAACTCAGAATCCGGTTGAGACAACAGGAACCTATCCGCTGCCGGAGGCACAGCTTGATCGGTTTATGATGAAGCTGTCCTTAGGTCTGCCGGAACGGGAAGAGGAACTGATGATATTGGAACGCTTTATGGACATTGATGAGCAAAAGGATCCGCTGGGTGCCTTGGAGGCTGTGGTAAAAAGAGAGGATATCTTGGAAATGCAGAAAGGCTGCGATCAGGTTTTTGTCCATCCGCTCATCCGGGAGTATATTGCGGATATCGTGGCGGCGACCAGAAAAGGAGAAGAAGCTGTCGTGGGAGCAAGTCCTAGGGCGTCATTGGCATTGCTGCGGGGAGCCAAGGCTTGGGCAGCCTTGCAGGGACGGGAATATTGCATTCCTGATGATATTAAAAGTCTGGCGGTTCCGGTACTGGCGCACCGGGTGATACTTGCTTATGGATACCGTAAAGGGAGTGATGCCAGAGAATTAATAAATAATATATTGAAGTCGGTTCAGGCGCCGACAGAAGATGTCGGAAAGCAGTGATCTTACTGTAGCGAAATGCGGGGATTGATTAAAGCAGTACTGCCGACAAGTCGGTGATATACAGGAGTATGACTATGGTAATTGCAGTAGCGGGTATGATCGCCGGAATCATGTTTCTGGTGCAGATGGTTCTGTATGATAAATTATGGAACCGCTCAATGGATGTAAGGATAAAGTTTCAGGATGATTCGGTGAGTGCTGGGAATGAGACCGTTTTAACCGAGGTGGTAGAAAACTGCAAATGGCTGCCGTTACCAGCTCTGAAAGTAAAGTTCCAGTGCTCAGGGGATCTAAAGTTCGTGGCGGACGGCAGCTCTAAGGTAACTGATATGTATTACCGGAATGATCTGTTTTGTATGATGCCTTTCCGGAGGATTACCAGAAGCCATAAGATCCGCTGCCCTAAGCGAGGTTATTTTGGTATCAGGGGCATCGATCTTGTTGGCGCTGATTTATTTATGACGCGGGAAATGGTTGAAAGCCGGCCGGGAGAGACCCATATCTATGTGCTTCCGTCGCTCTATGAAACGGAGGAACTGAAGTCAGCCTTTCAGATCATCAGCGGTGAGATCTTGTCGAAAAGGCACCTGTTGACTGATCCTTTTGCCTACCGAGGGATAAGGGAGTACACTTCCTTTGACGAGGCTAAGACGGTAAATTGGAAAGCTTCCGCCAAATCGGATGAGCTTAAGGTAAATGTATATGACTACACTTCCATAAGCACGGTTGAAATCTATATTAATCTGGCTGACCGGCGAATCGTAAGGCAAGATGAGCGGAATGAAAGATCAATCAGTATCGGTGCTTATCTCACGAAGGTCTTTCTGGAGTCTGGCATCGGCGTTTCCTTGTATGCCAACGGTAAAGACTGCATCCATAAGAATATCTTGTGCATGGAAGAAAACCGGGATAAAGACCAGCTGGAGCACATCTTTAGGATGCTGGCCCGCATGGATCTTAGCTTGGGGACGGAAGCCTTTGTGGCGTGCTTTGAAGAAAGGCTTATGCGTTTCACCGGTCAGATGACGGTTTTCATATCACCTGACCGGCAAGTAGAATTTCAGGATATGTTATGCCGTTTTGACCAGAAGCGGCCGTTTTTGTGGATATGTCCTGGTGCCGAAGCAAAAGATGCTGATATCAGAAAGGAACTGCTTTCATCGTTACTAATGATTCCCGATTCCTATTAAAAGCCGGAGCGTAAACTTTCCGTCTATATTGCTGAAATTCAGCATATAATCATTATCCCGGGCAAATGCCGCGATAGAACGAACGCCGATGCCGTGACCGATTTCATTAGTTACGGGCAGGCCGTTTTCATCAAAGACAACAGGTGAGGCACAGGGATTAGTGACCTCAAGCCCAATCTGAGCACCGTTCTTAACTAGCTTGACGCGGATGATCCGCTTATTGTCTTCCGCTACTTTGACGGCGGCAGTCAACGCGTTTTCGAGCGCGTTGGATACCATGACGGAGAGCTTTATGGCATCGACGGGAAGCACACCGGGGATGTTTGACTTTACGTATAGTTGTGTGTTCTGTTTCTTCGCCTTGCGCTCGAACCGGGCAAGCACGGCGTTGAGCATCGGCTCCGCACATAAAAGCGCCGGAACCGCATTGTCTAGCGCTGTCTGCCAATCGGCATATACAGTTTCCGCTTCGGCAGCTTTACCGGTACGGTAAAGCGCCATGATGACACCCATCTCATGGCGCATCTCGTGGCGCAGAATCTCCATATCCTCACGGTGCTTTTTTTCAGCATCCGTCTGTTCCCGCATAGCACTCATCTGTAACTGTAATGTTTCCGCTTGATGCGTCTGGGCACTTTTTTCATGGATGCTGATAATGGCATAGCACAGAACCCCGAAGCTCCAGACAATGAACAGCAATAGGGCAATGTACAGCAGGGCGCCAAGAATCTGCCAGTTCAATGTTGCTGATACTATGAAGGAAAATGCCGCGCCGGATGAATATATAACCCAATCGGATCTGCGGCCATCCACAAATATGCGCTCGCAAAACTTTCTTCCGAACCGCAGTACCATGGCCATGTAAATACTTAATAAAAGCATTGCCAGCAGAAAGAAAATGATAGGGGCAATCGGGTTTTGAATGCCCAGTGCCGAGCCGACTGAGGCGTCAGCGATGTGTACCAGTATGCTTGTCAGCTGAGACTGCATAAAAAAGGCAAACATTATCTGAAAGAACTGTCCGCGGAACAGTAGCAGAGTGGCCGGCAGCATTATCACGCCGCCATACGGGGCTAATGGAGTATACATGATAAATGGGTTAAACAGGAAGTGTACAGCCGCTCCGTAGGCAGCCAAAACAGCAATTGTGAAGAGGGTTCCGTTTTTGGGGCGGAAACAAAGAAACAAAGAGGCTATATTAACAATCAATACAACAGGACCTATCATGTTAATTACGATGTCAACGCTCATTCCTGCTCCCTTTCGCTTTTGTTACGGTTCTTTTTGCCTATGTTTCTGGTTTTTAAGGTCAATATCATGTCTCTTCGCCGCGGAAGAAATATTGAAGATATCTTTCCTTTATTTCGCCTATGGCGCGATGTGCAATCGGTACGCTGCCGTGGATGCCGATCAACATCGCACTTCCTTGGATGCGCTGTACATAGTCCATATTAACAACAAAGGAGGTATGCGGACGGATAAACCGGCAATCTGATAAAAGAGGCGAGATCGCATCATTAAAGGGTATCCGCAGAGTTGTGCTCAGGTGTGTTTCGCCGTCTGCCGTGATGCAGCAAAGGGTACGGTCCTTGTGTTCACAGTAAACGATCCTGTGAAAGGGGATGGCGGCGGTGCTGTCCTTGGTTTTTAGCAGAAAGGTTTTGGCGTTTCTGTTTTTAACCGTGATGAGTGCGGTGTCAAGCTCTTTTCGTAGCATATCAAAGCTCACTGGTTTAACGAGGTATTGTGAAGCGTGGACACGGAAGGCATCCAAAGAGCGGTCAGTTCGGCTTGTAAGATAGATGATTACCGCTGTTACGTCAAAATCCCGGATAAGCCGCGCAAGCTCGATGCCGTCAGGAGATGGCATGACAACGTCCAGCAGATATAGATCAAAAGACGCGCCGTCCTCGATATCCCAAGCCAGCTTCTTTGAATTGGTATAGGCGCATATGTCACAATCGTCATAGGTACGGACGAAGCCCTCGATGCGCTTGACTTCCGCCGCTTCATCATCGCAGATAGCTATCTTTAGCAATTGGTAGACCTCCTCCTGCGCCTAGAATGGATACGAAATCGGATGCAAAATAGATGCAAAATGGTTGCAAAAACACTAATTTAAAATCATAAATACTTTTTCAACTTCAACATTATTATATCACAAATTTCTTTCTTTTTGTTAGTGCTCTTTATATTATTTTGCGCAAAACAGGTACATTTATGCGCAGGCTCCCTATGACGGGGTTGATGTATTGGATTTTTCCGACAAGCCGATCAGGGGGCGTAGGTGATTGCCGGTTCGCTTATACATCCACCAAGTAACCAAGGAGGTTGCCGTTAGTTTTACCAGGTTAAAGGGCAGTATGCCGAACAGCATGATCGTAAATGTGCTAGTAATAAGAGGATTAACCTTTGTAGCCATGGCTACGATATCTCCCGTCGTAAGACCATAAAGGGTGCCATACATCGGAAAGCCGATAAATAAGTTCAGCGGTATCCAAGTCAGGCTGCTGAAGAGGGTTGCGGTTATCAGTGCGATTTGGGCACCCTTGATATTTTTGCGGTACTTGTATATGAATGAAGCCGGAAGGGTGAACAAGATGCTGCCCAAAGCATTCATGATCTCGCCGACATACGCGGTTTCTGTGCCTTGTAAGAGGAGTTTAAGAATATTTTTAAGCATAATAACGATGACGCCGGCAGCAGGACCTAAAAAGAATCCGGCGAACAGACTGGGGAACTCTGCTATGTCGAATTTGAGAAAAGGCGGGGCAAAAGGCAGCGGGAAGTTGATGGTCATTAGGACAGCTGATAGGGCCGCCAGTAAAGCGATCAGTGTCAGGGTACGGACGTTGTAGGGTCTTTTTTTCATTTTGATTCCTCCATCAGATTATTAACGTTTCCATATATTGATGTGAAAATTCAATAAAAAACCCCGGATCCAAAAAGAATCGGGGGGAGTAATGGCCTAAATCATATCGTCAGGAAACACGGTGTTGTATGTTGTTGATTATACGTTGTGTTCCATTCCATAATCTTCTCTCATCCAGACT
>DBDG01000056.1 GCA_002293475.1 Lachnospiraceae bacterium UBA938
TCTCTTCTGGCTGGCGGAGTGGTGGGAAACTAGCCAGTTAATGGCCATGATTCGGCCATGATTCGGCCATAATTCTTGAAAAACCCTTGCAATTTCCCCGATCATTGTATAAAATAAAGCGAAACTAAATATTATAAAAGGTAAGAAGAAAGGACAGTGACACATGAAAAGAAAAGGACAGACAAAAGTCTTTTCGATCATGGTGCTGACAGCACTTGCTATTGCACTGAGCGGTTGCTCGGGTGATAAGGAAGGTGATGAAGAATCTCTGATTACCGTCGGCATACCTCAGGATCTGGAAGACAGTCTTGACCCCCACAAGGCCGTGGCGGCAGGAACTAAAGAGGTATTGTTCAACTTATTTGAAGGGCTGGTCAAGCCCGCGAGCGACGGTAGTTTTATCCCTGCAGTGGCAAGTAGCTACACCATATCGGAAGACGGCATGATTTACACGTTTGTTTTACGAGAAGGCGTCAAGTTCCACGACGGCAGTACGGTTACGGCAGAGGATGTAAAGTTTTCGATTGATAAATGCGCCGATGCCGGAAGCGGAGCCCCGCTGGTAGCGGCGTATTCTAATATAGCAAAGACAGTGGTCGCTGACGCGGGCACTGTGGAGATCTGGCTGAAGGAGCCGAATACGGAGTTCTTGGCTTCTATGACAACGGCGATTATTCCTGCTGCCAATGCTTCACCGGCCACCGATCCGGTCGGGACTGGCCCCTACCGTTATGTATCCCGCTCCCCGCAGGAGAATTTGGTCGTTGAAAGATTTGAAGATTATTGGGGCGAGAAGGCCAATATCCAAAAAGTGATCTTCAAGATATGCCCCAACGCCGATACCCTTCTGATGGATCTGGAGGGCGGCTCAATTGATATGTTTGCGCGACTGCCGGCGGCTCAGGCGGTAGAGCTGTCTGACCGTTTTGCGGTGCTTGAGGGTTCCATGAACCTAGTTCAGGCTCTGTATCTGAATCACGCCGTTGCCCCCTTTGACGATGTCCGGGTCCGTCAGGCCTTGTGCTATGCCATCGAGCCGGGCGAGATAATGGAGATGGTATCGGACGGTAAGGGGACAGAGATTGGCAGCAGCATGTTCCCTTCCTTTCAAAAATACTACATGGATGAGCTGAAGGATGTCTATGAGCAGGATGAGGAGAAGGCCAAGGCATTGCTGGCGGAAGCCGGCTATCCGGACGGATTTTCCTTTACCATCACCGTTCCCTCCAACTATCCGCAGCATGTTGATACGGCTCAGGTACTGGTAGAGCAGTTTAAGGCGGTCGGAATCGAAGCCAATATTGAACTGATTGAGTGGGAAAGCTGGCTCAGTGACGTATATGCGGGCCGCCAGTTTGAGACGACGGTAATCGGTATAGATGCGGCCAACCTGACGGCTAGGGCTCTGCTGGAACGCTTTACCTCCGCTTCGTCCAGTAATTTTATCAGTTACAATAACGTCGGCTATGACCAGGCCTTTGCCAATGCGGTAGCCAGTACCGACGATCTGGAAAAGACGGCCTACTATAAGGAATGTGAAAGAATCCTGGCGGAAAACGCGGCTAATGTCTATATCCAGGATCTTCCTGAGTTTGTAGCCCTCAACAAAAGATTCGGCGGTTACGAGTTTTATCCGCTGTACGTCCAGGATATCGCCAAGTTATATATAGTCGAGAGCAAAACGTATTAATATTGTCACCAGTATTAATATTGTCATGAGTATTAATATTGTCATCAGTATTAATATTGTCATCAGATGAAATCAATCAGATTGAAGATCCGCTAAGCGGATATGGGGTATAACATTGGGTATAAGAATGAGATATGCAAGCAAAAAAATCCTTACCGTGCTGTTTACGTTGTTTGCCGTCTCATTCTTTGTTTTCTTGGCTTTTCATCTGATTTCCGGCGACCCGGCGACCGCCATGCTGGGAACGGAGGCAACCCCGGAGCGGCTGGCCGCCCTGCGGCATGAGCTGGGGCTGGACCGCCCTTTTGGGGAACAGTATGGCACATGGCTCAAGGGCTTTGTGACGGGCGACATGGGTATTTCTTATAGCTATCGGATACCGGTCGGCGAGATGGTGGCGGATAAGATCCCGATTACCGTGACGCTGACTTTGCTGGCTTTTATTTTTATTGTTTTGATCGCGGTGCCGCTGGGACTTTATACCGCAAAGCATGCCGGCCGGCCGGCGGAACGGGCGGTTATGGCCTTGAATCAAGTTATTATGTCGGTGCCGCCCTTTTTTGCCGGTCTGCTGATTACCCTTGGGTTTGGCTTGATGTTACGGCTTTTTGTACCCGGCGGTTATATTTCCTATCAAGATGACATGGCCGGTTTTATCGGCTATATGATTTTTCCGGCCTTGGCGATCGCGCTGCCGAAGGCGGCCATGGCGGTGAAATTATTGCGCGGTACGGTCATAGCCGAAGCGCGCCTGGATTATGCCAGGACCGCCTACAGCAAAGGCAACACCACCAATGCCGTCCTCTACGGCCATGTGCTGAAAAATGCCTTGATGCCGTTTATTACCTTTCTGGGGATGGCCTTGGCCGATATGATCGCAGGAAGCATCATTATTGAGCAGGTGTTCGGGATCCCCGGCTTGGGACGGATCCTCTTGGCTTCGATATCCAACCGGGACCACCCGGTGGTGATGGCGATCATCATCTGTATTACGGCTCTGATATTAGTGGTCAATATTGCGGTGGACCTGATCTACGGCCTAGTGGATCCCCGCATCAATGTAAAGAGCTAAACCGGCAGCAGGCTGAGCGACGGCTGGTACAATAACGGTTTAGTTACGGTATAAGGATATGAAAAAGAAGAGAAATCACAACTTAATAATCGGCGGTACCATTACCGCCGTGATGTTGATTTTTATGACGGTCAGCATTTTTTATACGCCTTTTGATCCGAATGAGATGGACAGCGCCGCTAGGTTTGCCGGCTTTTCGTTGCGGCACTGGCTGGGCTGCGATAATTTTGGCCGGGATCTGCTGAGCCGGGTGATGGAGGGCAGCCGGACGACGTTGTTCGTGGCCGGCAGCACGGTTGTGGCGGGAACCCTCTTCGGGGTGATCCTGGGTGCTTTCACCGGTTATTTCGGCGGTGTCATAGATGAGGTCGTCATGCGGATCCTTGATGCGGTATTTGCCTTTCCGAGCATTTTGCTGGCTCTGGTTTTCATCAGCTTGCTGGGGAGCGGGAGAAACAACATGATTATCGCGCTGGGAATTGCCTTTATCCCCAGCTTTGCCCGGATCGTCAGAAGCGAGTTTATCAAGTACAAGAACATGGATTATGTCATTAATGCCCGGCTCCAGGGAGCCGGCCCGCTGCGACTGATGTTTGTACATATCCTCCCCAATACCCTAGGGGTGCTGTTTTCGGCGGTCATGATCGGCTTTAACAATGCTGTGCTGGCGGAGGCGGGCATGAGCTATCTGGGCATCGGGGTGCAGCCGCCGGAGGCCAGCCTAGGGAGGATGCTAGCGGAAGCCCAGGCCTATTTGTTCCGTTCCCCTGCCGGGGCGCTGGTCCCGGGCATGGTGCTGATCCTGATTATCTTAGGAGTCAGCATTCTCAGTGAGGGAATACAGGAAGGTATTAATCAATGAAGATGGAACAGGACAGGCCGCTTTTGGCAGTACACGGTCTTAACATAGAATTTCATGACGTAATGGTGCCGGAGACGGTGGTATATGACTTCGAGCTGGAGCTCTATCCCGGTGAGATAGTCGGCATCGTGGGAGAATCCGGTTCCGGCAAATCCATGTGCGCTCTTGCCATAGCCGGCCTGCTCCGTCGCCATGATATGCAGAAAAGAGGCAAGATTCTTTTTGACGGGCAGGATCTTCTTACCTGTTCCCGCAGCGTGCTGCGGCGGGTTCAGGGAAGGGACATCGGCATCGTCTTTCAGGAACCGATGTCATCCTTAAACCCGGTCAGACGGATCGGCTGGCAGGTGGAGGAAAGCCTACGGATCCACACCGAACTGTCCAAAGCGCAAAGATATGAAAAGACCATCCGGATGCTACGTGATGTAGAACTGGCAGAACCGGAAAGGGTATACCGGCAATATCCGCACGAACTGTCCGGCGGCATGCGCCAGCGGGTTATGATAGCCGCCGCGATGATCTGTGAACCGCAGATACTGATTGCCGATGAGCCCACGACCGCGTTGGACGTCACTGTCCAGTTCCAGATCATGGAACTGCTGAAACGGATCAACCGGGAAAAGAACACCGCTATCCTCTTTATTTCCCATGATTTAAGCCTAGTAGCGCGCTTATGTGAGCGGGTGCTGGTCATGCAGGGCGGCTATATCAGGGAAAGCGGGTCGGTTGCGGCAATTTTCCATCATCCGCAAGAGGAGTATACCAAGAAACTGATTGCCGCCATTCCGACGATTCCGACGGTTCTGCCCAATGTCTGATTGCTGTTCATCAGTGAAGATGATTACGGTGCTGTCAGTGGCCCATGTCGGGAAGGCGGCCGCAAGGAGACTCATGTCAGGAAGGTTGTAGCAAGGAGACACCCATATGAATAATAATGAAGCTAGGCCGGGTCAAGCCGACATTCTGACCGTGAACAATCTGAACGCCTTCTACACAGACCGCGGCAGCAAAGGTGAACACCGGCGGCGGCAGATATTATATGATATTTCTTTCTCCATGCGGGAAGGAGAAATACTGGGTCTGGTCGGGGAGAGCGGCAGCGGCAAATCGACCTTGGTCAAAACCCTGCTGGGGATTCAAAAGGATTATAACGGCGAAATCATCCACCGTTCCCCGCGTCCGCAGATGGTATTTCAGGATCCTTACGGTTCCCTGAATCCGTCCCGTAAGATCGGCTGGATCATGGAAGAGCCGCTGCGGCTCGCCGGCGGCTTCAGCAAAGCAGAGCGCCGGGAAAAAGTCATGCAGATGCTTAATAAAGTGGGCCTAGAAGAAAAAATGGCAGAGCGCTATCCCCGCCAGCTTTCCGGCGGCCAGCGGCAGCGCGTCGGAATCGCCATCGCCTTGATGCTTAAGCCGCGCTTGCTAATAGCCGATGAGCCGATTTCGGCCCTTGACGTGACGATACAGTCCCAGATACTGAACCTGCTGCTTACGCTGCATGAAGAAATGGGACTGTCGATCTTGTTTATTTCTCATGATTTGCGGGTAATCTACAAAATGTGTGAACGCATTATGATCATGAACAATGGCATGATCTGCGAAGAAGGGCCTTGTTCAGAAGTCATCTTCTCCCCGGCAACCGATTATACGAAAACATTGTTGCGGGCTGCCGGCCAGTTGCAACTTGTCAAGGATGTATTAATCAAGTAATTGCAACCATATTTTTTATTTTAATAATTAATTCGGATGGCGTTGCATGGGCTAAAACTAATGGTCAGTGGAAGTGTATAGATAAAACTGGGAATGTAGTATTGGAACTAATTAATGGCGAAATTCCGCGTTCAAATTTTTCAAATGCCTATGAGAAATCGTTATGATTTCAGGGACTTACTGACTTTTGGTATGTTCCTTCTGGCACTCCTGACGTTTATTTTTGCGTTCAGTAAGTAGCTACATAGAAAAACCACCCTAAGACTTGGCCGTCGGGGTGGTTATTCTACATTCAACTGGTCAACCACCTTGTGGGCGATTGTTTCTTTCATATTTATAGAATACCACTGACATAATTTCATGTCAATATAGAGTTGCTTTTTTGAGAATTCTCTTATCCTACGCACTGTTATTCATATCAATATTCCCCAATTTCCCCAACCTGAGACAAATTGTCAAGGATTTATTAATCACTACTACATTCAAAAATAATTAACTATTTTCTATATGTTCAATACGTTCTTTTACAAATTTGGTATTAGGATGATCTGGCCCCAGTTTTTTTTCAAATGCTAAAAATGTTTTTTTTAAAAAATCTAGTGCCTTGGGGTAATCGCCTTGGCTGTCATATACTCCAGCGATGTTGCCGTAGGTGATGGC